>BBSL01000239.1 GCA_001319865.1 Burkholderia sp. E7m39 | reverse complement strand
AAGGCCTGCCGGGCGTCAGCGTGACTTCCTTGCCGCCCTTCACCGCCATCACGATCGAGCCCTCCAGCACGTAGATGAAGCCATGCGCATGATGCCGATGCACCGGGTCCTGGGAGCCGGGCGGATACACGACCGTGATCATCATCGCTTCCTTGCCGGGGTAATCGGCGAGCGCCTTCGTCATGACGGGCGTAACGATCGCGTCCGGGGCCTCGGCATATGCCTTGCCCGTCAACGCGCCCGTGATCGCGAGCGCGGCCGCCAGGCTTTTCTTCGAGCGGAACATTGTGTGCTCCTTCAATGGGGACGGCCCGCAAGCGGGCCGCAGGGTAAAAAAGAACAACCGTATCGGGCTCAGGCGAGGTTCGCCTTGTCGAGGCCGAATGCCTTGTCGAAGGAACCCGGCACGGGCCTGAACGCGACGTTCGCGCGGTTCCAGGCATTGATCGCCATCACCAGGAAGGTCAGATCGGACACTTCCTTCTCCGAGTACTGGCCGCGCACGCGCTCATAGATTTCGTCGGGCACGCCGTGTTCGGGCAGCGTCGTCAGGACTTCCGTCCATGCGAGCGCGGCGCGTTCGCGCGGCGAAAACAGCGTCGATTCGCGCCAGGCTGCGACATGATGCAGGCGCAGCTCGCGCTCGCCGTGAATGCGTGCTTCCTTCACGTGCATGTCGAGGCAAAAGGTGCAGCCGTTGATCTGTGATGCACGGATGTTGACGAGGTCGAGCACTCCCTCTTCAATCGCGGAATCCTTCAGCAGATTGCTGAACTCGATGAATTTTTTGGACAGTTCCGGCGACTGCTGAAAGTAGTTGACGCGCTGGGTCATGAACGTTCTCCTGGTGTCGGTGACGGCGGCGTCCGCGCATGACGGATGCAGCGGCGCCGCGAGCGGTCGTGAACCGCATGCAGTCATGTTAGGTTCGCGGTTCGCAGCGCGGTAGACGCGCCGACGGGCTCACGGTGTTGCCCGCCGGACACCAATCGGCAACCAGCAGAAATGACGACGCAGCGCTCAGGGGTGGGGATAAGCGGCGGCGATACGCGCGAGCTTGTCGGGATTGCGCTGTACGTGAATGGCGACGATGCGCTCGCCGTCCGTTTCGAATGTTTGCGCCGACTCCAGCTCGCCTTCGAAATAGCGCAGCAACGCGGCCTCGCCGTTGAGCATCACGAGCTTCACGCGCAACCCGCTCTTGTAGCGCAGCGCGGCGGCGTAGAACAGCTGCGCAATGCGCCGGCCGCCCTCCATCGGTTTCGGGAAACTCTGTACCTTGCCGCCGCCATCGCCGACGAGGATGGCATCTTGCGCGAGGAACGCGTTGATGGCGGGAAAATCGCCGCGTTCGAGTGCCTGCGCGAAGGTCTGCAGCAGCTGCTGATGCTTCTCGCGCGGCACTGCGTAGCGCGGACGTTCATCGCGCAGTTGCGCCTTCGCGCGGCTCACCAGCTGGCGGCACGCGGCTTCCGTCTTGCCGATTGCATCGGCGACTTCGTCATAGTCAGCGTCGAAAACTTCACGCAGCAGGAACGCCGCCCGCGCTTCAGGCGACAGCCGTTCGAGCAGCAGCAGAAACGCGACGGAGACATCGTCGGCGCGCTCCGTCATCTCTTCGGGCGTGGCGGGCGAATCGGTCATCAGCGGCTCGGGCAGCCAGATACCCGTGTAGTGCTCGCGCTGGACCTTCGCGGCGCGCAAGCGGTCGATGGACATGCGTGTCGTCACGGAAACGAGCCACGCTTCCGCGTTGTCGATGTCCTGACGGTCGGCGCCGTGCCAGCGCAGCCAGACGTCCTGCACGATGTCTTCGGCTTCGGCGACGGAGCCGAGCATCCGGTAGGCGATCTTCTGCAGGCGTGGGCGTAGCGGGTCGAAGGCGGATACGTCGTCCATGAACGGTTCGTGTCGTGGGGCCGCCGCGCAAGCGTGACGGCGCGCAAGGTGGCAAAACCAAAGTTTGCCACGGATGCGCAACAGCGATGGGGGATGGGGCAGATATGAGCCAAGCGCCGCACATCATGGCGCAGGCGCCCGCCTCGCGCCAGGCGCAGCGTCGCTATGCGTGGCGCGAACGGGCGCGTGGCGTCAGAACGCGTGCCGCAGGCCCACCGTCACGGCAACCTGCGTATCCGTCGACGAAGGCGACAGCGTGTTGATCATCGCGTGCGAGAGCACCGTGCCCGCCGGCGCGCCATGCACGTTTTGATAGACGCCTTCGAGGTAGAAATCCGTGCGCTTGCTGACGGCGTAATCCGTTTGCAGCATCGCCGTGTTCCATCCCGGCGACGAGCCGTTGTACGCGCCATGCGTGTACGTGTACGCACCCGACACGCTCAAGGCGGGCGTGAGCGCGTACTTCGCGTTCACTTCGTAGTTGTCGAGGCGCAGCGAGCCGTTCAACGTGCCCGCGGACGAGTCGTTCGCGCCGAGATAGCTGCCCGTGCCGAACGAGAACACGCCTGCCACGTTGTCGAGCTGCGTGTGACTCCAGACGAGACCAACCGTCGCGGGGCCGTACGTATAGTTGCCGCCGAGCGACCAGATGCGCTGGCGTTCCGCGATGAAGTTCGCGCTCGTATCGGATGCGGTGATCGCGCCGCCTTCGTTGCCCGCGTTGTTGAACTGCAGATAGCCGGCCGCGAGATTGACGGGGCCCATCGCGTACGACAGGCCGAAGCCATACGAGCGGTTGTTCGAGAAGTCGCCTGCCTTGTTGCTGAACGCATACATCGTCGCGAACGTGATGCCGCGATAGACGGGGCTCGTGTACTTGACCGTGTTGTTGACGACGACGGAGTTCGCAGCGAGGTTGTCGTTCTCGAACGGATGCGCGGCCATGCTGCCGCCCCACGTGTTGAATTCCGCTGTCAGCGGGCCGACGAGGTCGTTCATCACGTCGAACTGGCGGCCGAACGTCAGCGTGCCATAGGGATCGCTTTGCAGACCGACCCACACCTGCGAACCGAAGGCATCGCCGGAGAACGCCTGCGCGCCGTTATTCAGCAGAAAGCCCTGTTCGAGCTTGAACACCGCATGCAGGCCCCCGCCGAGATCTTCCGAGCCCTTGAGGCCGAACACGGTATTCTGCGTCGCGCTGCTAAGCATTTGCCAGTTGCTGTGGCCCTGCTGATTGTTGGTGTAGACGAGGCCCGTATCGATCAGGCCATACAGTGTCACGCTGCTTTGCGCGTGCGCGGATGCAGTAAAAACGCCGAGGGTCGCGAGGGCAAGTAGTGATTTCTTCATGTTGTATAAGCTCCGTGATGGTGCTGTGCCGAGTCGGATCGCATGACAACGAGTCTGCGATTTTCGGCGCGCGATCATAGAGAATGGACAACGGTTTGGCAACCACGAACGCGCCAACTCAACGCAGCGCTTCCATCATAGGCGTGACAAAAATATCCGGCGTCGAAGTGAGACAGTGCGCAAAAAAACGATGCGAACGAAGCGCGACCTGCGAGACCCGGCTTTCAGTCCGATAAAGGCGCCCTTCTTTTTTGCCGACATCCGGCGAACGTTTATTGACTCTTCGGCATGGCGGGAATGTTGCGCCGGCGGCGGCCGTCGGCGGCGCGCTCCTGCAGCAGCCGGTCCATTGCCGACAGAAGATCGGACGGGTCGAGCGGCTTGCGCAGAAAGCCGTCGTAATAGACGAAAGCGGGCGGGCTCGGCTCGCCCGACACGAGGATGAACACGATATCCGCGAGATTCTGCTCGTTGCGCACGTGATAGCACAGCACGCTGCCCGACATGACGGGCATGCGCCAATCGGCGACCACGATGTCCACCTCACGCTCGTGAAGCAGATCGAGTGCGGCGCGTCCGTCTTGCGCGAGACACGTCTGATAGCCGTGCGCCTCGCAGACCGTCTGCCATGCGTCCAGCGTTCCAGCGTCGTCGTCTACAAGCAGCACTGTCGGCATATCTGGCCTCGCTCATGACCATTCGATGCACGACGCTCGCGGCCACTTCGTGCCGTTCGAGCGCGTCCTCACATGTTGCCGCAAAAAAATCGATGGGACCGGTCGCGCCGTCCGTTGCGGACGGACGCGCCGGCCTGCTTCACTTCATCGCAAGCAGCGGACCGGCTGCTTAAACGGGGAACGGATTACGCTCCGCGAAACCTTCCTGATGCCAGTACGGATAAGCCGGCCTCAGCTTGCTCGCTTCGTCGAGCTTCGCCACCTGTTCCTGCGTAAGATTCCAGCCGACGGCGCCCAGATTCTGGCGCAGCTGCGTTTCATCGCGCGCGCCGATCAGCACCGTCGACACGGTTGGCCGCTGCAGCAGCCAGTTCAGCGCGATCTGCGCAATGGTCTTGCCCGTTTCTTCCGCGATGGCATCCAGCGCATCGACCACGCGATACAGGTACTCGTCGGGAACGGGCGGCCCCATGTCGGCCGTCTTGTGCAGACGGCTCTGATCGGGCAGCGGCTGGCCGCGGCGAATCTTTCCCGTCAGACGGCCCCAGCCGAGCGGGCTCCACACGACGGCGCCCACGCCCTGATCGATGCCGAGCGGCATCAGTTCCCATTCGTAGTCGCGTCCGATCAGCGAGTAATAGGTCTGGTTCGCGACGTAACGCGGATAGCCGTAACGGTCCGCGACATCGAGCGACTTCTGCAGATGCCAGCCGGAAAAATTCGACACGCCTGTATAGCGGATCTTGCCCGCGCGCACGAGATCGTTCAACGTCGACAACGTCTCTTCGACGGGCGTTTTGGCATCGAAGCCGTGCAGCTGGAACAGATCGATGTAGTCGGTTTGCAGGCGAGCGAGGGCGGCATCGACGGCCTTGATCAAATGAAAGCGCGATGAGCCGACGGCATTGGGATCGTTTTCGTCGAAGCGGAACGTGGCCTTCGTCGAGATGATGGCCTTGTCGCGACGACCCTTGAGCGCCTCGCCGAGAATCGATTCCGATGCGCCGCTCGAATAGATGTCGGCGCTGTCGAACAACGTCACACCTGCGTCGAGACAGATATCGACGAGCTTGCGAGCCTGCGCGACATCCGCCCCGCCCCACGCCTGAAAGAATTCGCCTTTACCGCCGAACGTTCCCGTGCCGAAGCTCAGTACGGGAACCTTGAATCCTGACGCGCCCAGGTGACGATATTCCATATTGGCCTCATCGATGAGATCGGGTTGGATGATGTTGCTTCGTGCTCGCGAGCCGCATGCGCGCGGCCGCCAGGTCGATAGACTACTCCATTGGCCTGCGGCGTGCTGGCGTGCCATACAACCTGAATCAACGTGAATCGTTCTGAAAGACGCCGCGATTCGCAATGGATATTTGCGGCGATTGAGCAAGCAGAGTGCCAATGGAAACGGGGCGCGCATTCGTCTGCGCGCCCCGCCTTGTCCTTCCATTATCCAGGCTTGCGTCTTGGTGACACATCAACCGTTGACGGTCTCGCAAGCGCTCTGCACCACGGCCTTGTTCTTGCGGCGCAGTTCTTCCGTCGTTTCGCCGCCGCCGTCGGGCAGCCAGCCCGGCGGCTGAATGATGTGGTTGAGCGCGATCCACGGGTTCTTCGCCTTGACGACGTCGCGGATCAGCGTGGCCCAGTGTTCGAACTCGATGACGAACGGATTGCGCGACGTGGTCGGCGTAACGAAACCGTACACACAGGGCTCGTCTTCGCGCTCTTCGACGTACGTGCCGAACAGACGGTCGAACACGATCAGCACGCCGCCGTAGTTCGCATCGAGATAGTCGACGTTCGATGCATGATGCACGCGGTGAGCGGACGGCGTGTTGAACACGTACTCAAACCAGCCGAGCTTCGGAATCCATGTGGTATGCAGCCAGAACTGGTACATCAGGTTCAGGAACAGCGTCAGCATCACGACTTCAGGCTTCACGCCGAGCCAGGCCAGCGGCGCGAAGAACAGCGTTGCGCCCGACAGTTTGCCCGTCAAGCCGAGACGGTATGACGTCGACAGCGTCAACTGGTTCGGCGAATGATGCACGGCGTGCGTGGCCCAGAAAAAGCGCATCCGATGCGAGGCGCGGTGATACCAGTAGTAGCAGAACTCCTGGCCGATGAAGAGCGCGAACACCATGAGCGCGCTATTGATATCGACAGTGAACAGGCGATGCTCGTAGGCGAAGCTGAACAACGGTGTCGCGAGCGAGAGCGGCAACAGCGACATCAGTCTGCGCACAGCGAGGTCGAGGAGGGAGATCCACACCTCGTGCCATGCAAACGGTGTGGTCGCGCTTTTCCTGCGGCTGAGTACGACTGCTTCGATCAGCGATACGGCGACGACGAAGCCCGTGAAGCCGAAAACAAGTTTGGTGACGTATTCCATGACGATGCCATAACGGTTGGTGGCGGAGGTATCGTCTGCGGTGGAGTTCGATCAGTGCATCGCATCCGATGTGTGCACTGTAGAGATGACAGCCGTTACAGGCTATGCGGAAGTTATTTCAACCTATGTCACGAGGCCGCGCACACGCGCGACCGTTATGCGGCAAACCTTTCCGGCGTTTTGGCGGCAGCGGAAAAAGCGTCTGGGAGGACGCAAGAATCGAAGCGCGGCGACTCGCCCGCGTTCAGCCCGCCACGGTCGCGCGGACCGTGTACTCGTCTTCCGGCACGGCGACGGCCAGGCGTTGCAGCGACGTGTAGAAATCGGCGGGCAGCGGCTCCGTCGGATAGCCGCGCTTTTCCCACGCGTCGAGTCCGCCCTTCAGCGCGCGCGCATGCTGAATGCCCTTGCGATGCAGCTGCTCGATGATGCGCCGCGCCGTCGCTTCGTTCGGGCACACGCAATATACGACGATGGGATGCGCGAGCACGGCGGGTTCCAGTTGGCCGGGGGAATCGAGATCCAGCGGGTACGCGCCCGCGATCCGGTACGCCTCCTGTTCCCGCACGCTGCGAGGTCTCGCATCGAAGATCAGCGGCGGTGCGTCGGAACGCATCATCGCGTCGAGCTGTTCCGGGCTGATGCGCCGCTCCGCGAGCGCGCGCCGGAACTGGATGCGCCGCACCCAGCGATACAGCAGCATCGTCACGCCGATCGCGGCGAACGCATCGAAAATCGTGCCGCCGTTGTGCCGCACCAGCAGCATCGCCTGCACGATCTGGTCATGCAAGGCGGCGCCGCCGACCAGATACACGCTCGCCCATAGCGACGCGCCGACAGCGTCCCACAGCAGGAATACGCCCGGCGCGATCGCCGTCGTGCCGAGCAGCGGCGCCGAAATGAGCCCGAGGCCCGGGATGAACTTGGCGAGCATCAGGATCGGCGCGCCGTGCCGTTCGAACACGCCGCGCGCCACGCGCAGCGACGTATCTAGCGACAGCGAGAAGCGCACGAGCCCGTTCAGCAGACGCCGGCCGCGCACGCGCCCGACGAAGAACCATAGCGAATCCGCCAGCAACGTCGCGACGACGGCCGCGCAGAACACACTCGCATACGACACCTGGCCCATCGCCGCCATCGTCCCGGCCAGCATCAACATCGGCGCGGCGGGCACGGGCACGCCGAGCTGCGTGAGCAGCACGCTCAGAAACACGGCCCACGGGCCAAGCGAAGGCGGAACAGCGGTGGGGAAATGCCACACGGCAGCGGTCCTTTCAGGCAAGGTCGGGCGGCATCCATGCGTGCCGCGCATAAAAACGCAGCGCCGCGGCGCGAATGTCCGACCTTCGCAGCCAACGACGCCCGTGCGATTCTAGACAAGTTCGCGCAAGCATGGAGTCCGGCTGCGCAATTTGCGCATCGTGTGCAAAACGAAGAACGCCGCGCGCATCGGCGCCAGCGCCGCGCCCGCTTGATCCGAATCCATTTTGAACACACGTGCCGAAAATGAGAAAGTGATCGCCGCGAAAAGCCGAACACTTCGGACGTACGCGTGTCATATCACGTCGTGAGAGGATTGAACGCACGTTCATTCGCAACGGATATCGGGAAATCGCTATTGTCGGATCGGCAAATCTCCGCCTAATCTTGTGTTCGTTCAGGGACGGCAGGTCACCCATCGCAAGCGGGCGTCCGCGAAACGCCGCATTGAGCATTCCACTCCGAGGCGCTACACACAGCACATGTCAGCGTACAAGTTCAAGCTCCTGATCGTCGACGACGACGTCGCGACCGTGCGCATCATGAGCGATATGCTTTCCGATTACGGGGAACGGCGCTTCGCGCTGTCGGGAGAAATGGGGCTGCTGCTCGCGCGGCAGTCCACGCCGGACCTGATCCTGCTCGACGCGAGCATGCCCGGCATGACAGGTTTCGACTTCTGCGAAATTCTGAAGGCCGACGCCGAACTCGCGAAAATCCCCGTCATCTTCGTCACGAGCCACGATGCGCCCGCGCTGGAGATCGACGCGTTCCGCCTCGGCGCATCGGATTACGTCACAAAGCCGCTGAATGCCACACAACTGCGCGCGCGCGTCGAAACGCAATTGCGCAAGCGGCTCAAGATTCTCACGCAATCGGAGCGCTTTCGCTCCGGCTCGTATCTGCCGCCCACACTTGGCGCCTTGCCCGACAACATTCTGATCGTCGAAAGCGATGCGGGCCGCTTGACCAGCCTGCAGGATCTGCTGCAGGACCTGGGCCGCTGCACGTCCGCCGCCACGGGCGCACAGGGTCTCGAACGCGCGCTGCACAGTCTGCCGACGGTGATCCTCGTCAGCGCGACGCTGCCCGACACGACGGGACTGGAATTGTGCGCGGCCCTGAGAAAGGAGCCGCGGATCGAAGGCGTGCCCATCCTGCTGCTCGCGAATGGCGTCGCGGGCGACGCCGCCCGTTACGAACAGGCGCTGCTGCTCGGACTCGCCGACAGCGTGCTGAAGTACGCGCAGCCCACCGTCCTGAAGGCGCGCGTGCGCAACGCGATGGCTGCCGTGCACGCGGATCAGAAGCGGATCGGCGCGATGCGCGAGTACTGGCTCGCGGTCGAAAAGGCGGCGCGGCGCGTCGAGCGCAAGAACGACGAGGGCAATATTCCCGAATGAAGGTGGCGAAGGCTTCCGCTGACGCCTTCGCGGTTTGCCGCAGGCAGGGCCGGCGCGCGACGCCACGCGCCGATGCACTCGGCCCCGACGCGCCGCTCAGAAGCCCGCAGCCAGCCCGTCGCGACGGCTGTCGCTTGCAGCGACATAGCCGCGCTCGGGCTCGTTGCGGTCGAGCTTCCAGATGAACTGGCCCGAACCGAAATCCATATATGGATCATCGATCGACTTGATCGTGTGGCCCAGGCCTTCGAGCGCGCGCGAGGTTTGCGGATCGAGCGTCGATTCGATGTCGATCGAGAAATCGCGGTTGACCTTCCAGCGCGGCGCATCGCATGCCGCCTGCGGCTGCTGGCCGTAATCGAGCATGCGCACCACGGTTTGCAGGTGCCCTTGCGGCTGCATGTCGCCGCCCATCACGCCGAAGCTCATCACCGCTTCCTGCTTGCCGTCCACCTGCTGCGTGAGGAACGCCGGGATGATCGTGTGGAACGGCCGCTTGCCGCCCTCCACCACATTCGGCGACTTCGGGTCCATCGAGAAACCGCAGCCGCGGTTTTGCAGCGAAATGCCCATCTCGGGCACGACGCAGCCCGAGCCGAAGCCCATATAGTTCGACTGGATGAAACTGACCATCATGCCGCGCTCGTCGGCCGCCGACAGGTAAATCGTACCGCCCGCCTTCGGCATGCCGAAGCCGAACTGCGTCGCACGCTTCGGATCGATCAGCTTCGCGCGCGATTTCAGATAGGCGTCGTCGAGCATTTGCTCAGGCGTCACTTCCATCGAGCGCGGATCGGCGACGTAGCGGTACACATCCGCGAACGCGAGCTTCATCGCCTCGATCTGCAGATGCTGCGATTCGATGCCGTCGAGCTTCAGCGCGGCCACGTCGAACTGTTCGAGAATGCCGAGCGCGATCAGCGCGGCAATGCCCTGCCCGTTCGGCGGAATCTCGTGCACCGTGTAGCCGCGATAGTTCTTGCCGATCGGCTCGACCCAATCGGGCTGATAGTTGCGCAGATCGTCGAGCGTCATGGCCGCACCGCATTCGCGCGCAAACGCCGCAATGCGTTCGGCGATTTCGCCTTCGTAGTAGGCGCGCGGGCCGAGTTCGGCGAGCATGCGCAAGGTCTTTGCGTGGCCCGGCATCTTCACCAGTTCGCTGACTTCGGGCGCGCGGCCGCGCGGCATGAACGTATCGGCGTAGCCCGGCTGGTTCTTCAGTTCGGGCACGGCGGCCGCCCACTTGCGCGCGACGACGCTCGCCACGGCATGGCCGCGCTCGGCGATCTCGATGGCAGGCTCCATCAGATCGGCGAACGGCAGCGAGCCGAACTTGCGATGCAGCGCTTCCCAGCCCGCAATGGCGCCGGGCACCGTCACCGTATCCCAGCCGCGCACGGGCTGCACGGCGAGGCCGTTGTTTTCGCCGTATTTGCGCCTGAAGTAATCGACGTTCCACGCAGCGGGCGCGACGCCCGATGCGTTCAACCCGTGCAGCCTGTTGCCGTCCCACACGAGCGCGAACGCGTCGCTGCCGAGTCCATTCGACACCGGCTCGACGACAGTAATGGCCGCCGCCGCCGCGATGGCCGCATCGATCGCATTGCCGCCTTTCCACAGCATGCGCAAGCCGGCCTGCGCGGCGAGCGGCTGCGACGTCGACACGATGTTGCGCGCGAACACGGGCATGCGCAGCGTCGGATAAGGGTTCTGCCAGTTGAAGCTTGTCATGTTGTCACTCTGGTGGTTTTGCTGGTTCGGCCGCGCGCCATCGAAAGCCGTGGCGCGCGAAAAACATCACGATTCGCGCGGATCGAGCGCGTCGCGCAGGCCGTCGCCGAGCAGGTTGAAGCCGAGCACGGCCAGGAAGATCGCGATGCCGGGAAATATCGACATCCACGGCGCCTGGCTCACGAAGTCTTTGGCCGTGTTGAGCATCGAGCCCCACGACGGCGCGGGCGGTAATTGTCCGAGCCCGAGAAACGACAGGCTCGCTTCGGCGATGATCGCGCTCGCCACCGTCAGGCTCGCCTGCACGATGATGGGCGGCAGCACGTTCGGCAGAATGTAGCGCAGAATGATCCGCGCGTGATCGAGGCCGATCGCGCGCGCGCCTTCCACATATTCTTCGGCCTTCACGCTGATAGCCTGGCCGCGCGTGAGGCGAATGAAGCGCGGCATCGCCGAAATGCCGATCGCCGCCATCGCGTTCGTCAGGCTCGGGCCGAGAAATGCGCTCAATGCGATCGCGAGAATCAGGAACGGGATCGACAGCAGCGCATCGGCGACGCGCGAGATCACGCCGTCGACGAACCTGCCGAAATAACCGGCGATCAAACCCAGCGGCACACCGAGCACGACCGCAATGCCGACCGACACGACGCCCGCCAGCAACGACGCACGCGCGCCGTACAAGAGTCGGCTCAGCACGTCGCGGCCGAGTTCGTCGGTGCCGAACCAGTGCGCCGCCGACGGCGCCTGGCGCACGGTCATGAAGCTCGCCTGCACGGGGTCGTAATGCGTGAGCCACGGCGCGAACAACGCCATGACCACGATGAGCGCCACCAGAAACGCGCCGAACACAGCCGCGCGATTGCGCATGAAGCGCGTGAGCCCGCGGCGTTTGCGACGCGGCAACGCGGCGGCCGCCGACGTGGATCGGGCATCGATTGAAGTAGCCATCAACTGCGCCTCAGTCGGGGATTGAGCAGGATATAGAGCACATCCGCGCACAGGTTCACGACGATGAACGCGACCGCCGTGACGAGCACGACGCCCTGCACGACGGGGTAATCGCGATTGAACACGGCATCGACGACGAGCTTGCCGAAGCCGGGAATCGTGAACACCTGTTCCGTCAGCACGGCGCCCGCGAGCAGCTCGCCGAACAGCAGCGCGAGCACGGTGACGATGGGAATCAGCGCATTGCGGAACGCGTGCTTGACGACCACGGCGCCGCGCAGCAGCCCTTTCGCGCGCGCCGTGCGAATGTAGTCGGTGCGCAAGACACCGAGCATCGCGCTGCGCGTATGGCGCATCAGCTGCGCGCCGAGCGCGGCGCCCAGCACGAACGCGGGCATCAGCATCGTCTTGATGCTGAGCCAGAAGTCCTCGCCCGGCGACACATAACCCGACGACGGCAACAGATGCCAGCGCACCGAGACGATGAAAATCAGCATGATGCCGAGCCAGAAATTCGGTATCGACATGCCCGACAGCGCGAAGATGTTCGCCGCATAGTCGAGCGGCCCGCCCCGGCTCGCCGCAGAAATCACGCCCGCCGGAATGCCGATGCCGATGGCGAGAATCATCGCCATCACCGCGAGCTGGATCGTGACGGGCAGCTTCTGCGCGATCAGCGCGCGCACGGGCACGTCAGTGCGCAACGACGAACCGAGATCGCCGTGCGCGACATCGCGCATCCACAGCGCGTACTGCGTCGGCACGGGCTGATCGAGGTGATACTTGACCCGCAGCGTCGCGATCAGCTGCGGGTCCTGATCCTCGCCCGCCATCGCGCGGACCGGGTCGCCCGGCAGCAGCTTCTGCAAGCCGAAAATCAGCATCGACACCAAAATCAGCGTCGGCACGGCCACGAGCAGGCGATTCGCGATGATCGGCAGCATGACGCTCAGCCCTTGATCGACACGCCGCGCAGGCGCACCAGACCGTCGGCGTAAGGCGTGAAGCCCTGCACTTTCTTCGACAGCACGAACGGCCAGGGCTGCGCGTAGATATAGACGATGGGGTCGTCGTCGGCGAGGATCTTGCCCGCGGCGTCGTAGTCGGACTTGCGCTCGGCCTGGGTCTGCTTGGTGCGCGCCGAATCGAGCAGCGAATCGACCTGCTGGTTGCAGTAGTGCGCGTAGTTCAGGTTGCCCGCGCAGGTGTTGAACTGATGCAGGTTGCCGTCGGGATCGACGCGCCCCGACCAGCCCGTGTACATCGCTTCGAAGTCGCCGCTGTGGCCCGCGTTCAATTCCGTTGCGTAGTCGCTCGGACGCAGCTTCAGCGTGATGCCTGTTTCGCTGAGCATCGCCTGCAGCATCTGCGTGATCTGGCTTGCGACCGTGTTGTTCGGATACGCAAACTCGATGGTCGGATGCTCCTGGCCCGCCGCCTTCAAGAGCGCCTTCGCCTTCGCGACGTCGCGCTTCGTGGTCGGCAGCGACGCGTTGTAGTAAGGGCTCGATTTCGGAATGCCCTGGTTCGCAGGCGTGAAGATGCCCGCGCCGATCACCTGATCGATCGCGTCGCGGTCGATCGACAGCTCGAACGCCTGGCGCACGCGCTTGTCCTTCAGCGGACCGTTGCCGCGCGGGCCGTTGTTGATGTTGAACGTCACGTAGTAGAAACCGAGGCCCGTGACCGGCTTGAACTGCAAATTCGCATCGCTCTTGACGGCGGCGACGTCGGAAGGTGCGAGACGCTCCAGCATATCCAGCGAGCCCGAGCGCAGATTCGCGAGACGCACGGTGCTGTCGGGAATCGGCTGGAACACGACGCGCTGGACGGGATACTTGTCCGCGTCCCAGTAACCGGCGAACTTCTCGAGCACCACACGATCGTTCTGCACGCGCTGCACGAACTTGTACGGCCCCGAGCACACAGGATGCGACGCGACGCCTGCCGCGTCGCTCAACGTCTTCGGCGCGAGGATCATGCCCGCGCGGTCCGACAGCGTGGCCAACAGCGCCGCATCCGGCTGCTTCAGCACGATTTTCACGGTGCTGTCGTCGATCACATCGACATGATCGACGGAAGACAATTCGCTCTTGCGGTTGCTGGTCGGCAGCGTGCGGTAGCGGTCGAGGTTCGCCTTCACGGCGGCGGCGTTGAACGGCTCG
>BBSL01000238.1 GCA_001319865.1 Burkholderia sp. E7m39 | reverse complement strand
TTTGCCGTCGTCGCCCGTGGTCCACGACGTGGCGAGCATCGGCACGATTTTCAGATCCGGCGCGACATCGACGAGCGAATTGCACAGCGACGCGAACACGACACGGTCCTCGAACTGCACGCTGCGCGCCGGGTCGAGCGAACCGATATCGTCCTGCAGGCCGATGCGGATGGTGGTCTGCGCCATCGCGGCGGAAGCGCTCAATGCGAGCGCGGCGGCAATCAACATTCTTCGCATGCGTCGTGTCCTTGTTGCGGTTCGGGTTGCCATGAGTGATCGTTACCGGTTCGCTTCGGCGCTCAGTGCGGCCTGCGTCTGATTCTGCTTCTCGCGATACATCGCGAGGCGCTGGTTGAGCTTCGTGCTGACGCTCGCGACGAGCGGCGCGCCGCCGCCCGCGTTCTGCACGTCGCGCCAGAAATGACACGCGACCTGCCGTCCGCCCGGCAGCGTTTCGGACAGCGGGCGCTCCTGCGCGCAGCGCGGCTTCGCGTGCGGGCAACGCGTATGAAAGCGGCAGCCGGGCGGCGGCGCCGTCGGGCTGGGCAGATCGCCTTGCAGCGCGGGCTTCGTGCGCCGCTCGTGCGGACTGCTGGCGGGAATCGCGCGCAGCAGCGCCTGCGTGTACGGATGCAACGGCGCGTCGAACAGTTCGTCGACCTGCGCCAGTTCGACGATTTCGCCGAGATACATCACCGCGACGCGATCGCTCATGTGACGGATCACGGCCAGATCGTGCGCGACCATGATCAGCGTGAGACCGAGTTCCGCCTTCAGCGATTCGAGCAGGTTGATCACCTGCGCCTGCACGGAGACATCGAGCGCCGACACGGGCTCATCGCCGACGATCAGTTTCGGCTCGCCCGCCAGCGCCCGCGCGATGCCGATGCGCTGCCGCTGGCCGCCGGAAAATTCATGCGGATAGCGCTGCGCATACGCCGGCTGCAGGCCGACTTTGGCCAGCAGTTGCGCGACGCGTTCGCGGCGCTCGCTGCCGCTGCCGGCGAGACCATGAAACGCAACCGGCTCGCCGATGATCTGCCCGACCGTCATGCCCGGATTCAGCGACGCGAACGGGTCCTGAAAGATGATCTGCATGTCGCGGCGCAGGCGGCGCAGCTTCGCGCCCTGCCAATGCGTGATGTCCTCGCCCCGATACAGCACGCGCCCTTGCGTCGCGTCGATCAGCCGCAGCAGCATGCGCCCGAGCGTCGACTTGCCGCAGCCCGATTCGCCGACGATCGCGAACGTCTCGCCCGTCTGCACGGCGAACGAGACTTCGTTGACGGCATGAACCGTGGGCGTGCGCGTGAACATCTGCCGCTCGCCGCCGAAGCGTTTGGTGAGCGCGCTCGCTTCGATGATGGGCGTCGCGATGTGCGTAGCGCTCTGTGACGTGTTCGCGGGCCTCATGTCAGCTCCTTTTGCTGCGCGGACTGCGCGAGCTGCTCGACGGGCGCGAGCCAGCAGGCGACGCGATGCTCGCCTTCTAGCGTTCGCTCGGGCGGCGCGGCGTCGATGCAACGCTGTTCGGCAAACGGACAGCGCGGCGCAAAGCGGCAGCCGCGCGGCATCTGCTCGGGCGTCGGCACGGAGCCGCGTATCGTCGCGAGCGACCCTTCGCGCTTGCCGACGGACGGAATCGCGCCCATCAGCCCGATCGTGTACGGATGCTGCGGATCGTCGAACAGATCGGACACCGTGCCGTACTCGACGATCTTGCCCGCATACATCACGGCGACGTGATCCGCCACTTCGGCGACCACGCCGAGATCGTGCGTAATCAGCAGCATCGCCGTGCCCGTCTCTTTCTGCAGATTGCGCACGAGCGCCAGAACCTGCGCCTGAATGGTCACGTCGAGCGCGGTAGTGGGTTCGTCGGCGATCAACAGGCGCGGGCTGTTCGCGAGCGCCATCGCGATCATCACGCGCTGGCGCATGCCGCCCGACAGCTGATGCGCGAACGCATCGAGCCGCGTTTCGGGCGCGGGAATATGAACGAGCCGCAGCATCTTGAGCGCCTCTTCGCGCGCCGCTGCGCGGCTGACGCCGCGATGCCGCCGGATGCTCTCGCCGATCTGCTCGCCGACCGTGTAGGCGGGATTCAGCGAGGTCATGGGCTCCTGAAAGATCATCGACATGCGGTTGCCGCGAATGTCGGCGAGTTCGCGCTCGGACAGCCCGAACAGATCCACGCCCTCGAAATGCGCCGTGCCCGCGACGCGCCGTGCGGGCGGGCTGGCGAGCAGCCCCATCAGCGCGAGCGACGTCACGCTCTTGCCGCAGCCGGACTCGCCGACCACGCACAGCGTCTCGCCCGCATGGACGAGAAAAGACACGTCGTCGACGACGTTCGGCACGTCGGGCACATTCGAAAACTTCAGCGAGAAGCCTTGTACATCGAGAACCGGCCGGCGTTCTGCTGCGGTCATGCCTGTTTACTCCGCATTGCGTGGCTCGTCCTTCCAGATCGTTATGAAATCGATTATCTGGCTGCCAACGTACAAAAAATATTAAACTTTCTTTTCGACGCTTAAGTTTTTCTCATGGATCGAACGAATGCCGACGCTACGCATGCTGAAGACTTTCCGGGCCGTTGCCCGCACCGGCTCGTTCTCGGCGGCCGCCGACAAGGTCGCGCTGACGCAGGCGGCTGTCAGCCTGCAGATGCGCGGGCTCGAGGAAGCGCTGGGCCGTCAGTTGTTCGACCGCCGCGGGCGGCAGATCACGCTGACGCAGCACGGGTTGACTATCTGGCCGAAGGTCGAGCAGATTCTGGACCTGCTCGCCGACCTCGAAGCGAAGCCCACCGACGCGATGGAAGGGCCCGTCACGATCGGCGCGGTGGTGTCGGTGATCGGCGCGCTGTCGCTCGCCGTCGCGCGGCTGAAGGCGGCGCATCCGCGGCTCGACGTGCGGCTGTTGTCGGCGCGCTCGGACGAACTGGCGGGCATGGTCGAAGCGGGCGACGTGGACGTCGCGGCCGTGGTCGCCCGCGCGGACGAGACGCTGCCCGACACGCTCAAATGGACCACGCTCTACACCGAGCCGATGGTGCTGGTGGTGAGCCGCGACATCGCCGATAACGACCCGCATCGCATCTTGCGCGGGCACGGCTTTCTGCGCTTCGACCGGCGCGTGCGCACGGGGCAGGTGGTTGAGCAGGCGCTGGAGAAAGCGGGCTTGATGGTCAACGAGTATCTCGAACTGAATTCGATCGAGACGATTGCCGCGCTGGTGCGCGAGAAAGTGGGCGTCGCGGTGCTGCCGCTGCTGATTCGCGGCAACTGGCTGAACGACCCGCTGCTGCGCGTGATCCCGATTTCGAGCCCGCCGACGCTGCGCACGGTCGGCATGGTGCAACGCGCATCGGATGACCGAAAAGCGCTGATGCGCGAGATCGTCGATACGTTGCAGGCGATGCCGCGCGATCGTTCGTGATGAAGGGGTCGTCGGGCGTTGTTTCGAGATGGGGTTTACGGCACTGTGCGTGCCCGGCTGCATTCAGCACGCGACGCCTCACGCGCACGCGAAGCTGGAAGCCCCTCCATTGGTACTGATCCATGCGCAAACCGCTAGATAGGAATGCACGGCGCTAGCCCGTCAGCGACTTCAGCGCCGAAGCGACGCGTGCGCGTCCCGCATGCTTGGCTTCATACAACTGCTGGTCGGCGGCTTCGAGCAGTTCGGCCGGGCTGATCTCCGCAGTGGGAATCAACGTCGCGACGCCCGCCGAAATCGTCACCGTTTCCGCGCAGCCTGAGTCGAGATGCTCCAGCGTCAGCGCGCGCACGCCCTCTTCCATGCGCAGCGCGATGCGCGTCGCGGCTTCGAGCGGCGTGTTCGGCAGCAGACACGCGAACTCTTCGCCGCCATATCGTCCGACGGTGTCATAGGGACGGCGCAGCATCTGCGTCAGCCGCTTCGCCACCGTCTGCAGGCAGCGGTCGCCCGCCTGGTGCCCATAACGGTCGTTGTAGCGCTTGAAGTAGTCGACATCGACCATCACCAGCGACAGCGGCATCGTCTCGCGCAGACAGTGCCGCCAGCTCGTGTCGAGATCCTCTTCGAACTTGCGCCGGTTGCCGACGCCCGTGAGCCCGTCGACGAGGGCGATCGAACGCAGCACATCGCCCTGCATCTTCAACGACAGATGCGCGCGCACCCGCGCGCGCACGATGGCCGGCTTGATCGGCTTGGTGATGAAATCGACGGCGCCGAGCGACAGGCCATGTTCTTCGTCCGCCTCGTCAGTCTGCGCGGTGACGAAGATGATGGGAATCGTGTGCGTAAGGGGATCGGCCTTCAGGCGGCGGCACACTTCGTGGCCATCCATGCCGTCCATCACGACGTCGAGCAGGATCAGGTCGGGCATTACCTTGCGGCACAGATCGAGCGTCTGCGCGCCGTTGGTCGCCATGAACACGTCGCAATCGTCCTTGAACAGCGCGTGCAGCGCACGAACGTTGACGGGCTGATCGTCCGCGATCAGCAGCTTGGGGCGCAGCGTGAACGTGTGAGCCCAGTCTCCGGGAAGGTGTTCTAGCATGTCAGTTGGTCCAGCATTTGCCGCGTGCTTGCTGCCGCCGTCACGAAGTCGAGCGCTTCGATCTCGGCCAGCAGCCGGTCAAAGCCCGGCTGCTGCGCGGAAGGCACATGCGGCGCGAGCGTTTCGGCAAGATCGAGCGCCTCGAGATTCGACGACTCCAGCCTTTCGAGCAGCCGTCCAAGCTGCGCGCGATACTCGTCGGCCTTCATCTGCGCGGCGTCGGCAGCAGGCGCGTTCTGCCGGTTGCCGAACGCGAGCCGCAACTGCGCGACGCTGTCGAGCAGCAGCCGTTCGAGGCTGTCCGCCTCAGCCGACGACACGGCCGCCCCTGTCTCATCGCCCGCCTCCTTCACGCGATGTTCGAGCGCCGCCGCAGTTTCCGACAACTTCTTCGCGCCCATCGTGCCGGCGCTGCCCTTGATCGCGTGCAGCAATGCCGCGCAGCGCGCGCCGCCCTGTTGCGCCGAGTCGCGCAGGTCATCGAGATGCCGCTCCATCTCGACGACGAACACGCCCAGCGCCTTGCGGATCAGATCCTCGCTGCCGCCAAAGCGCGCGACGATCGACTCCTTCCGTTCCAGCAGTTCGTCGGCCGCAGCCGCATCGGCACGCACAACGGTCGCCGGCGCAGCCAGCGCGCCCGCGCGCGTATGCGACAACAGCACGTTCACCAGATGCGTGACGTCGATCGGCTTGCCGACATGGTCGTTCATGCCCGCCGCGAGGCACGCGTCGCGATCCGCGCGCGTCGCGTTCGCCGTCATCGCGATGATCGGCAGCGCGGCGAAGCGCGCGTGCGCGCGGATCAGGCGCGTGGCTTCGAGACCGTCGACATCGGGCATCTGCATGTCCATCAACACGGCATCGAATACGCGCGTGCCCGTCAGCACCTTCTCGACGCCTTCCAGCCCGCTTTCGGCCAGCGCCACCTGCGCGCCTTCGCGGCTCAACAGGCCCTCGGCCACTTCGCGATTCAGCGGGTTGTCTTCGACGACGAGCAACGTCAGCCCGTTCAGGCGCCCCGCGCCTGCCGGCGCGCGCGCCATCTGTCTGGCCTGCGTGACCTTCTCGCCCGTCAGCACGCGCTGCACGGTCTGCGCAAGCTGACGCGGCGTGACGGGCTTCGTGACGAACGCATCGAACGGCATGTCGTCGGATTCCTGCGCCGCCGCCAGCACTTCCTGCCCGTACGCGGTGATCATCACGATGGCGGGCGTGCTGCCGCCAGCGCGCGCCGCGTGAATGCGCCGCGCAGCCGCGAGGCCGTCGAGATCGGGCATGCGCCAGTCGAGCAGGATCACGTCGTAACCTTCGTTTTCGCGCTCGGCGGCGCTCGTCAACTTGACGGCCGAAATGCCGCCCGGCACCACGTCGGCTTCCCAGCCGAGCGCGCGCGCCGTGCGCGACAGCACTTCGCGCGCGATGCCGTTGTCGTCGGCGACGAGCACGCGCAGCCGGCGGTCACGCGGCAGATAGGGATCGATGTCGTTGACGGGCGCCTCGTCGCTTACGCCGAGGTTGATGTCGAACCAGAAGCGGCTGCCCTTGCCGAGTTCGCTCGCCACTTCGAGCTTGCCGCCCATCAGCTCGACGAGCCGCTTGCTGATCGCGAGCCCGAGGCCCGTTCCGCCGAAGCGGCGCGTGGTCGAAACTTCGGCCTGGCTGAAGCCATCGAAAATCTGCGCGATCTGCGCCGCGCTGATGCCGATGCCGCTGTCCGTCACCGCGATGCGCACGCGCACGCCCGAATCGAGCCGCGACAGCAGCGTGAAGCTGACGACCACCTGCCCCTTGCTCGTGAACTTGAGCGCATTGCCCGCCAGATTGACGAGCACCTGCTGCAGCCGCAGGCTGTCGCCGATCACGACGGGCGGCAGATCGGGGCTGATGTCGAACAGCACTTCGACTTCCTTGTCGTACTGGTTGCCCGACAGCACCACGCCAAGATCCTGCATCAGCGGCTCGATCTCGAACGAATGCGTGTCGAGCTGCAGCTTGCCCGCGTCGATCTTCGAGTAGTCGAGGATGTCGTTGAGCAGGCCGAGCAGCGATTTCGCCGCCGTTTCCGCCTTGACGACGTAGCCGCCTTGCCGGTCGTTGAGACCCGTCGATTGCACGAGGTCTAGCATGCCGAGCACGGCGTTCAGCGGCGTGCGGATTTCATGGCTCATGTTCGCGAGGAACGCCGACTTGGCGGCATTCGCGGCGTCGGCCTGCTGCTTCGCGTCGCGCAAACGAAGCTCGATGTTGCGCTGCTTCGTCACGTCGATGTTCACGCCCGTCATGCCGACCGGCTTGCCCGACGCGTCGTGCTTCACCGTCAGCGTGGTGTGGATGTGGCGGATTTCCCCGTTCGGCAACACGATCCGGTACAGCGGCAAAAGAATCTGCTTCGTCTGGATCTCGCCGGCGAACGCCGCTTCGAGTTTTTCGACGGCGCTCGCGCGGTCCTCTTCATGCACGCGCGACAGCCAATGCTCGAAGCGCAGGCCGTCGGCGGGTGTCGAGCCGTAGCCGAAAATCTCGAACATGCGCGTGTTCCAGCGCAGCGCATCGTTCGAAAAGTCCCACGACCAGATGCCGAGCTCCGCGATGTCGGCGGCGAGCAGCAGCTGGTCGCGCGCTTCCTGCAATTCCTCGCGCTCGCGAATCTGCACGGTCATGTCGGTGATCACGCAGACGAGGCGGCGCTCGCGGCCCGTCACCATCGTGCCCGTCGACACATGGATCGGGAACTCGCTGCCGTCCTTGCGCAAGCCGGCCAGCTCGCACTCGCTGACGATCTCTTGCGCGTCCTGCGCGCCGTTGGCGTTCTTCGCGTTGCGCTCGGCGAATTGCGCCGCGTAGCGCATGAACAGCTCGTTGACCGTGGCCGACACCAGCACGCGCACGTCCTTGCCGACGATCTCGTGCTCGGCATAGCCGAACGCCTTCTCGCCCGCCGGGTTCAGCGACAGGATCACGCCCGAGCGGTCGAGCGTGATGATGGGATTGACAGCCGTGTCGAGAATCGCGCGCGTCGTGTCGAGGCTGGCGGCCAGCTTGCGTTCGATGCGCGTGCGCGTGTTCGCATTTCTCACGAGACGCCAGCCGAACACGGCGAGCATCAGCACGAGCGCCGCCGTCCCGACGGCATGCCATGCAGTATCGGAGCGCCATGGCGCGAGGATTTCGTCCTGCGCGAGCGCGGCGGCGACGAACAACGGGTATTGGCTCAGACTGCGCACGCTGTTCAGACGCGTCACGCCGTCCTGCGCGGATTTCGACACGAAGCGCGCCGTGCCTCCCGGCTGCAGATGCGACCTGAACAGCATCGTGTCGCGCACGTCCTTGCCGACGAAGCGCGCTTCGTACGGACGGCGCACGACCATCGTGCCGTTGTCCGCGACGAGTGCCACCGCGCCATAGCGGCCGATGTCGAGGCTGTCGTAGAAGTGCAAGAAGAAGTCGATGTCGATGGTCGCGAGCGCCACGCCCGCGAACTGGCCGTCCGGCCCATCGATGCGGCGCGACAAGGGAATGACCCACTTGCCCGTCGAACGGCTTTGCACGGGCATGCCGACATGCGGCCCGCGATCCGTGTGCGTGCGGTGATAGATGAAATACTCGCGGTCCGCGTTATTGAAGTGCCTGGCCAGCACCGGCTGCGAATTCGCGAGCCAGTTGCCGTTGCGGTCGTAGAGGTAGAGGCCGTTCAGTTGCGGCAATTCGGCGACGCGCTGCACGAAGAGCCGGTGCAGCCGCTCCACCGCGGCAGGTCCGGCGCCATCGTGCTCGACGCGCTCCACCGCGCCGACGAGCGTCGTATCGGCCTGCTTGATGGTGTCGTCGGCGTGCTGCGCCATCGCGCGCGCCAGGTTGGCCGTCGCGACGGACATTTCTTCCATCTGCTCACGCCGCGATTCGATGCTGCGCCATACGTCGCTGCCGATCAGCAGCGCGCACACGACGACGATGAACAACGTCACCCGGACAGGAAGTGAAATCCGACTGGCCAAACAAAGTCTCCGACATGCGTACAACATCATTTGAAGATGGCCCGCCAGCAATGTTTGCGGCCTTGATACGTCGAGGCCATTTGCGGCGCCCGGCATCCGCATGCGGACGGGCGCGGGCTCGCGCGTCCCGTCGTTCGCGGAGGCAAGGTCAGCGCCTTATGGTGGTGCCGATGTCCGAGACTACCTTGACATTCCCGTTAACGACAACCGCCCGGAGTTCTTTAAAGCGCCGGTTCCCGCCAGCCGACTCAACGTCGCTTCGAAACTCCACTTTCTGCCAGCAACAACTCTTTCAGCGCAACCCTGGGGATTACCCCAAACGTGGCATAGATATCTTCGATTCCACCGGAATCAAAAAACACGGTCTACTTTTGCAGAGAATCGACGGGCTCTTTGGAAACATATTCCTGATTGGACTCCGTAAGATAGTTGCACACCGCATTAAAAGAAGCGGACCAACAGGCGCGGTACGCAAGACGATAATCACAGTCGACCAACTCGTTATGAATACATTGGCCCACATTTTCGAAGCACCCAGCATGTCCGCCATGTCCACCATGTTCTTTAAGGGCCGGTTCTTCTTGCCCATTTCGCGCGTCTCCGGCTAGCCGCTGCTGCGCTTATGTTTTTGTTCTCCGCTGTCGTGATCATTCACGAGGCGGCGACCAGACCCAGTACATTCCGCACGCGTCAGAAACAATTCGCACCGGTGCGAAAGCCGCGTGCATCGATGTGCCATGCCCGTCACAAATCTATTAGTTATCCAACACATGCATGCGCACGGCGTCGATGTGAATGCGCTGCGCTCGCGCATCGGCTTCGTGCTCCAGCAGTTCAACCTGTTTCCGCATCTGACGGCTTTGCAGAACTGCGTGCTTGCGCCTGTGCGTCTGAAGCGCATGCCGCAAAAGGATGCGCGGGAGTTCGCGATGAGCCTGCTGGAGCGTGTGGGACTGCCGCAC
This sequence comes from Burkholderia sp. E7m39, assembly GCA_001319865.1. Taxonomy (GTDB): domain Bacteria; phylum Pseudomonadota; class Gammaproteobacteria; order Burkholderiales; family Burkholderiaceae; genus Paraburkholderia; species Paraburkholderia bengalensis. The sequence goes on along the minus strand of BBSL01000238.1, from coordinate 7,021 downwards.
AAGGCCAATGCTTATCCGGGGCAGCTGTCGGGCGGTCAGCAGCAGCGTGTTGCGATTGCCCGTGCGCTGGCGATGAAACCGCCCGTGATGCTGTTCGACGAGGTGTGCGTCACGCATGAAATGGGCTTCGCGCGCGAAGTGGCCGACCGTGTGCTGTTCATGGATCAGGGCCGGGTACTCGAACGCGCGGAACCGGACCGCTTTTTCCAGCGGCCCGGACATCCGCGCGCGCAGCGCTTCTTATCGGATATTCGCTCGCCGTGGGCGAATGCCGTGACGGTCTCGCCTTCGTCTCCCATCCGCCCCATTCGGATCAGCGGGCAACGACAAACGAAGTATGCATGCCCATCGTGTAGTGTCCCGGACGATTGCAAATCAGCACATAACGTCCGGGGGCGAGCTTCAACGATAGGCGCTTGCTTGCGCCCTGCGCGATATCCTCCACCTCGCCCATCTTCCTGAAATCGCTTTCCGGCACCTGGCCTTTGCGGACCGGGAGATGCGCCGCATCCTTATCGGTTTTCAGAACGACAAACTCGTGTTCGGTCTTGTCTTTCGCCGCATTGTTGACGTCGAAGGTGATTCGCCCGGTTTTTGCCTCGTTGTTATCGAGTCGAATCTCGTTGTCGGTCAGCATCACATGTATCGTTTCGTCGGCGCGGGCATGTTGCGCGGCGATAAAGAGCATCGCGGCCGCGCAAACCAGCGCGGCGTGCTTTCCATGGTTCATGGCGGTTCTCCTCGCGAACGGAATATTCGAACTGCAGTTCGTCAGTTCGACCCCGACGTAAGAACGAAAAGCGGCGCGAGAAAATTCCGCCTGGCGACACAAATGTAAGCGCGCTTTCGATCCGACTCTCGACAGTGGCCCGCTGCACGCTCTATCAACCATGCCGTCTTCATACATTATTTTCATCCGGTATCGTCCCTCATTCGATTTAACATTTGTGTCCCGGCGTTGAAGCCACAGAATTCGCAATGCCGACGCTAAAAGAGACTGGAACTACTAGTGAATAGGAAACGGTCGGCCGCATCAAAGTACTGATGCTTCCCGACAACGTTCAATCCAGATTAAAGCGGAGACACATCTATGCTGAGCCCGCACGAATTCGCCACCCTGATGCTGGTCGCAACTGCGCCCGAGCAGATCGACCTGAACCGCCAAGAACTCGATACGCTGCTGGAACGCCAACTCATCGCCTTGGAGCAACTCTCGTCGGGAGCCAGGCGCCTCTTTCTCACCCGCGACGGCGATTCGATTCTTCGAGCCGTTGCCCGAAAACACTGATCCTCAAAACCGCTTGCTGAACACCCGTCGTGCGTCTGCCGCGTCGGGCGCGCATTACTCGGTTCGCTCACGCGCTCACGCTGTCGCAGATCGCGCGCGCCTATCGGCGCGGCGTCTGCGTCCGATCGCCCATACAGGAGCTTTTCTATGCTGACCCCGGAACAGGTTGCTGAAACCCGCAAGGCCAATCTTGGCCTCTTTTTCGATCTGAGCAACAAGGCAGTCGACAACGTCGGAAAACTGGCCGCACTGAACGCGCAGACAATGCGCTCGACGCTCGAGGACATGTTCGGCCTGGCGCAGAAGTCGCTGTCCATCAAGGAGCCGCAGGAATGGCTCGCGCTGCAGGACAGCATGGCGTCGCTGACGACAGAGCGCATGCAGACTTATTGGCGCGAGGTGTTCGATCTCATGTCAGCCACGCAGGCCGATTTTGCGCGCGTTGGAAAGGCCCAGTGCGAGACGTACGGGCGCCAGATGAAATCGGTTGTAGAGGATGTCACCAGAGGCGCGCCGGCGGGCTCCCAGGCCACGATGACCGCGCTGGACTCCGCGATTGCGGCTGCCACGACACTCTATGAAACCCTGCGCAGCACCGGTCAGCAGGCGGTCGAGGCGACGCGAAGCAACCTTGAAATAGCGTCGGCAGCCGCGAAGAATGCGAGACGCGCAGTCGATCCCGCATTGCAGGCAGCGAAGCGATAACAGCTTCGGAACGCGCCTCGCGTTAAGCGTGCCACCGCTTGCCAGGTTGCATCGGCAACGTATGCGCGAGCATCGATCTCGGCGAATGGGACGGATCGAGTTCGGTGGCGCGCGATGCGATCGCATTGTCGCGGGCGTGCTCTCCCGAATGCCTGCATTGTCACGCTCGTTAGGCGCGATGGTCGCGGGCAGCCTTGCTTCGGCATCGATCCGACGCTGCAACCGCGAGACGATCGAGCATATTCGTGAGCATCCTGCGTGTTCACAGGTTGGCGACGCCAGCGGTATATTGCGGGCCATTCAGTTCGCGGCAATATATCCGGAATCATTGAATGAACATCGGCCCTTTGGCGTTTCCTGCCGGACCTCTTGCACTATTTGCTGGCGTTGCCGTGGCCTTGCTCGCCAGCCGATTCTCCGGCGAGCGGAGATCGCAGGTCGAGCGCGCCGTCTTCGCGGCGATAGTTGCCGGTCTGTTCGTCGCTCGTGTCGTGTTCGTCCTTCAGTACCTGCCCAGCTATCGCGGCAACCTCGTGCACATGCTGGACTTCAGAGATGCGGGTTTCGCGGCGGCGCCTGGCATTGCCGCTGGCATCGTGGTCGCGTTCGTCGTGGCGCTTCGACGCGCCGAGCTACGGCGTCCGCTGGCCGCTGTCGTAGCCTCGGGGCTGCTCGCGTGGGGTATCGCTGCCGCAATCGCAGAACGCACTGATCCCAAGATGCGCATGCCGTCGATAACGCTCTACGACGAATCAGGCGTTCCCCGACACATCGCGCCCAACGGCAAACCGCTTATCGTCAACATGTGGGCGACATGGTGCGGACCATGCCGGGCGGAAATGCCCGTGCTCGCACAAGAGCAGGCAAGCCATCCCGAGATCGATCTGATGTTCGTGAACCAGGCAGAGAGCACAGAAGCAGTGAACGCGTTTTTGGCCAGCCTGCAGTTACGCCTCGACAACTCGCGTTTCGATCCTCAACTGGCGCTCGCCAAAAGCATGAACGTCACGGCCTATCCGACCACGCTCTTTTTCGACGGCGAAGGACGACTGCTGGAGAAACACCTGGGCCGGTTATCGCAGGCGACCTTCGATTCTGCGCTTGCGCGTCTTTATCCTTCGCTGGACGAGACGTCACGCTAACTTCACCTAGGCGTGACAGCGTCCAGACGCGCCGCGCGCCATGCGTCGAAGGTCGGTCCGAGGGGACGCACGCGCATCTGCGCGGCGAGGCGCTGCCACGGCAGATCGGCAGGATCGGCGGCCATCGGGCCAGGCGCCTTCGCGACGAGGATCGCATGCGCGGCCGCCTGAAAATCGGCGCGAAAGTGCACCGAGCTTTTCACGACCAGGATCTTCATCTGCTCCGGCTCGATGCCCGCGACGCGAAAGAAGTTGCGCTCGAAAATCTGCATCTTGATCGTGCTGACGACGATCCGCACGCCGTCGATGCGCAGACATGCGACAGGCCCGAGATCGCCCTGCATGCCGTTCATCATCGGGCCGTCGAAGCGAAAGCGGCCGCTCGACAGATGCTCGACTTCGAACACACCCGTGAGCGGCGCGTCGCCCGGCACGCCCGAACGGCCCGCGAGCGCGAGTTCGATTCGCGCGCCGACGCCCGCGCGATGCGCCGCCGCAGCCGCATCGGCGTCCCAGATCACGCCGACGGCGGCATCCCGCACGCGGTGGCGCAGCAGCGCGCGCACCATGCCCATCGTATTCGAGTCGCCGCCGACGCCCGGGTTGTCCTGCGTATCTGCGATGATCACGGGCCGGCTCGCGTCAGGCCCGGCGGCGTGTCCCGTGTCCGCTTGCAGCGCGAGACGCGCGGCTTCGGCGACGGCTTCGTCGGGCGACAGGAAATTCACGTCCCATTGCGCTTCGTCGGCAAGCATGCGCTCGTACAGCGCATCGATTGCGCGCGTCAGCGCGTCGTCGTCATCGCCATAGCCCCAGATCATCGCGCCGCATTCGGGGAAGTCGGCGGCCGGAAAACCCGGCGCGAACGACAGCGACGCCACGCTGCCCCGTTCGAGCGCGGCGAGGCGCTCGTACATGCCGCGCGCGGGCTCGACGAGCGTGCACATCGCGTTCACCGGGATCAAAAACGGCAGGCGCCGCCACGCGCACTTCAACGGGCGTTCGCCCTGCAGCAGCGCGTCGAGCAGCGCGGCAGCGCGCTCGCCCGTGTCGGCCATATCGACATGTGGATAGGTTCGATACGCGACGACGGCATCGGCGAGTGCCAGCATGGCCTGCGTTACGTTCGCGTGAAGATCGAGCGACACGACGACCGGCATCGCCTCGCCGACGATGCCGCGCACGCGCGCGAGCAACTCGCCTTCGCCGTCGTCGACATGCTCGGCCACCATCGCGCCATGCAGGTCGAGATAGATCGCGTCGAAACCGCCCGCGCGCACGGCTTCGACGATCTCACCGGAGATGCGCTCGTAGGCGTCCTGCGTCACGTGCGCGGATGCGCTCGCGCCCGCCCAGATCACAGGCAGCAGTTCGTGACCCGACGCCTGCGCCGCGCGGATGAAGCCGCCGACGGGCACGTTCACGTCGCGCAGCGCGAACACGTCCGGGCCGCGCGCGAGCGGCGGAAAGCCCTCGCCCTGAACGAAGCTCTGGTACGACGCCTTGGTCGGCGCGAAGGTATTGGTCTCGTGCTGGAAACCGGCGATCAGGATTTTCATGATTCGTGCGTCCCTCCGTTCAGTGCGCGCGAGTACGCATGACGATGCGTGACCGCGCGCGGCGGGCATCAGTTCGATTCGGGATGCAGTGCCAGCTGCGCGGCATCGTGTGCCGGTTCGCTCCGCTGGCGATTGGCGAGAATCAGCAGGCCCGCGATCACCGGCAGGCATGCCATCACGATCAGCGCGAGATGCGAATTGCCCGTTGCCGTGCGTGCCCAGCCGATGGCAGCCGGTCCCCAGAAACCGCCCGACAGCCCGATCGTATTGATGAGAGCGATGCCGCCGGCAGCGGCCGGGCCTTTGATGTATTCGGCGGGAATCGCCCAGAAGACGGTGTAGGCCATCCACATCATCGCGGTAGCGGCCGTCAGCAGCGCGAGCGTCGCGAACAGGTGCCCCTGCGCGAAGATCGCCGCGACGAGCAGCAGCGCGCCCGTCAGCGCGGGCAACGCGCAGTGCAGCCGGCGCTCGCCCGTCCGGTCGGAGCGACGCCCCGCGACATACATGCCGATGCCCGCCGCGACATACGGAATCGCCACGTACCAGCCGAGGCGCAACGTGTCGCTCACGCCCTGCTCCTTGATGAAGGTCGGCAGCCAGAAGCTGATCGCGTAGATCGGGAAGATGATCGAGAAGTACGCGAACGCGAGCAGATAGACGCGCGGATCACGCGCCACCGCCTTGAACGAATGGTTGTGCGCCTGTGCCGCGCCCGTTTCGGTTTCGAGCAGTTGCTTTTCGTCGGCATTGAGCCAGCGGGCGTCGGCGGGACGGTTCGACAGCACGAACAGCGTGATGACGCCCAGCGCGATGCACGGCAGCCCTTCGACGAGAAACATCCATTGCCATCCAGCGAGGCCGTAGACGCCCGAGAGCGCCGTAATCAGCCACGCCGACAACGGCCCGCCGACGATGCCGCCCAGCGGCCCCGCGAGAAACACGATCGCGATGGCGCGCGCCATGCGCGTCGGCCCGTACCAGCACGACAGGTAGTAGATCATGCCCGGCGCAAAGCCCGCTTCGAAGATACCGAGCAGGAAGCGCATCGCGTAGAACATCGGTACGTTGCGCACGAACAGCATGCACGCCGACGTCACACCCCACAGCACGAGAATGCGGCTGAACGTCTTGCGCGCGCCGACTTTGGGCAGCAGCAGATTGCTCGGCAATTCGAACAGCACGTACCCAAGAAAGAAAATGCCCGCGCCGACGCCGTAGGCGGCATCGGAGAAACCAAGATCGGTTTGCATCTGGAGCTTTGCGAAACCGACGTTGACGCGATCCAGGTACGCGAACATGTAGCACGCGAGCAGGAACGGCAACAGCCGCCAGTTGAGCCGGTGATAGAGCGCGCGCACCGCGTCGCTCTCCTTCACGGTCGTCGTCAGGGTGTGAATCGCTGTCATGTCTGTCTCCGATATCGACCGGCTGCGCGCGTCGGCGCTCCTCCGGTGCATGCAAGGCTTGTCCGGTTCGAAAACGGTGCTTGCGTTCCGCCATGTTGTCGGCGTCATAATGCGCGAGCAAGAGCAACTAAGTTCACACTTCGTTGCTTGGCGGGCAACGGCAGCCATTTCACGGTCGGGAGAGACGGACATGCGCGAAATCAATCAGCAGCGGCTGCGCTACTTTCACGAAGTGCTGATGCACGGCACCATTCGCGGCGCGGCGGACAGTCTCAACACGTCGCCGTCCGTCATCACGCGGCAGATCCGGTTGCTGGAGGAAGAACTGGACACGACGCTGTTCGAGCGCGAGGCGCGCGGCGTCAAACCCACCGAGGCAGCCGCGCATCTGCTCGAATTCTGGCGCGGATACCGGGCGCAACAGGAAAAGCTCGAGGACCAGCTCCATCTGCTCAAAGGGCTGCAGCAAGGCCAGGTGCAACTGGCCGTCAGCGAAGGCTATGTCGATACGCTGATCGAGGAAGTGATCGCGCCGTTCTGCGCGCAATACCCGAAACTGGACGTCGGCATCGACATGCTCGCCGTCGACGATCTGCTCAATCAGGTCGCCGAAAGCCGCGCGCATATCGGGCTCGCGTACAATCCGCCGCCGCATCCGCGCATCGAATATCGCGCGAGTTCCGCGCAGCCCGTCGTGCTGCTGGTGCGGCGCGATCATCCTCTCGCGCGGCGCGGCGGGCCGGCGGGCGTGAAGGATCTGCTCGAATGGCCGCTCGCGCTGATGCCCGCCACGTTCGGCATCGGCCATGCCGCGAAAATGCTCGAGTTCGCCGAGAACATCGAGATTCGCGCGACGCTGACCAGCAATTCGCTGACGGCCCTCAAGCGCTTCGTCGCGCACGGCGACGGCGTGACGCT
>BBSL01000237.1 GCA_001319865.1 Burkholderia sp. E7m39 | reverse complement strand
CGCGGCTGCTCGTGAAATCGGGGCGGCCGCTCGCTGCCGCTGCGCAGGAAATGCTCGGCTGGATCGAGACGCGAATGTCGATGTTCGCGCCGCGCGCACGCGCGTCGAACCGAAAGTGAACGCACGCCGGGTTCTCGCGCGCAAGTTGCCTCTTGACCTTACACGCGACGCGAATCCGTAATTGGTCAGTAGTACCGCTGTCGGCCTTCCGTCAAATTTGAAACTTTATTGCAGAAGGGATAACCCGCGGTCGATAAGACGCCTATTCGTTCACCCCTGCAAAGACGGTCAATGGCGTTTCTCAACACACTCAGAATTGGTCCGCGTCTCGGCGCTGGCTTCGCAATCGTTCTCTTTTTGCTGTGCGCTGTCGGCGGCGTCGGCTTGCAACAGGCTTCGCGCATTTACGAGGGCACGAGTGCGATCGGCCACGACTGGCTGCCCAGCATCGAAACGCTCGGCACGTTGCGCACGCACGCGGATGACGTGCGCCGCCTGCAACTGCGCCAGTTGATGAGCGCAGACGCCGAACGCCTGCGCACCGCGCGCGGTCAGCACGCCGACGCCGTGAATGCGTTCGCGGCATCGATGATGCGTATTCGAAGCTGATTTCGTCGCCGCAAGAGCAGCAGCTGTTCGACAACATCAAGTCGGCGTGGGCGAGCTATCTCGAAGTCGACGACAAGGTGCAGAAACTGATCGAAGCCGGCGAAGCCAGCGCCGCCGACGCGCGGCAACTCGCGGAAGGCGAGGCGTCGCAGCGCTTTAACGCCACGCTCGAACTGATCGACAGCGACATCAAGCTCAATCACGAAGGCTCGACGCGCGAAGTCGAACAGGCGGCCGCCGCGTTCGGCAGCGCGCGCGCATGGACGCTCGCGCTGTCCGCGCTGGCGCTCGTCGTGGGCGCAGCCATTGCCGTTGTCATCACGCGTTCGATCGTCGGCCCGCTGCGACGCGCCGTCGATGTCGCCGAAACCGTCGCGCGCGGCGATCTGACGGCGACGATACGCGTCGACGGCGCCGACGAACTGAGCCAGTTGCTCGCCGCGCTGCGCCACATGAACGAACGTCTGCTCGATACCGTGGGCCGCGTGCGAACCAGCAGCGAGGGCATCGCGACGGGCTCCGCGCAGATCGCGTCGGGCAACACCGATCTGAGCCAGCGCACGGAAGAACAGGCAGCCTCGCTCGAAGAAACGGCCGCGAGCATGGAAGAGCTGACGGCGACCGTCAAGCAGAACGCCGAGAACGCAAGCCAGGGCAACGCGCTCGCGGCGCGCGCATCGCAGACGGCGGCGCGCGGCGGCGAAGTCGTGGGCCGCGTGGTCGAAACAATGCGTGGCATCTCGACGAGTTCGCAACAGGTCGCGCAGATCATCTCGGTGATCGAAGGGATCGCGTTCCAGACCAACATCCTCGCGTTGAACGCAGCCGTCGAGGCCGCGCGCGCGGGCGAACAGGGACGCGGCTTCGCGGTCGTCGCGGGCGAAGTGCGCACGCTCGCGCAGCGCAGCGCGTCGGCGGCGAAGGAGATCAAGGAACTGATCGACGAATCGGTCAACCGCGTGAACAGCGGCACGGCGCTCGTCGACGAAGCAGGTCGCACGATGGGCGAGATCGTGCTCTCCGTGCGTCGGGTGTCGGATCTGATGGGCGAGATCAGCGTCGCTTCGGGCGAGCAGCATCGCGGCATCGACCAGGTCAACGTCGCGATCTCGCAGATGGATGAAGTGACGCAGCAAAATGCGGCGCTTGTCGAAGAGGCGTCGGCGGCGGCGCAATCGATGGCTTCGCAGGCCGCGTCGCTGCGCGAGCTGGTGTCGGTGTTCAGGCTGCCGGGCGGCCAGCTGGCGAGCCATGCGGCGCCCTCATCCGCTGCGCGGGCGCGCGCAACCGAAGCTGTCGCCGCTGTCGGCGTGTAGCCGCCCAGCGCGCCCGCGCCGCAGCCCACGGTGTCGCAGGCGCCGAAGGCAATTGGGAGACGTTCGAGGCGACGCGCTAACACCCGGTGACGCGCCGCCCGTTCATCACTTGTGCGTGACGGGCAAGACCTTCAACGCAGCTGACGGCTCATACGCTCGCTGCGCCACGGGGTGGGCTGCGCGGTTCGCGAGCAGCCCACACAGACGGCTCGCGCCGACGGAGCCCGCCACGGCGAATACGACAGGGAACAGCATGTCGTGGCCCAGATGCGTGAACTCGGCGACGAGCACGATCGCCGTGATCGGCATGTTCATCGACGACGCGAGAAACGCCGTCGCACCGACCAGCGCGAACGCGCCGGACGGCACGCTCGCGCCGAGCAGATTCCACGCGCCGCCGAGCACGACGGCGAGCAGCGCGCCGACTGTCAGGCCCGGCGTCAGCAAGCCGCCGTGCGCGCCGGCGCGCAAGCTGCTCGCGCTCACGGCGACCTTCAGCGCGAGCAGGGCCGCCGCGAGGCCGATGCTCAACTGGCCGTCGAAACCCAGCTGCGCGGTGCCCTTGCCGTTGCCGAGCAATTGCGGAAAGTGCACGGCGAGCAAACCGATCGCCGAGAAGTTGAGCACGTTCAGCGCAATGATGCGCCAGCCCGCGCGCGGCGCGGCTTGGCGCACCCGATCCATCAACCGCGAGAACGCGTAGGCGCCAATGCCGAAGAGCGGGCCGGCAGCGACCGACCACGCCACGAGACTGCCGCTCAGCGCGAACGACGGAATCGCGTATTGCGACTCGTCGCCGAGGCCCACCCACGCGACGACGGCGGCGATCACCGACGTGACGAGCGCCATCGCGGCCGTCGTGGCGTCGAACGTCGCGAGCAGCACTTCGAGCACGAACACGGCGCCCCCAAGCGGCACGTTATACACGGCGGCGAGCCCCGCGCCTGCGCCGCACGCGATCAGCACCTGTGTTTGACGCGCCGACAGCCCCGCCTTACGCGCAAGCCATCCACCAACCAATGAGCCGACTTCGCGCGGCGCGACTTCGCGCCCGAGCGGCGAGCCCAACGCGACCGTCACGATCTGCAGCACCGCGTGGGCGAGCGTGCTGCGCATCGGCATGCGGCCATCGGGCGATTTCACCGCCTGCGCGACGCTGACAAGCGGACGCCCGAAGCGCCGCACGGCCCACCAGCCGAATCCCGCCACCAGACCGCAAACGGTCATCACGGCGATGCGCCGTGCGGGCGACGCGCCATCGACGCCTTGCAGAAAGCTCTCGCCGCCGACCAGCACGTCGAGACTGTAGCCGTATGCGAGATGCTGGATCGCGTGCAAAAGCAGTGCGAGCAACATGCCGCCGAGCCCCGCCCCGACGCCGGTCAGCACGGTGACGACGGCAAGGCGGATGACGGCGTTGCGCTCACGTGCGATGGAAGACGAAGACGGCATGGCGGCGTTGCTCGATGAGACTGGGAAGTACCTACTATAGGGTTTTCCCTCAGATTCATCCAACGACTTTATTTACTTGATTGATGATTTGCACGACTTTTTACCGAGATTGGGCGTCGCGACCAGCAACGCGCGCCAGGACTGCCCCAGCGCCTCGTAGTCGCACGCGACAAGCTCGAAAGTCCAATCGTCGCGGTCCAGCAGGCGATCGTCCGAACAGTTGGAATATGAAAACACCAGCTTGCCGCCGGGACGCAGAAACTGCGACGCCTGGTCCAGCAAGCGCCGCGTCAACTCGCCGTGAACAGGCGCGAGCGCCCGCGCTCCCGACTGAACCGCAGCCGGCTTGGGGACGAACGGCGGCGTGAAGGTGATCGCATCGAAGCGGCAATGTTCGAATGCTTCGAAAAGATCCGAGCACACGAAGTCGACTTCGAGCCGGTTGTTGCGCGCATTTCGCCGCGCGGCGTTCACAGCCTGCGGGTCGATGTCGGACCCCGTCACGTGCCAGCCGCGACGCGCGGCGTGAAGCGCCAGCGCGCCCGAGCCGGTTCGCAGATCGAGAAGCGAGCCTGCCGACTCGTTCAATCCCGCTGCGGACCAGTTCCTCAAAAAGAACTCCGTCGAACTGCCCGGTCGCGGCGGATAGACGCCCCGCGGCACCTCCAGTTCGAGACCTGCGAGTTGATATTCCCCGCCTCTTTTCATGAGTTCCAGCATCTCGCGATAGCCGGTTTCAGATCGCCTCGGCTGTGGCTTCTTCACGATGGCGGTTTCGAGCAAGGTCGCAAACGGTGAACGGTCATACATGGCTAATGCTCCTGGGCTGGCAAAGGCAATCGGATGGTGACCAGAGCACGCATGCGCAAATGCAGCGCGCCCATGATCCGATTGATTTCTCTGCTCAGGCTATCGGGCGCGAATTAGTTCGGCGTTAGCCAATGAGCCGCGATGGCGACCATCGTCGATGATATTCGCACGTGCGCGAAGCACGGTCGAATCGGTGAAATAGCACTCGCGCGAGTGCGCGGTTTATTCGTGAGCGCCTCGCGAGCAAAGCGTTAGCGCGATTGATTCATGCAACGTACGCCAACGCGCATTACTCGTGTTCGGCTCGCGAAACGAGTTGATCGCCTTCGAGCACGCAATCGGCGAGTTCCATCAGATTGCTGGCGAACACGGCTGGCTTCCATTGCTCGACTGTCATACGCGCCCGCGCCGACAGCCGCTCGCGCAGCGCGTCGTCCAATGCAAGGCTTCGCATGCGCGCGGCCAGCATGTCCGCGTTGCCGGGATCGACCACGTAGCCGTTGATGTCGTTCATCACGAGTTCGCGCGCCACGCCGCACGTGTGCGTGACGATCGCCGTGCGCGACGCCGCGAACGCTTCGTTCACGCACAGGCCCCACTGATCGAATGCACTCGCGAGCACGACGAAATCCGCAAGGCCGTAGATGGCCGGCATCTCCGCATTGGGCAAGGCATCGAGAAAATGGACGTTCGCGTCCAGTTCCTTTTGCGACACGAGGCTGCGCAGCGCTCGCTCCTCGCGCCCCTGGCCGACGAGGACCAGCGCAATGCCATGCTCCGCGAGACGCGCTCGCGCGAACGAGTCGATCACGACATCGACATTCTTGCGCGCGACGAAGCGGCTGACACAAAGCACATAGCGACGCGGCAAGCTGCGCAGGCGGCGCACCTCGTCGGCCGTTTCGTGCGCGACGGCCGCGCGGCGCGAGAACTGCTCGACATCGATCACGTCGAAACCGATGCGCGAGCGCCAGCGCGGAATGCCGAGAAATTCCGCATAGTCGCGGTGCCTTTCTCCCGCGACCAGCGCGCCGTCGAAGCGGCGCACCAGGATCTTCTTCAGGCGCTCCTTGATGCTGCTGCGCGCGCCATCGTCGGCTTTCGAGTCTGACATGTAGATGAGCGCGAATGGCCGCGTGAACCGTCGGAGCAGACACAGCCACAGCGAATACGGCGTGTCGTAGCCCAGCGTGACGACGACATCCGGCTCGACGCGCCGCACGATCGACGCCAGTTGCGCGAACACGCTTGGCCAGCGTCCGCCCGCGTCGCTGATGTCGTTCTCCAGCGTCGTGACCCGTTCGTGACACTGCGCGAAAAACGATGCGCGCCGCGTTTGCGGAAACGAATAAAAGCCCGAGCGGCCGAATACCTCGACCAGACAGACTTCGTCGCCACGCCTCGCAGCGAGTCGCATCAGCGCTTCATAGCGCGGCACATGATAGTCACCCAGGTGACCGATAACGAACAGCATCCGCATGACGCCCTCAATCGCTGCAGTTTTGGCAGAAACGCGCGCGAAGCGCTATCCCGTCGGGATGCCATTGTTAAATCGACATTGCTTCAATGTTCAGACAACGGTCGAACGTTGCGCCTGTCGGAAGTTACTTTATTACGGGTTCCGCGTGAAGAAGGTATGAATTGCCATTCGACACTGAATTCTGTCTATTCCGTACTGATTTATGTGCGGCGTTCTTTGTATCATCCGTCAACGACGCGCTATTAAAAGGCGGCTCACAACGCATCGACACCGTCATCATGTTCAATCGACAGAGCCGTTTCACGATCGATAACGAACTGCGTGCAAATGCCTTTCAATTTGCAAACGAAAAACATCCGCAAATAGCCGGGGCGGACAGCGCGAGGCTACTCGATTCGTCAGATAGCGGCTCTCGGGAACAACACCAAGAAGAACAGAGCAGAACTCAACCATATGAATACGTCGTCACTCTCCCTTTTCCGGTGGTTGCGCTATTTCCTTTATCTTCTTTGCATAGGTTCGGCACTCGACGGCACTGCATATGCGGCCGATCCTGACTGCCGCGCTGGCAAGCTCGTGACGGTCGTCGCGCATCTCGACGACGACCTGCTGTTCGTTGAACCCGCAATCAGTCAGCAACTGCGCGCCGGATGGTGCGTCACCACCGTTCATCTGATCGGCGGCGCTAACGGCACCAACTTCGCCTACGTGCAAAAACGCGAAGAAGCGTCGCGGCTCGCGTATGCGCGCGTGGCCGGTGTCCCGAACGACTGGGAAGAGTCGATGGTGCAGATAGCCGGCAAGCCCGTATTCCAGCTGACATTGAAAGGGCAACCGCGTGTGCGGCTACTCGAACTTCGGCTTCCCGGCGGCGCGGTGCGCGGCGGTCGCGTGCCGCTCGCGCTGCTCTGGGATCAGGGCGCCACGCTGACCACCTACCCGATGGGCCGCGGAGAACTCGCGCCGGCGCGCTATACGCGTGACTCGCTCTCCAATGTGCTCAAGTCGATCCTGCAGGACGCGACGCAAATCGACACGCTCAATCCCGACACGGTGCCTTTCATCGAGCATCCCGATCACATCTATGCCGCTCGCATCACGCGCCATGTCGCGCAGACGCTGGGCCGGTCGTTGCCGATCTCGTACTACGTCACGTATCCGACGGGGAATTGGCCCGCCACGCTCTTTGGAGAAGAAGCGCAACGCAAGCGCGATGTGGCGGCGAGTTATTTCTCGATTGACGGCGACGATTTTGCGCACGTGTTCGGCGAATACCAGTGGGACGGCGACTGGATTCTGCGCAATTACAAACGCACCGACTCCACGCTCGATCGCGTGCCGGATTCCGTCGTCCGCCCGATCGTCCTGTTCAATGCCGCGTCGAATCAGTGCCTGACGTCGCGAGGAGGCGGCCACGAACCCGAACTCGCACCCTGCGACGATTCGACCGGCCAGCAATGGAAATGGCAACCGAAGCCCACGTATGCGGGCAACCAGCGCAATGCGGCGCTCGTGTCCGGTTCGACGGGCCAATGCGTGGCGGAACGCGATGGCAATCTCGCCGAAGAACCGTGCGACGACTGGGACGCGGCGCAACGCTGGACGCCGTGGGATTTCGGCCTGATCTTCACGCCGTCGCGGCGCTGCCTGGGCGAGGACGACAATCGCCTGCGTATTCGCGGATGCGCGTCCCTGACGACGCGATACCGATGGTCGACGGCGCGCCCGTCATGGGCAACCGACTTGCGCCTTGCAGGCGCGATGTACGGCGACGTGACGGGACGTGGCGAGCCGTCCACGGTTCTCGTTCAAAGACGTGCGGACGGCCCGGGCTTCGATGTGCTCGTGCAAACCTCCACATTGGGAAAAGCCGCGCAACCCGAGCATTGGTATGAAGATTCCGTGCGCTTCGACAGCCGCGCCACGACGCCGACGTGCGGCGCCGACGCACTGTGTTTCGATAGCGCGCGCTTTCTGCTGGGCGACTTCGATGGCGATGGCCGCGCCGATCTGATGGTCGTGACGCCGCGTAGCGGCGGCTCGGCGTTCTGGCTGTTGCGCAGCACGGGCACCCGCTTCGCCGCGCCTGTCCTCTGGTTCCAGAGCGACGCCCGAATAGCAGGAGAACGGGTGCAGCAATACGTCGCCTTCCCGACGCAAGCGTCGCCGCGCGAAAGAATCCTCATTGCGGTTCAGAACGCAGCCAACGGCATCGATCTATGGACGGTCGGTGCCGACGAATCGGGCCGTGTTCAGCAAACGGAAGTCCTCAACAACAGCGGCCTTGCCGCCAACGTTCAATTGCTTGCCGTGAGAGGCATTCGCAAAAGCGGCGCAGCGTTTGTCGCATTGCAGTCCGCCAGCGACGACAAGCGCCGTATTGCCGTCACGCAGCTCGATGTCGAGCTCGATGTCGACCGCGCCACTGCGCGCGTCAACGCAACGTCGTTGCTGCCCTCGACATTCCGACGCGACAGCACGCGCTTCACCAGCGCTCACGTTTACCCGGATGACGATGCGTCGATCGTGATGACCGTCCCGCACTATGCGGAACCCGGCGGCGTCGATGCATGGAAATGGAGCCTCGCGCATCCCGGTACCGCGCCCGTTCTACTTGGCTGGCTGCGCGATATCCGATGGGCGGATGCGACGCCCGCGCTGATTCGAACCGGCAACCAGGCGGCGCTCGTCTTTTACGAGCGGGCCGACGCGATCCTCAACAACACGCTCTACACGGCGGGCGCGGCATCGCTCGTGCGCTATGGCTTTCATGCGAATGAGATTCAAATCACGCCTATGGACATTCAGCCATTACCCGCCGTGTACTCGGAAACCCTATGGCTCGAACGACTCTCGCCATAGCGATACGCGTGCGTGCGAGGCGGGCCGCCATGCCGCTTCGAATCAAAAGAGGCCTGCCCATGCCTCTTTTCCGGGAGCGTGTCCAGTAATGACTAGTCGTTGACCGAAGCTCACTGTGGCAAGGCGCTATGTTATAGGCACTAAGGTCCAACGAATTATCAATAGCCCCACGCAACCGTACGCTGTACAAAAGAAAGAGATACACGGTTCGTTGAACCGGTTCTCTACCTACAAGACTCGATCGGAACGGTAACAAGTGCGGATACTACAGGTCGTCTATACGCCACGTTTGTCTGGTGCCGAGGTTCTCGCAAAGGGCGTCGCGGTCCAGCACAGGGAGGGTGGCCACGAAGTCTGCATTGCATCGATGGAACCGCAATTGGACGACTTCGAACACAGCCGGCGCGAGCTCGAAGCCGCGAACGTGCTGTGCTGCTTTCCCGACACCCCGCAAGGAAGAATCCGGCGTCTCGCGCATCTGTGGCGCGTGGTGCGCCAGTTCCGTCCCGACATCATCATCGCGCATGCGACGATCGCGGCGCTCTACGTCCGTCTGTTGCCGAACGTCGCGCCCGTCATCTACGTGATGCACTCCGGCTCCAACGATTTCGCCGATCCGAAACTGCGCTGGGCGGAGCGTGTCCTGTCGCGTCGCGCGGCAGCCGTGGTCGGTGTGTCGCCGCGCAACGCGCAAGACTATCTGCGCGAATTCGGCCCGCATCCGCTCGTGACCGTCATTCCCAACGGCGTCGACCTGCCGCGCTATCAGCACGCGGCGCCCCCGGACATCGACGCCGCCGACCCCACACGGCTGATCGTGCAGCTGGGCCGCTATATCGCCGACAAAGGACAACTCGATACCATTCGCGCGTTTGAAATCGTGCTGCAATCGGAGCCCGATGCGCGCCTGTTGCTGCACGGCGCTATTGAAGATCTCGCGTATCACGATACGGCGATGAACCTCGTGCATCGTTTGAATCTCGACGAGCGGGTCACGCTGCTTGGTCCAACGTCGAACGTGGCCGAGATCCTGCAAACGTCGCATGTGTTTGCGATGCCTTCTCATGTCGAAGCGCACAGCATCGGCTTTCTCGAAGCGCTGGCGTCGGGTATTCCCGTCGTCGCAAGCCACATCGAAGCATTCGAATTCGCGCGCAAGCTTCCCGCCGTCTCACTCGTCGATACGAAAGACCCCGCCGCGTTTGCGCGCGCGCTGGTCGACGCGCTGCACGCGCCACGCGCGTGGCGCGCGCTCGACGGCTACACGTTGCGCGATAGCGCAGAGGGCTACCTGAAAGTGGCGCAGGCCATTTCTGGCGCGGGCATCAATGCGGGCGGATCGTCGATATCCAGCTGGAAGCACAACCAGTCCATGTGAGCGGGGGAATACGACCCCTTCCGCCATCGTTTCGTCCGTGTGCTGACACGACGGCTCACGGCTCAACCGGCCAACGCCCTACACGCCCAACGAAACCGGAATGAGCGCGACCGCCAGCGGCGGGAGCGCTTCATCGGTGCGCTGCAATAGCCATTGAGCCCGCAGCGCCACCCGCTGCGAGCCCTTCTCGCGCTGCCGGACACGGCGCGCCGCCAGGCGGTCGAACGTCACGCCGCTCACCGTCCATTCATGCACTGCTGATGCGCTGCGCGCCGAAAGAAAGCATCGCGCTATGTGCGCTTGCACACATCCGCTGGTCGCTGGGTCGAGGCAGCATGGGCATTCGGCGGCCGAACTGGAGCGCTTCGCCTATCCGATACGCGTGACGGGGGCGAGCGCTATACCGTATCGAGGTCGGGTCTTCGTGTTTCTGATCCAGTTCATTCAGGTTGGGGAAGAAAATGATGTCGACACGTCTGCCTCAAACGAGCGATTTGAAGGAACCGGAGGGCAGCGACGTCATCCCCCGGCGCGTGCGCCGCGTCGCCATTGCGCTGTTCGACGGCTTCGACCTGTTGAGCGCGAGCGTCATCGCCAACACGCTGGAAATCGCCAGCGAGCTGTCGGCGCGCGGCCCCATTCAATGGCTGTACCACATCGCCACGCTATCGGATCACGACGGCTACGTAGCCAGTTCCGCGGCGCTGCTCGTCGGCACGGAAGCATTCGATGCGCACGCGGAGGACGAATTCGACGCGATCTTCGCGCTGATCGGCGACGACAGGCACATCGATGCCCGCTCGGTGACGCTGCTCGCGTGGATTCATCGCGCGCGCTCGAAAGCAGCCGACGTGCGGTTTGTCGGCGCGCCGCTTCCGGGGCGGGAATGTAACGAGGACGACATGTCCGCCGCGGCCGTGCGGGCAAGCGAGCGCAAGACGAAATCGCAAAGCCTCAACGACGCGCTCACGGGCGCGTTGAAGCTGATTCGCCGCGACATGGGCGACGGCATGGCGCGCCGCGTCGCCGAGCGACTTTCCGTGTGCTCGCGCGACATGCTCAATGCGATCTTCGAGGATGTCGTCGGCAGTACGCCCGCCGAGAAGGTTCGCGTGGCGGCGCACTGGCTGCAGGACAACTGCCGCCGCCCCGTGACGATCGAAGACGCCGCGCAGGTCGCCGCGATGAGCGAGCGCAGCCTGCTGCGCCATTTCCGCAGCGAACTCGGCATGACGCCGTCGGACTATCTGATGCACGCGCGGCTGCAGCTCGTCTGCAACCTGCTCGTCGAAACCGATCTGCCCGTCGACAAGGTCGCCAAACGCGCCGGCCTGACGAGCGGCGATCATCTGGCGCGCAGCTTCCGGCGGCACATGAAAACGTCGCCGACGGAATATCGCGCGCAGCGCAGAATGCAGTGCTGAAACGCGCGCGCCGCGCGCTGCCCGACACGCGGTTTGCACCGATGCAAAACGCTTTTGCGCGGCTGCCGCGCTGCGGTATGCTGGCGGCTTTCCGACCTCCCGAATCACGATGTCCGACGAATACGAAGTACACGGCCCGCACGATCATGCGCTCGAGCACGGCGGCGCTCATGCAAGCGATAGCAGCGCGTCGCGCATCGCCGTGATGACCGCCATTCTCGCGAGCGTCGGCGCTATCGCCGCGTACCAGAGCGGCGCCAACGAAAACCAGGCGCTCTTCTACAAGAACGAAGCCGCCATCCTCAAGACGGAAGCCGCGAATCAATGGGCGTACTACCAGGCCAAGGGCGAAAAGCAGAACCTCGCCGAACTGGGCGCGGCGCTGAGCGATCCCGCGTCGGCGCCGCATGCGAAGTTCATCGCCGACGTGCAGCGCTACAAGACCGAGAAAGAGCCGATTCGCCAGCAGGCGGAATCGCTGGAGAAGCAGGTCAAGCAGGACAATGAAGTAAGCGAATCCTTGCAACATCAGCATCATCGCTGGGCGCAAGCCACAACCCTGATCCAGATCTCCATCGCGCTGGCCGCCATCACGCTGCTCACGAAAAAGCGCTGGCTTCAGAAGGTCACGGTCGGCATGGCTGTCATCGCAGTCGGCCTGTTCGTGACTGCATGGCTGGGCGTGTGAACGAGCGTTTCGTCACTCATTGCACCGCTCATTACGCGGGATTGAGCTTGCGCCACAGCGTCGTCTTGCTGATGCCAAGCGCCTTGCACGCGGCATCGCGGTCGCCGCCGCAAGCCGCGAGCATCGCGCGTATTTCATCGGCTTCGACATGCCGGCTGCGCTCGCGCAACGTCAATGCGCCCTTCTTTTGCGGCTGGGCTGACGCGATCAGCTCGGGCGCCACGACGTCGAGCATCTCGCGCGTGAACGCGTCGTCTGCCGCGCCTTCCGCATCCGCGAGTTCGACGGCAATCCGTTCGATCACATTCTGCAATTCGCGCACGTTGCCGGGCCACGCGTAGCGGCGCAGCGGCTCGCCGACGGGTGCGAGCACGCGCGTCGCCGCCTCCAGGTCGGGAACGCGCGCGGCCAGACGCGGCTCGCGCGCGGCGGCCTGCAGCAACAGTTCGGCGGCAAGCGGCATGACGTCCGTCGTGCGCTCGCGCAGCGGCGGCAGCGCAATGCTCAGGATGTTCAGCCGGTAATAGAGGTCCGCGCGAAACGTCCCGAGTTCGATGCCCTCCGTCAGCGCGCGGTGCGTCGCGGCGATGACGCGTATGTCGACGCGCGTCGGTTCCGTCGAACCGAGCCGCACCACTTCGCGTTCCTGCAGCACGCGCAGCAGCCGGCTTTGCAACGGCAGCGGCATTTCGCCGATCTCGTCGAGAAACAGCGTGCCGCGATGCGCCGCTTCGATCAGCCCCGCCTTGCCGCCCTTGCGCGCGCCCGTGAACGCGCCCTCTTCATAGCCGAACAATTCGCTTTCGAGCAGTGCTTCCGGAAAAGCGCCGCAATTGATCGCGACGAACGCGAAGTCGCGCCGCGCACTCAGCCGATGCATGCTCTGCGCGACCATTTCCTTGCCGGTGCCGCTTTCGCCGAGTATCAGCACGGTTGCATCGGATTTCGCATAGCGGCGCACCAGCGTGCGCACGCGCTCGATCGACGGACATCCGCCGATCAGATCGTCGAGCTGGTAGCGCGCGGTGAACTGCTGCACGCGCTGCCGCGAACGCAGCGTGCGATCGAGCCGCTCGACGGCGCGCGACTCCTGGAATGTCAGCACCGTGCCCGCTGCGGCGCCCGCGCCCGCCAGCGGCCCGCGATGCACGAGATAGCTCGCGCCGCGCAACGACACGAGCGTGTCGCCGTCCGTGTCGGGCAGCGCGCTCGACAGCTCCGGCGCAAGCTGCTGGAGCGGCATGCCCGCGGCGTTCGCCGCATCGATGCCGAGCACGCCCGCAAGGCGCTGGTTGATCGCCTCGACGCGTCCTTGCGCGTCCAGCGCCACGACGCCGTCGCGCAGATGCTGCAGCAGATTGTCCAGACGCTGCCGGCGCACGCCTTCGGCGCGGGTGGCCTGGGCGACGTCGAGCGCCGTGTCGAACGCGCCGCGCACCGACGCGCGCGAATACACGAAGACGGCCGCCATTCCCGCGCGCTCGGCGAGATCGGTCACGTGGCCCGGTCCGACCACGGCATCCACGCCGCGTTCCCGCAACGCGTGCACGCACTGCTGCGCATCTTCCGTCGAGCGATACGAGGCGAAGATCACGTCGATGCCGTACGCCGCCGCGAAGCGCTTCACTTCGTCGGGCGTCTCGCCGTGCGTGACGAGCGCCACCGAATCGCCGTCGCGCCGCGCGCGCGCCAGCGCCTGCATCACGTCGAAACCCGTCGGCGCGATCACCACGACGGGCACGTCGACGCGCGTACGCAGATAAGCGCCGTTCGAACCGCCCGCGACGATCACATCGGGACGCTCGCTGCCTGCCGCCTCGATTTCCTGCACGGCATCGCCGAAGCCGCGCGGCACCACGCGCACGTCGGCGCGGCCCGCATATTCGCTGGCAATGTCGACGAACAGATCGCGCAAGCGGCTGATGCCCATCGCCCAGACGCGCGGGCGCGGGCTCGAAACAACGGTGGAGGTACTCATGAATTCGACCTGAGAATGCGAACGGACCAGCCGTCATTATGCGCGCGCCGTTCCACAATCGAAACGGGAGATTTCATTTCTGCAATCTGCGCATAGCCGCGCCGACCGGCGCGCCTCGTCAAATCAGTCACTTAGCGGCAGCTCGCAGACTGGCACAGTGCTTGCAGATAAGGGCCCGCAAATAACGGAGCCTCAAATTGAACTCGACCAGACAACCCGCTAGCGCCGGCGCCTCGTTCCGCCAGGCCGTCGCCGAAGGACAACCGCTGCAAGTCGTCGGCGCCATCACCGCCTACGCCGCGAAAATGGCCGAAGCCGTCGGCTTCAAGGCCGTGTACCTGTCGGGCGGCGGCGTCGCCGCGAACTCGCTCGGCGTTCCCGATCTGGGCATCAGCACCATGGACGACGTGCTGACGGACGCACGCCGCATCACCGATGCGACCAACCTGCCGCTGCTCGTCGATATCGACACCGGCTGGGGCGGCGCCTTCAACATCGCGCGCACGGTGCGCTCGTTCATCAAGGCAGGCGTCGCGGCCGTGCATCTGGAAGATCAGGTCGGCCAGAAGCGCTGCGGCCATCGCCCGAACAAGGAAGTCGTCGCGAAAGAGGAAATGGTGGATCGCGTGAAGGCCGCCGTCGACGCGCGCACCGACGACCAGTTCGTCATCATGGCCCGCACCGACGCCGCCGCCGCCGAAGGGCTCGACGCCGCAATCGAGCGTGCCGTCGCCTACGTCGAAGCCGGCGCGGACATGATCTTTCCCGAAGCGATGAAAACGCTCGACGACTATCGCCGCTTCAAGGCCGCCGTGAAGGTGCCGATTCTCGCCAACCTCACCGAGTTCGGCGCGACGCCGTTCTTCACCACGACGGAACTGCGCGAAGCGAACGTCGATATCGCGCTGTACTGCTGCGGCGCGTATCGCGCGATGAACGCGGCGGCGCTGAACTTCTACGAGACGGTGATGCGCGACGGCACGCAAAAAGCAGCCGTGCCGACGATGCAGACGCGCGAAGACCTGTACAAATATCTTGGCTATCACGCGTACGAGGACAAGCTCGACGCGCTGTTCGCCGCACACAAGTAATGGCATCTGGAGGAAGACACATGAGCGAAGCAGACAACGGCACGCAGAACGCGGGCGCATTCAAACCGAAGAAATCCGTGGCCTTGTCGGGCGTGACGGCGGGCAATACCGCGTTGTGCACGGTCGGCAAGACGGGC
>BBSL01000236.1 GCA_001319865.1 Burkholderia sp. E7m39 | reverse complement strand
TTACACGGGGCCGGACGATCTGCCGTTCGTGCCGCTCGCGAAGCGCGCCTGAACGGACAAGTCGACTCCTGGAGCGCGGACGCGAGAGCCGCGATCCGGTTAGGCCTTGGTTCGCCATACCCGCGAGCCAAGGCAGCTTTTTATCCAAGAGGGTTTGCCGCACCGCGTATGCGCCGACGCGCTAAACTTCGCGAAGAGCCCCGGGTGCGAGCCGGCGCCTCGAACACATCGAACGCAGCCGCTCTCATCATTACCGCATGTGTCCCTACGCCATGAATACCGCTTACCGCAAACCGCTGCCCGGCACCTCGCTGGATTACTTCGACACGCGCGCCGCCATCGAGGCAATCGAGCCCGGCTCCTATGACACGCTGCCCTACACGTCGCGGGTGCATGCCGAGAACCTCGTGCGCCGCTGCGATCCCGCGACGCTGACCGATTCGCTGAAGCAGATCATCGGGCGCAAGCGCGAGCTGGATTTTCCGTGGTTTCCGGCGCGCGTCGTGTGTCATGACATTCTCGGCCAGACCGCGCTCGTCGATCTCGCCGGTCTGCGCGACGCAATCGCCGATCAGGGGGGCGACCCCGCGAAGGTGAATCCCGTCGTGCCGGTGCAGCTGATCGTCGATCACTCGCTCGCTGTCGAGTGCGGCGGCTTCGACCCGGATGCATTCGCGAAGAATCGCGCGATCGAAGACCGGCGCAACGAAGACCGCTTCGACTTCATCAACTGGACCAAGAAGGCGTTCAAGAACGTCGATGTGATTCCGCCCGGCAACGGCATCATGCACCAGATCAATCTGGAGCGGATGTCGCCCGTGATTCATGCAGTGGATGGCCTCGCGTATCCCGACACGCTCGTCGGCACGGACAGCCATACGCCGCATGTGGATGCGCTCGGCGTGATCGCCGTCGGCGTCGGCGGACTGGAAGCGGAGAACGTGATGCTGGGCCGCGCATCGTGGATGCGTCTGCCCGATATCGTCGGCGTCGAACTGTCGGGCAAGCGTCAGCCCGGCATCACGGCCACCGACATCGTGCTCGCGCTCACCGAGTTTTTGCGCAAGGAAAAGGTGGTCGGCGCGTATCTGGAGTTCCGGGGCGTTGGCGCGTCGAGCCTCACGCTCGGCGACCGCGCGACGATCTCCAACATGGCGCCCGAATATGGCGCAACGGCCGCGATGTTTTTCATCGACGAGCAGACCATCGACTATCTGCGCCTCACGGGCCGCGACGACGCGCAAGTGAAGCTGGTCGAAACGTACGCGAAAACGGCGGGCCTGTGGGCCGATTCGCTGAAAAACGCCCAGTACGAGCGCGTGCTGAAGTTCGATCTGTCGACGGTCGTGCGCAACATGGCGGGGCCGTCGAATCCGCACAAGCGTCTGCCCGTTTCGGAACTCGCCGCGCGCGGCATTGCAGGCAAATGGGAAGACGTGCCCGGACAGATGCCCGACGGCGCTGTCATCATCGCGGCTATTACGAGCTGCACGAACACCAGCAACCCGCGCAACGTGATCGCGGCAGCGCTGCTTGCCCGCAATGCGAATGCGCGCGGCCTCACGCGCAAGCCGTGGGTCAAGTCGTCGCTGGCGCCGGGATCGAAAGCGGTCGAACTTTACTTGCAGGAAGCGAACCTGTTGCCCGATCTGGAGAAGCTCGGATTCGGCATCGTCGCGTTCGCGTGCACGACGTGTAACGGCATGTCGGGCGCACTCGATCCCGCCATCCAGCAGGAGATCGTCGAGCGCGATCTGTACGCGACGGCCGTGCTGTCGGGCAACCGCAACTTCGACGGCCGCATTCATCCGTATGCGAAGCAGGCATTTCTCGCGTCGCCGCCGCTCGTCGTTGCGTACGCGATCGCGGGCACGATCCGCTTCGACATCGAACGCGATGCGCTCGGCACCGGTCACGACGGCAAGCCCGTCTATCTGAAGGACATCTGGCCGAGCGACGAAGAGATCGACGCGATCGTCGCGCAAAGCGTGAAGCCCGAACAGTTCCGCAAGGTCTACGAGCCGATGTTCGCGCTGACGGCTGCGAGCGGCGAGCCGATCAGTCCGCTCTACGACTGGCGCGCGCAGAGCACGTACATTCGCCGTCCGCCGTATTGGGAAGGCGCGCTGGCGGGCGAGCGCACGTTGAAGGGCATGCGCCCGCTCGCCGTGCTCGGCGACAACATCACCACCGATCACCTGTCGCCGTCGAACGCCATTCTCGCGAACAGCGCAGCGGGCGAATACCTCGCGAAAATGGGCTTGCCCGAAGAGGATTTCAACTCGTACGCCACGCATCGCGGCGATCACCTCACCGCGCAGCGCGCAACGTTCGCAAACCCGACGCTCATCAACGAAATGGCTGTCGTCGATGGTCAGGTGAAGAAGGGCTCGCTTGCGCGCGTCGAACCGGAAGGCAAGGTCACGCGCATGTGGGAAGCGATCGAAACCTACATGGAGCGCAAGCAGCCGCTCATCATCATCGCGGGCGCGGACTATGGGCAAGGCTCGTCGCGCGACTGGGCGGCAAAGGGCGTGCGGCTCGCGGGCGTCGAAGCGATCGTGGCCGAAGGCTTCGAGCGCATTCACCGCACCAACCTCATCGGCATGGGCGTGCTGCCGCTCGAATTCAAGCCGGGCGTGAATCGCCTGACGCTTGGTATCGACGGAACCGAGAGCTTCGACGTGATCGGCGAGCGCAAGCCGCGCGCGGACCTCACGCTCGTGATCCATCGCAGGAACGGCGAGCGCGTCGAAGTGCCCGTCACGTGCCGTCTCGACACAGCCGAAGAAGTGTCGATCTACGAAGCAGGCGGCGTGCTGCAACGCTTCGCGCAGGACTTCCTGGAGTCGTCGAAGGCCGCGGCCTGAGGCGTTCGTTCACACGACACGCAAGGGCAGCCGATGCGCCGCCCTTGCATCAACAAAGAGACTCATCGGGACACATACATGGCACACGCACCCCAGATCAGGATTCCCGCCACCTACATGCGCGGCGGCACCAGCAAAGGCGTGTTCTTCCGCGTGCAAGACCTGCCCGCAGCCGCGCAGGTGCCCGGCGCCGCGCGCGATGCCTTGCTGCTGCGCGTGATCGGCAGCCCCGATCCGTACGGCAAGCAGATCGACGGCATGGGCGGCGCGACCTCGAGCACCAGCAAGACCGTGATCGTCGCGAAGAGCACGCGGCCGGACCACGATGTCGATTACCTCTTCGGGCAAGTGTCGATCGACACCGCCTTCGTCGACTGGAGCGGCAATTGCGGCAACCTGTCGGCGGCCGTGGGACCGTTTGCGATCAGCGGCGGACTGATCGATCCCGACCGCGTGCCCGACAACGGCATCGCTATCGTGCGCATCTGGCAGGCGAACATCGGCAAGACCATCATCGCGCACGTGCCGATGACGAACGGCGCCGTGCAGGAAACCGGCGACTTCGAACTGGACGGCGTGACGTTCCCCGCCGCCGAAGTGCAGCTCGAATTCATGGACCCCGCCGCCGAGGAAGAAGGCGCGCAAGGCGCGATGTTTCCGACGGGCCAGCTCGTCGACGATCTCGACGTGCCCGGCATCGGCACGCTGAAGGCGACGATGATCAACGCAGGCATTCCGACCATCTTCGTCGACGCCGAATCGATCGGTTATAAGGGCACGGAGTTGCAGGACGCGATCAACAGCGACGACGCGGCGCTGAAGAAGTTCGAGACCATCCGCGCGCATGGCGCGTTGCGCATGGGCCTCATCAAGAACCTGGACGAGATCGCGAAACGCCAGCACACGCCGAAGGTCGCGTTTGTCGCGCGCCCGGCCGGATACACGGCGTCGAGCGGCAAACGCGTCGATGCCGGCGACGTCGATCTGCTGGTACGCGCGATGTCGATGGGCAAGCTGCATCACGCGATGATGGGCACGGCGGCCGTCGCGATCGCCACGGCAGCGGCCATTCCGGGTACGCTGGTGAATCTCGCGGCGGGTGGCGGCGAGCGCCAGGCCGTGCGGTTCGGGCATCCGTCGGGCACGTTGCGCGTCGGCGCCGAGGCCGTTCAGGCGAATGGCGAATGGGTCGTGAAGAAGGCCGTGATGAGCCGCAGCGCGCGCGTGTTGATGGAAGGATGGGTGCGGGTGCCGAAGGCATGAGGCCGCTTCCGCATCGACCGGCCGGGTGCGCGCGCGGCCCGGTCGGCGAATTCGCTGCGGCACGCCGTTGGCGCACCGCGCGCTGAACCCTCTCATTGAGCCGTGGTCGCGCGCGTTGCTTCGTTGGCTTGTTCGCTACGCGCTCACTTTCCCCAGCGCAGCACCAGCGGATCGAGTCTGCGCGCAATCTCGACCAGTTCGGTGCGCGTATCGGGATGCATCGGCGGCAACGGATGGCGCGGACTTTCGCATGCGATCACGCCGCCCTCTTTCATCAACGCCTTCGCGGCGAGCAGGCCCGTTTGACGGTTCTCGTGATTGATCAGCGGCAGCCAGCGCTGGTAGTGCGCAAAGGCTTCGTCGCGCTTGCCCTCGCGGAACGCTTCGAGAATCGGGCGAATGCCGTCGGGATAGCCGCCGCCCGTCATCGAGCCCGTCGCGCCTGCGTTCAGATCGGCGAACAGCGTGATCGCTTCCTCGCCGTCCCACGGGCCTTCGACCGCCTCGCCGCCAAGACGGATCAGCTCGCGAAGCTTCGCAGCGGCGCCCGGCGTTTCGATCTTGAAGTACGACACCTGCTCGATCTCGCGCGCCATCCGCGCAAGGAACGGCGCCGACAGCACCGTGCCGCTCGCAGGCGCGTCCTGGATCATGATAGGAATGTCGATGCCGTCCGACAGCCGCGCATAGAACTCGTAAATCTGCGTCTCCGGCACGCGGAACGTCGCGCCGTGATACGGCGGCATCACCATCACCATCGACGCGCCCTGCGCCTGCGCGCGCCGGCTGCGCTCGACGCACACCGCGCTGCTATAGTGACTCGTCGTCACGATCACGGGCACGCGGCCCGCGACGTGCTCGAGCATCGTGCGGGTGAGCGTTTCGCGCTCGTCGTCGGACAGCGCGAACTGCTCGGAGAAATTCGCGAGTATGCACAGGCCGTCCGAGCCCGCGTCGATCATGAAATCGACCACGCGCTTCTGGCTTTCCAGATCGAGCGCGCCCGTTTCGGTGAAGGTGGTCGGCACTACGGGAAAAATGCCGCGATATCGTGGATGGCTGTGTGCGTTCATGGTTTGCGTTGCGCCTGAATGGTGGTGATGCAGAGAATGGTCGGCAGCGCGCGTTCCCATCGTGCCGCAACGGTGCGCTGTTGCCGCTCGCCCAGCCCTTTCATGATGATTACTCGCTTCGACATTCGTCTGCTGCCCAGAATGTAGGGAAACGAGGCGCCGTTGAATAATGAAAGCTGCTGCGAGGGTGATAACCGCGCGTTATCTCGGTGGTGCCCCTAGCATCAGCCTGCATGCTCGCCGTTGTCACATTCGCCATCATGTCCCGAACGACTGAAGAAGCCTGCCGAGATTTTGAGGCTCAACGTGGATGACTCCACCGCGCGGGCTGTCGATGTCCGCAATCAGCGCCAGCGACAAGGCCACTATCATCGGCAGGATCGTAATCAAAAGGCCTCGACGCAGCTTTCCCTTCGCGCCGTATCCCTGCACGACGCAACCAAACAACGCGATCGCTATCATCAATGACCATGTGCCGGCCGGGATGCGGTTGATCAGCGCTGCCTCGGAGTAATCCTGCGAGTTGAGCACGTCGTTCATGCCGGTGACGACGGTAGCCGCGATGGGCGTGGGCGCGGCCTTGCCCACCTGAACCGCCATCCTCCAGAGTTCGACCTGCAACCTGGCGGTCGCACGCTCGTTCTTTGCGATCTCCTGCGGGTCTCTCGTAGCAAAGTGCGCCAGTCGTAAGCGGGTGTATTCAACCAGTGCAGTCTTCATTTGCGCACCGAGGGCAGCGTCCGCCAGGTCCGCGCGAGCGTACTCGGTGCCAATTGCATTGGCTTCGTTTTCTTCCAGATTCTTTCGCGCGTCATAGCGGCCCACGGCCATCGAAAGGCTGAATCCGATGAGCAGCGCCAGCAACGTCAGTGTCGATGTCTGAACAACATTGAAGTCGTCTCTCTCGTCGTCCGGCAGCGGTAGCGCGCGTCGAAGAATAAAGGCGCCAAATGCCACGGCGCCGATAAAGAGGAGCAGGAGAACGATAAACAGGATGGACGGATGATCGACGAACGCTGCCATGCAATGCCTCGCTGACGATGAACAGGAATGCCGCTCGTAAGGTCGCCCTTCGCACGCGTTTCGCACGCGTTTCGCCAGTTGCTGAACAAGCGGCGGTCGAATTACCACGCGTGACTGCGCAGCAGCCCAAGCTTAGGTACTAAGCGCTCACTTGGATAGTGGACCTTGGTCCACGTCGACTCCGGCAGACGTGATCCGGGCGCGGGTGGTCGTGAAACTGACAGTCGCTTACTATTCCGTCTCCACAATAAAAACCGCCGACCCGGCGCGAACGTTTGAGACCACCCATGAATCCTGCACGGCAATTCGTAGTTCCGTTAATCGCATCGTTATTCGCTATCGGCATCGCCGCCAATACCGCACACGCCGCCGAACCGGCTTCGGACGCCACGCCCGACGCCGAAGTCGACATCTCAAAGGGCAGCGACGGCCCGGCGGCCGATCTTCACAGCGACCTCGGCGAATTCTGTTTCTTCGCTCATCTCCCGCCCGCCAGTCAGAAATACAAGGTCATCAGGAACATCAAGATCGGCAAGGGGACGTACGGCGGCGTTCAGGACATACTTCCGAAAATGGCCGAGTACGCCCAGTTGCGAGGCGCCGACGCGATCGTCGAGTACGCGGGATCACAGCGCTTCGGCTTCTGGCCCTGGCGCATGGTCCGCCCCGTCGTCCGTGGCGTCGCAGTGCAATGGACCGATCCGAAGCCTTCCAGTTGCGAATCCATCGGCGGCACGAAGTTGAGGACGATACTGTCCACGAATCAGCCGCCCGCGCAGTAACGAAACCCGACGGAGGTGCGTCATGAACGATCGCTGCGGCAAGCACTATCGGCACGTTGCGATGGCGTTCATCACGTCTTCGATCGTTGCGGTCGCAGCAGTCGCGGCATTCGCAGGCCGTCAGGATTCGTATGCCGCGGGCAAGCCCGCAGCCACAGCGTTGTCGCTCACGCACGTCGCCGATATCCCGTTGCCTGGCCGCGCGTCCCGGCTCGACTATGAAAGTTTCGATCCGGACCGGCATCTGCTGTTCATCGCCCATCTGGGCGACAGCGAGGTGATTGTCTTCGACACACGGACATCGCGTGTCCTCGGCCGCATCGGCAATATCGCGGCAGTGCACGGCGTGCTCGCCGTGCCCGAGCTGTCGCGCGTGTATGCGTCGGCGACGGGCACGAACGAGGTCGTGGCGATCGATGCCGCCACGCTGACAATCGCCGCGCGCATGGCCGGCGGTGTCTATCCGGACGGAATGGCCTACGCGCCCGACACGCGCAAGCTCTACGTATCGGACGAGACAGGCGGGACCGAGACGGTCATCGACACCCAGTCCAATCGCCGCATCAACACAATCGCGCTGGGCGGCACCATCGGCAACACGCAATACGACGCGGCGTCGCACCACATCTTCGTCAACGCGCAATCGAAACGACAACTCGTCGAAATCGATCCGGCCAACGATGCGATCGTCGCCCGCATCGATCTGCCGGGCGCAAAGGGCAATCACGGTCTGTATATCGTTCCACAGCGCCACCTCGCCTTTATCGCCTGCGAAGACAATGCCAGGCTTCTGGCACTGAACCTGGTGACGAGGCAGATCGTCCAGTCGTTCGACGTCGGCGACGGCCCCGATGTGCTGGCATTCGATCCCGGTCCGGGCACGCTCTACGTCGCGGGTGAAGCGGGCATCGTGTCGACGTTCGCCGTCGGTACGTCGAGCATGTCGAAGACGGGCGAAGGCAGCATCGGCCCTAACGCGCATGTGGTTGGCGTCGATCCGTCCACGCATCGCGTCTATTTCCCGCTGAAGAACGTCGATGGCCGTCCCGTGCTCCGCGTGATGGCGCCGCGGTGAACTGTTTCGATTGAAACGGCATGACCGGCAGCGGATCCAGGCGGCTATTCCGCGTGATCCGCCAGCGCGGTGTCGATTGCGCGAACGGCATGAAGCAAGCCCAACTTGTGGCCCTCTGCGTGGAGACGCTGCAGTTCGCTGACCCATGCCGGCCCCCGGGCGCCGGTTCCAAACGCGACGAGCGCGCGGGCGCGCGCCACGACAAAGCCGGAGAACGGTGACGGCTCGCGACTGGCGTACGCCTCCAGCGCGGCAGCGTGCGCCGACGCTGCGTCCCACAGTCCCCGGTCGATACAGGCGTCTATCGCGTCGCGTCGAAAGAGATAGTGATTGTGGCTGACCGCGCCAGCCGCAAGCACGGCCTCTCCTTGCGCGAGCGCCCGCTCGAAGACAACGGCATCGTCGGTCGCGCGCGCAAGCGTGCCCAGATAGGCGGCGCCCAGATACGCCATGCCCGTCTCCCGGCTGATGGCGAGCGCCGCCTCGATATCGTCGAGGGCTTCGCGCCGGCGATTGCCAACGCGGTGCAATTCCGCGCGAAGTCCCAGCGCCTCGCCCTCGAACCGCCGCGATTTCAGCTCGCGCGCACACTGCAGCGCCGGGCCGACGTGCTCCCACGCGCGATCCCACTGCGCGAGATCGTGCAAGCAGTGCCACGCGGCATGATGGGCGATGGCGAGCGCCCGCAGATGACCGACCTTCTGCGCCGCGGCGACGCTTGCGAGCGCCGTGTCGAGTGCCTGCTGCGTCTTGCCCGAAAACCACGCGGTGATGGCGCGCATCGGCAGGTTGGCGACTTCGATTCGTCCGAGCCCGTGCCGCTGGCAGAGTTCGATGCACCGGCTGAACGCGTCGTGCGCGCTCATCATCCGGCCGCGCAAGTACTCGCCATCGCCGATCCCGCCCAGCGCGGCCGCCTCCTGTTCGTAGTCGCGCGCCTCGCGGGCGAGCGCCAGGCTGCGCTCGTGCTCATGGACGCAGCCGTCGCTCTCGCCGCGCGGAAAGCAGAGATTGCCCCGCAAGAAGTGAATGCGCGCCTCGTCGCGCACGAGACCCTCGGCGGCGGCAATCGCTGCGGCGCAGTCGAGATCCGCCCACGCACCGTCGAGATCGTCGATGACCCGCTTGACGGTCGCGCGTCCAATCCACGCCTGGCAACGCTCAGGGTCCGTGCCGGCAGACGCGAGCGCAGTTTCGAACGCGCCGAGCGCCGACGACATATCGCCGACGTCATGCAGAATGTTGCCCCGTAGGCACTCGAGCGCCACGCGGTCGGCGCGCGCGGCCGCGAGTTCGAGCCCTCGCCCGACGAGCCGCAGCGCCAATTCATAGCGATACCCCGCCGATTGCGCGCGCGCCGCGTCGCAATACGCGCGCGGCGCCTCGGCGTCGGCGGCCCGGTCGAGATGTTCGGCCCGCAGAACGGCATCGCGCGGCGCGTACCACTGTGCCGCGCGTCGATGCAACTCGCGGCGCTGACTTTTCAGCAGCCCGTCATAGACGGCGTCGCGAATGAGTGCGTGATGGAAGATGAATCCGCTGCCCTGTGGGCGCAGCAGGCGCCCCGTCACCATCGGTTCCAGCTCGACGTGAGCGCCGTCGAGAACGTGGCTGATCGCCGCCTTGTCGAAGAACTGGCCGAATACCGACGCAGCCCGCAAGACCATTTTTTCCGTCGGTTCCAGCCCATCCAGCCGCGCCTGCACGAGACTTTGCACCGAGCCCGGCACCCCCGTGTCCGCCGTCCTCTCCGCATTGCCGAGCAGTTGTTCGAGAAAAAGCGGGTTGCCCGCCGCGCGTTCGATGCAGCGTGTTGCCAGTTCGTTTGCACAGGAAAACGACTCGGCCATGCGACGCGCGTCGTCCTCGTTCAACGGACCCAGATCGAATACGGAGCACGGCGGGCTGCCCGCTCTATCCGATGGCCGGTCGAGCGAGCCGCCTTGCGGCCGCGTCGTCAGCACCAGCACGGCCGCGCAACCCGCCGCCGTCACGCCGAGTTCGTCGAGATCCTGCAGGGTCGACGGGTCCGCCCAATGAATGTCTTCGACGACGATCAGCCGGGGTTGCACGCGGCTGGCACGTTTTACGAGCCGGTTCATGACATCCTGGCGGCCCCGCACGCGCATCGCATTGCTCATGGCCTCGTAGACCCCACGCTCCTCGGGCGGCTGCGGCACGTCGATCAGATCGTTGAGAAACAGCGTGTCGCCGGTGTCGGCGAGGCCGTCGGCGATGGCTCGCGCCACGGCCGTCGCGTGGGCGTGCGCGTTGCCCGTGTCGTCGATTGCGAGGAGACCGCGCACAAGCGAGCGGATCGCATCCCGACCCGCTCTCGAACCGAAGTCGAGCACAAGCGTGTCATGACAGGCGAATCCCATCGCGCTTGCCTCGCGCTGGATCTCTTCGACAAGACGCGTCTTGCCGATACCGGGCTCGCCCCGGATATGGACGACATGGCCCTTTCCCGTCTCGCGGCACGACGCGAGTATGGCCACGCAGCGGCGCAGTTCGTCGCCACGCCCGACGATGGGACGACTCGCGCACGCACGTCGAAGCCCCGTCAGACGCCACACCGAAACGGGCTCATCGAAGCCTTTCAACGCAAGCGCTCCGCAGGCCACGCAGGCGACGCGATCCGCGAGCGAGCGCCACGCGGATTCCGGCATCAATATCTCGCCTGGCCCGGCGGCATCGGTCAGACGCGATGCCAGGTTGACCGTCTCGCCCGTGACCGTGTATTGCCTGTGCGTCGCGCTGCCGGCGCCGCTTGCCACGACCTGCCCGACCGCAATGCCGATGTGAACGGAAAGCGGACGGGCGAGCGTTCGCGACAGATCCGGTATGGCATCGACGATCGCCAGCGCCGCCCGTGCCGCGCGCTCCAGATCGTTTCCATGCGAACGCGGCGCGCCGAACACGCCCATCACGCAGTCGCCCACATGCTTGTCGACGTATCCGCCGTGCCGCGTCACGATGTCGTCGAGCTGCCCGA
This sequence comes from Burkholderia sp. E7m39, assembly GCA_001319865.1. Lineage (GTDB taxonomy): Bacteria > Pseudomonadota > Gammaproteobacteria > Burkholderiales > Burkholderiaceae > Paraburkholderia > Paraburkholderia bengalensis. The sequence continues at coordinate 35,771 of BBSL01000236.1, read as the reverse complement.
AGTAACCATCGAGTACGGCAACCAGTTCCTCGGGATCGAGTTGCCGGCTCAGGTCCGTGAATCCGCACAAGTCCGCGAACAGCACGGTGACCTGTCTGCGCTCGTCGGTCGGCGTGGCGACAGCGCGTGCTGCCGGCTTGCCGGTCGACGCCTCCGGTGTAGACGGCGCAGGCAACGCATCGGCGCAGGGAGCCATCTGCGCGATCGCCGCGAGCATCCGCTTGCGATGCCCCAGCGAGCCCACGCCGAGTTCCTTCAGATCCGCGTCGGTTAGCTCACGCAGCATGGCCGCGTCGATGTCGTTGTCGGCAAATGCGTGCGCGTATCGTTCGAGTCCTAACGCGCGCAGCCACAGTTCGATATCCATCGTCATCGCCGGAATCGGTTTTGCGTTGAGCGCTTAACAAATACGACGACGCCCGTTCTTATGAGTGTAGGTGTTGCGTGCCGCCAGATGTCTGCCGCCGCGCAGGTGCAGGCAGTTTGACAGGCGCGGAAATCGCGGTGGATACTGGGTCGCGCGGTGGCCGGCCCGGATCGGGCGCCGCGTTCCGGGAGAGCGCCTTGAAGCCAGGTGCCACAGATTCCGCGGCCGAGTCTGCACTCAAAAGCGCCGCTTCGCCGCGCGTCGCCCGCCTGCTCGGCGACCTGACGGGTGGCGCCGTCTCGTCGCTGATGATGCTCTGCTACGCGATGAGTCTCGGCACGCTGATCTTCAGCGCGGACCTCGCGCACTACGCCGAACTCGGCGTGCCTACCGCGCTCGTCAGTTGCATCGTCACGGCCCTCGTGATCGCGTTGACCAGTTCGATGCGCGTGAATATCGCCGGGCCGGACAGCAACGCCACGGCCTTTCTCGCGGGCGTCGCGGCGGGCGTGGCGAGCAGCGTGCGCGCCGACGGCGGCTCGCCACAAACCATTCTTCTGACGGTATTGCTCTCGATTGCGTTGTGTTCCGTCGTGACGGGCATCGTGCTGTTTGCGATCGGCTCGTCCAAACGCAGCCGCTCACTGCAGTTTCTGCCCTATCCCGTCGTCGGTGGATTTCTCGCGGGCACCGGCTATCTGCTGCTGGCGGGTGCGTTCCGTGTGGCAACGGGCGAGTCGCCGGTGTGGGGCAACCTCGGCTTGCTCACGCATCTGCATTGGCTGGCATGGACGCCCGCGCTCTTCATCGGCGTGCTGACGACCGTTCTCACGCGCGAGCGGCAGCACATTGCGGCACTGCCCCTCGTGCTCGTGTGCGGGATCGGCGTGTTCTATCTGCTGCTGCCTCTGTCCGGTCTGACGATCGACGATGCGCGCAACATGGGCTTGCTGCTGCCGCATGTGAAGCTGCATTTCTTTCCCGATCTGCATGTGCCTGTGCCGCCGGGCAGCAGCGCGATCGACTGGTCCGCGATTGGCGCGCATTTGCCGGAAACGCTTGTCGTGACGTCCGTGTCGGCGATCACGATCCTGATGAACGCGACGGCCATCGGCGCGGCGACGGGCGAAGACATCGACCTGAACCGCGAAATGCGCGCCGCCGGTCTCGCCAACATCGCGAGCGGATTGCTGGGCGGCATGGTCGGCTATCAGTCGTACAACCGCTCGATGCTGAACGCGCGCGCCGGCGCGACGAGCCGGATGGCGGGCCTGTTCGCCGCATTGGCGTGTCTCGTCGCGCTGGCGGCATCGCCCGATCTGGTGGCGCTTTTTCCCGTGCCCGTGCTGGTCGGCCTGCAGCTTTTCATGGGGCTGCGGCTATTGCTGCAATGGCTGGTCGGTGCGTATGCTCGGCTCAACTGGTACGAGTATCTGCTCGTGCCCGGCATTTTCGCCGTGGTCGTGTTCTATGGCGTCGTCGCGGGTGTGGTTGCAGGGGTGATCGCCGCATGCGTGATGTTCGCGCTCCTGTATGGGCGCGTCAGTTGCGTGCGTATGGAGTTCGATGCGACCACGCGGACGTCGACGGTCGAACGCAGCTTCGAAGATGCCGCGCGTTTGCGCGAACTTGGCACGCAGCTATTCGGCGTCTGCCTGCAGGGCTTTCTGTTTTTCGGCACCGCGAATTCGATCCTGCAACGCGTGCGGGAACGGCTGCGCGCCACCGACGCCGCGCCCGTACGCTATGTCGTGCTCGACTTCGCGTCGACCAACGGAATGGATGCGTCGGTATCGGTCGCGTTTGTAAAGCTGCGGCAACTGTGCGCGTCGGCGGGCGCCGATCTCGTGCTCACCGCGCTGCCCGTGCGCTCGCGCAGTCTGCTCGAGAGGACGGGCACGCTGAACCTGCGCATCCACGAATTCGGCACGCTCGACGCAGGTCTCGAATGGATCGAGGATCGGCTGCTCGAAGCCGATGGCCGCGCCCATCGCTCCGACGAACCGGATTTCCGCGCGACGCTCTCGCCGCATTTCACGCCGTTCGCGCTGGAGAGATTGTGCGCGTGCCTCGACGTGCGCGATCTCGATGCGGGGCAGCCGTTGTTCTCGCGCGGCGAGCCGGGCGACGCGATCTATATCGTCGAGCGGGGACGCGTCGCGGTTTCACTGCCGCTGCCCGACGGCCGGCTCGTACGGCTGCGTTCGTTCGGCCCCGGCACGGTGGTCGGTGAAATGGCCGTCTACACGCAAACCACTCGCAGCGCCGATGTGATCGCCGAGGCGCCGACGCGGGTTCATCGTTTGTCGGTGCCGACGCTGCTCGCACTCGAACGCGACGATCCCGTGACCGCGCAGCAGTTTCACCGCTTTCTGATCAAGACCATCGCGTCGCGGCTCCTTGTCGCCGACGAGGCGCTGCGCGCCGCTTATTGATCGCGCCGTTCTAACGGTCGCTTGCGCCCGGCTTCGCGCTTGTTCGCACAGATCGAATCGAGTCTAATTGCTAACCAGAACGATTGGGTTGGCGCAGAGGCAATCCCGTCGTAACTCATGGGAATGAATAACGGGAGACTCCGGGAGCCTGATTGAATGGACGCGTTCTCCGATCTGAACCTCTTCGCGCTGGTCGCGCGGCATCGCAACCTGGCGGCGGCGGCGCGTGAACTCGGCGTAACGCCGCCTGCCGTCAGCAAGCGGCTCGCGCAACTGGAACGGCGCCTCGGCGTGCGGCTGATGAACCGCACGACAAGACGGCTGAGCCTCACGCCCGAAGGCGAGCTGTATCTGTCGAACGGATCACGCATTCTCGACGAGCTATCCGAACTCGAACAACTCGTCACGAGCAGCCGCGGCGAGCCGACGGGTCTTTTGCGCGTGAACGCATCGTTCGGATTCGGGCGCGCGCGCATTGCACCGGCGATATCGGAATTCGTCGCGCGGTATCCGGCCATGAAGATCCAACTGCATCTCACGGACCGCCCGGTCGGCCTGAAGGACGAAGGCTTCGATCTGTGCATCCGCTTCGGCGAGGTGCCCGATGCGCGCGTGAATGCGCGTCTGCTGCTGAAAAACCGGCGGATCGTGTGTGCCGCGCCCGACTATCTGGAGCGGCACGGACGGCCATCCGTGCCGCACGATCTCGCGCATCACGCATGCATCGTGCTGCGTGAAAACGAATCGGCCTATGGCACATGGCATTTCTCGCGCGGCAAACGCACGGAGACCGTCAAGGTGGACGGCGCGCTCTCGAGCAATGACGGCGGGGTCGTGCTGCAATGGGCGCTCGAAGGACGCGGCATTGTCGTGCGCTCCCAGTGGGAGATCGCCCGTCATCTCGCGCGCGGCGCGCTCGTGTCTTTGCTCGACGACTGGAGCTTGCCGGACGCAAACATTCACGCGATCTATCTGGAACGCAACCAGCTTTCCGCGAAACTCAGGACGTTCATGGACTTCCTCGGCGAATGGTTGCGCGCATCGGAAAAGCAGCAAGACAAGCCGCAAGTCCGGCGCACCTGATCCAGAACGCGGGCATGGCAACACGCCGTGTTCGGGGATCGCCGGACCCATCACATACCTTGGTATAACCCGCCACAACCAGTGCATGACGTCTCTACCCGTATGTGCAATAGCGACGGCAGACGGGCAGACCTATGCTGGATTCAACGGTGCAACTGGCGCGTCTCGCCTCCAGGCTCACCGCGCAACGGTACCCGGGAGACTCTCATGTCCGCCTCGCTGCATCACTGGATTTTTGTCGGCGCAAACGCCTACCTCGAATACACTTACGTGCCGTGGCTGGACCGGAACGTGTATCGGCGCACGGTGGACCTGAACCAGGTTTGCCTGCTCTAGTTCATGAGCGGCGCAGGCAGCGCGCAGCGGATATCGTGAAGCTGCGTTCGCGTCGCACGCGCGCGGCCCGCGCGCAGACTCAATGATTCTCCTCAGTTTCCGCCCGGCCGCGCTGACCGATCAGCGCCGCTCGTCGCGTCGACGTTGCCTGTTCCTGTCCGGCGCCTCATGATGCGCGCACGACGAGATAAGCAAGATGTCGAGGCGCGCCCTTTGCGCCCTGACCGTTGACCCGCGCCGGCACCTTGAAACGCACGCTCAGCGTCTGATCGCTCCACTTCAGCACAGCATCGGATGCAGGCGACACGGTACCCGACAGCGCGTCGATGAACTGCAGGCTCGCGCGTCCCGATGCAGGCGCGGCGACGCCGTCGATATCGACCGTTCGCCAGCCGGGCGGCGCGCTCACCTGCATCACAATCGACTTGTCCGAGTACAACGCGCTGCCCGTCACATCGTCGCCCAACTGCAATTTCTGCGGAAGACGCGACAGCACGCCGCCGACGGTCTGGTTCAGCACGATCAGACTTCGGCCCGACGCGTTGTACGTTCGCTCGGGCGGTCCCCGATGCGTCAATCTGAATGGCTCGACGCCATCCCAGTGATAGACCATCGATACATACTTGTTCGGATCGTCCCAGTTGCGATCGAGCGCCCACACGGCGAACTGGAAGAAATAGCTCGGCAGATAGTGATTGTCGATCATGAAGCGGTCGCCGATCTCCGTCTGCCACAGACCGCGCGCAGGGCCGTTCTTCACGTAGCGATCGTAGAGATAGTCGAAGTCCTTGACCCAAAGATAGTGCGTGTCCAGATAGTCCACGCAGTCGAGCATCCGCTGGTTGTATTTCGGGCTGCGATACTCGAGCCATTCGCTGAAGGTCTGGAGTCCGCCCTGATCCGGCCAGCCGCCATAGACCACATAGGCGTCATGGCTTCGAATGATCCGCGCCGCCGGAATGTGGATCTTCTCCACGTAGTCTTGCATCGCCCGTTCGTACGGCGCGTGGTCCGGGTCCGCGATATCGGGGCGCGTCGCGCCGTGCCAGAAAGTGGCCTGCGGCGAGCCGCCCGACAGCTTTCCCGCCGCCTCGTTCCATATCTGAAAGTAGCGCACGTTGTAGGGCGGCGCGCGATATTTCGTCACGACAGCATCGACGTAACGCTCCCATGCATGGACATCGACGGGCGCCGATTTGCTGTCGCCCGGCACGCTCGCATTCCATACGGGCGTGTAGCCGAGAAATAGCAACGAGTGAATGCCGTTGCGGTTGTTGTGCAAGATGATGGGGGGCAAATCGACATCGCTGGCATTGCCCGTCTTGTCGACACGCACGGCATCTGATGCTCCATGCGGCTGCCCAGGCCCCACCGCGCCTCGCGCCCAGCTGATGCCCATCCTCTTCCACATCGCCGTGTCGCTGTCGGAACCGGCCCAGCCGTTCGCACCGATCATGTTGGTCATGCGCGGCCCCGCTTGTGTCGACGAAGCGGCTTGCGCCAAAGGCGATGCGAGCGACGACCACAGCGGTCCTAACGATGTCCAACCTAGCAAGGCCAGGTTTCGAAGCGTGCGTCGTTTCGCATGATTGGTCCTTTCGGGCATAAGCGGTTTACTCTTCGGGCGGGATAAGCGGTTGACGGGAACGGCCATAACGCATCCGAGGATAGCCCGGCCCCAATTGAATCGATTTACGGGCGTCACAAAATGCGGTGTTAATGGCGTAAATCGCTGAATCGGCCTGTTTATTCGGCCGATAAAAAATGAAAGACTGGTCTCGAAATGAAACGGATGTAACAGAGTTATACGAAATAAGCGAAATAACGTTACATGCGCGTTACGTCCTTGTTTATTCTGATTTTTCGGAAATTGCCACGCCGATTCCCGCAACGCGTTGGTGGGCGGCTATTTGAGCCGGATTTGCGCGGTCTTTTCCGCCAGATGGCTGGCCGCTGAAAGCGAAAAGATTGCCGGGGTCGAAGCGCGAAATATTCATTCAGAAATGCCGATCGAGTAATAATTTCACGCACCCCGCCAATTACGCCACTTCTCTAGTCATATACCGACAGCCCTGGCCGATCTTTACGCTCTGCGCTACTCTCTTTCGCGAGCAGGATGATTACTTGGTTAGGATCGCTGATGATGAACTCATGCATTCAATCGGTCGCGTCAATCGTCCACGAGTCGAAAGAGAACACCAGGTTTCGAAAACACGTTGGTCTCGTTATCTCGCAGGAATGTTCGATGGCAACGGTGGGCGTCGTCGCAGACGCGTTTCGGCTCGCCAATGAATGGGTGCAGGAAGAAAACGAGTCCACGAGTTATGAGCTGTCGCTGCTGTCGTCGAGTGGAGGAACGGTCGAGGTTTCGTTCAACCTGTCGATCGGCACGAAAAAGCTGGACCACTTCGGCCTCGCCGATTTTCATGCGCTCTTTGTCGCGTGTCCGGATGACCGGCAACGCGGCGCGTATCGTGCGTTCGTGTCCTGGCTCTCGCGCCAGCGCAGCCTGACCTCGATCACGTTGACGGAGACGCCCGCGTTGACGGTCGCGTCGTCATGGCCGCCCATTCCCGTGCTGGTGTTCGAAGAGCGTCTCGACGGACGGGAAGCGAGCCGCGCGGCGCCCATCGACATGGTGCTCGCGCTGATCGAACGCGACCTCGGGCACGAAGCGGCCCGCAGAGTGACGCGCACGCTGAGCCCGCCGGTGATCGAGCACGCGCGTGCCGAAGTGGGCGATCTCGGGCTCACGACCAAACAGAAGGTGTGCGAATCGGCGCGCTGGATCAGGGACAACTACAGCGGGCCGATCTCCGTGGCGCACGCCGCCGAATACGCGGCAATGAGCAAGCGCAATTACCAGCGCCGCTTCAAGGCCGAGTTCGGCATCACGCCGCTCGAATATCTGCTCAGAACGCGCTTCGCCGCTGTGTGCGCGATGCTGGAGGACACCGAATTGCCGATCGACAAGATCGCGCGATGGTGCGGGATGGGAGACGGCAACCGGCTGGGGCGCATTTTCAAGGAGCGATACGGCGTCTCGCCGACGCAGTATCGCGCGCGCAAGCACATCGCCAACGGAGAAGCGGTGGCTGCAGCAGAGCGAAGGGAGCGCGGCGCGTCGATGAGCGAGTCGCGGGCCGACGCCGCCGCAATGCGCGGCGGCTCGTGATCGGGCGGCACGACAAAACGGCCTTCCGTGCCGAAGCAGGGGAAGGCCGCGTCGATGACGACACTACACTACGTCACGCCCCGAATCGCCTCGCGATCAGGTGTCCGGATTGCCCGACGTAAAGCCCGCGAAGGCGCCATACGGCGGATTCAGTTGCACGCCGTTAGTCATAATGCCGAACGTGTTGTTGCCGCTATCGAGCACGTAGTACATGACCGCCTGGATGTTGTGCGTCTTGCGCGCCTGATAGAACGAAGCCAGTTGCGACGTGATGTAGCTCGCGCGATAGGTCTGCGACTGCTCGGGGCCCGTGTTCCATTCGGTGATGAAGAACGGTACGCCGTAACGCGCCTTGCAATACGTCGGCAGGTCGATGCCGGGGCCGGCGCCATCCGTGCCGATGTTGAAGATGTTGCCGTACACCTCGTAGTTGTGCCACGTCGTGATGTCCCAGCGCACCTTCGGATGACCGCCGCTGCCATCGGGCTGCATGCCGTCCCACAAGGCGTCCGATGCGCCGACGTCCGCCACGCAGAAGTTGATGCCGCACTTCGCGGAAGGCTGCACCGACTTGACGCCGTCGATCATGCCGCGCATCGCGCCGCGCATCACCGGCCAGTTCGCATTGTTGAAGTCGAGCGCCTTCGTGCCTGCATTGGTCGAATCGATGATGATCGCCTTGTCGCGCGTCAGTTCGTTGCCGCATTCATAGAGCGACACGCCATAGGGCCTGAGCGCGCTGGCAACCGTCGCGGCCGTCGAATACGCTGCGCTGTAGGCAGCCGACTCACCCGCGAGCAGTTTGCCGCTGCTGTCGTAGAGCCCCTGGTTGATGAGCACGAGCAGCGTCATGCCCGCCGACTGGAACGCCGCCGCGAGCTTGACGACGGCATTGATCTGGTTCGGGTCCGCCGTGCAGCCGACGCGGTAGCTCGAACATCCCAGTCCCTTCAGAATCGCAATGATCTGCGCGGGCGAATAGGTGTAGTCGAAGTGGCCGTTCATGCCGAAGAAGCTGCCCGCCGTCGATGCCACGGCAATGCGCGGATCGGAACAGGCCAGCCATTGCGCGGCGACTTCGGCGTTCGCGTAGAACTGCCCGCTCGTATTGCGGCAATAGATCTTGCCGCCGTACCACAGCACGAGATTCACGGCGTAGTTGTTGCCCACGACGACGCCGTTCTTGTGGATGACACCGTTGACGAGCGTCCACACCGCGCCCGTTTTGTCGATGATGTTCGAAGCCGACGGAATGGTCGTGCCATCCGGCGAGGTCGTGCCGTTGCGCGGGTCGCTGCACGACTGCCACGCCGTGCCCGTCCATTGGTACCACTGGTTGCTGGTGTTCTCGACGTAGATGTTGCCGTTGAAGCACATGGCGAGAATCACGCCGTAGTTGTTCCCCGCCTTCACGCCGTTGCGGTACACGGAGCCGCCCGACAGCGTCCAGGTCGCGCCCGACCCGTCGACCAGTGAACTCGCCGGCGGCATCGCTGTGCCGTTGGTCGAAGCGGCCTTCGCCAGTGCCGTTGCGTTCAGAGCTGCGGCGCCCGGCGCGCTGCTGCCGCCTTCCGATCCACCCCCGCCGCAGGCGCTCAGTACAACACTCCCGCCTAGCGCCGTCAGGGCGCCAATGAATTGACGTCGTTTTAACATGCGAATTCTTCCCACCACCGGGAAAATCCCGAAAAAAGTTTAAAAAATGTGGTTTTGGTTTTTCGAACGAACAGAGGCGAATTACACCGACCAACACTCTTGATTCGCACTGCTTATCGACGAATAATCTTTTTCGCCCTGCAGCTATTCACTGAAAATATTGTCCAAACCGTTAATGTGCCGCTTGATTGAATTTCAATTGCAACGGGCGTGCAGAGGCCAGCAGTACGGGCGAGCCAAATCGCGCGTCAGAGAGAATCAATCAACAGTGGAAACAACTGAACCCCCGTGCCGATACTGATGGCACGTCTTCCGGCAGGCGCGGTGCAAACGTTTTCCCGAGCAGATCCGCCTGTTCCCGGATCATTCGGCAATTAATTCCCGTTCCTTGCCGCGACATGGGTAAATCCTACGCGGAACCGACGCGCGTTCATAGACTTAATAGCTTTTTTTCGCCAAAAAGTAGAAATCTTTCTGATATTTCAGAGAGGTGGCAAAAATTCTGCTTTCATGTGATGATCAGAGGATTAGCTGCCCCGTATATATTTTCTTCTGACCCTGGCAATGTAAGGTCATAATTTCCGGTCAATAAGTAAGTGGCAGTAAAAAGTCGCTAGCCGGAATCGGTAAAAATGAATTCGGGTCGAATTGATTTGCCGAATGAAGTGTTCGGAAAACGATCAGAGGGCACTCCGCAATTCGCGACGAAGCCTCATCATTTGACGCCGCACTCCACATAATCGGCCAGAAATGCCGGATGCGCCCGCGCACTTGGCGCGTTTCAATCCGACGCCGGGCGCGAGACGTTTTAATCGCGTGCTAAGCTGATTTTTTAAGAAGTAATCGGCGCGCGCGTGAATGCTCCATTTAATCGTCGCGAATATAAAAATGCGGACGGTTTGAAACAGGTCAATGCGCCATGGCCTTTGTCGTGAAGACGTCTGGCTCAATGGAGATATACCGATGGCTCATGTTCCCGAAAAATCGTCAGGCGCAAAGCGGGTAAAAAAACCGTGCCTACTGATGTGTCCATTTACCAATCCGACCAACCGCTATATAGAAATACAGAAAGATCTGTACCGGTCGATCGGATATGACGTGCAGCCGCTGTCGATCAAAGGCTTACTCAAAGGCGGATTCGTCCATTTATTCGATCCGGATAACGTTCTCGTTTTTCACTGGCTCGAATATCGGCCGTTCAAACGGGCGAAAGGCACGGCGCGCCTGAGCCCGGTCGGCTCGGCGCTGTTCGCGCTCTATTGCTCGTTGATGATGATCGGCCGCGCGAAGGTCGTGTACTTCGTGCACGATCACAATGTCCACGATACGGAGGGGTTCAACCGGCGCCTGTCGACGCGTGTTATGGCGCTGGTGCGCCGGCTGGCGGACTGCCGCATCGTTCATGCACCGGATTTCCAGACCGAATACGGCGCGCAATATCTGCCGCATCCGCTCTATTGGGATTCGCCCGGCCAGCCCGCGACCAAGCCCAAACCCGAGCGCGCGCAGCCGCTTTATTCCATGCTCGGCGTGATACGCCCATACAAGCAGATCGACGCGGTGCTCGATGTGTGGCCGGACGATAGCAAGCTGACCATCGCGGGCCATGCGACTGACGCGTACCTCGCCACGCTCAACGGCATTATCGAAAAGCGCGCGCTGGGCCATACGGTGCGCGTCGACGCGAAGTTCCTGTCCGATGCCGAGTTCGCGCAGCGCATCGCCGACAGCGACGTGCTGATCCTTCCCCACGCCGCCGACTCGATGCTCGTCAGCGGTGCGTTCTTCGAGGCCATCGGACGAGTGCCGCTGCTGATCGCGCGCTCGACGCCATTCATGACGTGGGCGGCCAGGAAGTTCGACAATGTCGTGCTGTTCGACGACGTTAGCGAGTTGCCGGAAATCGTTCGTTCGATCAACGCGTCGTGGCCCGCGGTCGCCAGCAGCGCGGGCAGCCGCAAGGCGGTCGACGAGTTCGGGTGGAATGCCTGTTGCCAGCGCTACGCACAGTTGTTCGAAACTGTCGCGGGCCATCCGGCGGGGGTCGCGAAGCCTGTCATCGAGTCGTGACAGCGCGACGACGGCGCGCTCGTCAAGGGGAAGCGCGCTTGCCCGTCGCGACTACATCGACATAGTTGAAGGGATCGTCGCGCCATGCCGCGATGGTCGCTTGCAGCCGGCGCACGATCTCTTTCATCGGCCCGCTTTCGCCGCGTTGCCCGGCCTTCGCATCCGTCGGTTCGATGGCGCCGTGATCGAAGTGCTCTTCGAGAAAACGCAGCACGACCTGCGGATCGCCGCCCAGCCGCGCCATGTGATACGGCGACCATTCGATCAGAAGCGCATCGGCCTGTGCCAGTGTGCGCCTGCCACCCGCCACGACGTACGGCTCGGCGCCCTGCGTATCGATCTTGGCAAACACGGGCCCTTGCAGCTCGATGGGCAGATCGTCGAGCCGCGCACATCGCACGTTGATGATCTTGCGCCCAATCTCGTCCTGTTTCGCGGCAAGCCTGGTCTCGAAGTGCAGCCGATGATCGCCGAGATTGCCGTCGGCGATCTCGAACGGCAGCACTTCTTCGCGCTCGTGCAAGGCGAGCTGGAAGGTCTGCACGCGCGAGCCGGGACAATTCTCCGCAATGTTGCGCACCAGGTTCCCGTAATTGACGGGCTCGGGTTCGAATGCATAACACCGGACCTGCTGGTTCTGGCGCGCGATAGGGATAGTCGTCATGCCGATGTTCGCGCCGATGTCGAGGTACGTCCCGCCCGCGCCCGCAAAGAACGCGATCAGCCGCTCCGACAGTTCGGGCGCCCACAGGCCCGTCTCGGCGTATTTCCTCAGGATGCTCAGATCGTTGGAACTGCTGGCCATCGTGCCGTACTGGCCGCTCGCCGACAGTTGCACGACATTGAGCTTCTTCGCAAGGCAGGACAGGTACAGGTACCCGTACTCGCTCGCGAGCGCGCGATCGTTCAGCAGCGACTTCGCCATGACATGCCGGAATTTCAACGGCAGCAACGAAGTCACGGCGCCGGTGGCCGACAAAATGAGCTTTCTCATGATCAAAGGATACAAACACCGGCGTCGGCGGCATAGGTTTATGTCTCCGCACTTTCGGCAATGTCTTCAGTCGATTCGGCCATGCGTTGCTTCTGCACGCGACGTTGACATGCTTTTTGCATACGGCTTGTGCGCCCAGACCGCTCGTCCGCATATAGGGCGGGTTCGCTGTATGCTCGGCGGATATAGAAGGGTCGCACGCGCGGAATCGCCGGACTTGCCGTGAACCAATCCAGGCCACCAGCGGCCGGCACGAGCACCTCGCGTGCGCCCTCCTGAGCGGGCGTATAACGTCTTTCCGCCCGATGCATCCGTGAGACGAACCTGGCGAGCCCCGCTGGCCGCCAGCGCAAAGGGCGCCCATGCATGATCCTGCTCACTTTCTTCCGTCGTTCGTCTGGCGCGCGGATCGCGACGGGACGATCCAGTATGCGAATCCGTGGGCGTCGCGCTACCTCGGCATGCCGGCGCGAGAGATCGTCGGGCGCTCCTGGCAAGCGTTCGTCCATCCCGACGACATCGCGCCCGTCCTCGAAGCGCTTCGGACAATGCGCGACGGCAGTCTGTTGCGCAATGTCGAAGTGCGTCTGCGGCGCGCCGACGGCGCATTTCATTGGCACGTGCTGCATCTTCAGGCGCAACGGGATACGGCCGGGCGTATCGGCGACACCGTTGGCGTCGCGACGGACATTCACCACTGCCGCGACGCATGGGCGATGTACGAGGCGAGCGAGCGTCGGCTGAAGGCTGCGTTTCAGGGCGCGCGCATGGGCGCCTGGGAATGGGACATGAAGAACCGCCTCGTGCGCATGAACGAACAGCTCGCCGCGCTCTATTCGTTTCCGCCGGGCACGGAAGCCGTCGCGCTATCCGATCTCTGGAACCGCGTTGCGCCCGAATACCGTGCGCCGTTCCAGCAGCGCGTCGAAGCCGCGCTGTACTGCGGCGGCCCGTTCGAATTCGACTATGTGCTCGACAATGACGCCACGCCGCCGCGCTGGCTGCGCATGCGGGGCCATACGGAGTTCGACGAACAGGGCGCGCTCGCGCGCGTGCACGGCGTCACGTTCGACATCACCGAACAGCGCGCCGCCGAAGATCGCCTGATCCACAGCGAGCGGCGCTATCGCGCGCTCGTCGAATCGACGGGCGCGCTCGCCTGGTCCGCAGGCGCCGACGGCGAAATCCGGCCCGCGTCCGAGCCGTGGGAACGCTTCACGGGTGCCGAATCCGACCGTCTCGTGAAATGGGGCTGGCTGGACTTCGTGCATCCCGACGACCGCGACAGAACGCGCGAAGGCTGGCTCGCCATCCTGCAACGGGGCAAGACGGGCACGCTGACGTTTCGCATGCGCCGCTACGACGGCGCGTATCGCGTGGTGCGGGCGCATGCGGCGCCGCTATACGACGCGCACGGCAAGCTGCAGGAATGGTTCGGCACCACCACCGACGTGACGGAGCAGCACGACGCGCAAGCCGCCGTCGAAGCCCGCAGCCTGCGCCTCACGGTGGCGATGCAGGCGGCCGAGATTCACATCGTCGCGCTCGATCTTGCGTCGTGGACGCTTTTCGTTCGAGATCGGCGACGAGCCGAGCGTCGGCGATGTGCAAACCTATGACGCCGCGCTAGCGCAGGTGCATCCCGACGACAGCGCGGCGCTCGACCGCTACGTGCGCCGCCTCGCGGCAGGCGAGGACCCCGGCGGGCATTTCGAATTTCGCGTGCGCAACCCGGCGGGCGAGCAATGGATGGAAGGCAGCGCCTTGTTGCAGCGCGACGCGCACGGCAAGCCGCTGCGGCTGATCGCGAGCGTCATCGACATTACCGAGCGCAAGCGCATGGAGCTGATGCTGCGCGAAGCGGACCGCCGCAAGGACGAGTTTCTCGCGATGCTCGCGCATGAACTGCGCAATCCCCTCGCGCCGATCCGCACGGCCATCGCGCTGCTCGAAAAGGATGGCCCCGCCGACCGGCGCTCGGCGGACCTGATCGAACTGATGCGCAGACAGACCGAGCATATGACGCGGATCGTCGACGATCTGTTGGAAGTGTCGCGGATCACGCAAGGGCGCATCGCGCTGCAGCTCGAGCCGATTCTGGTCGGAACGGCTATCTATCACGCCGTCGAGGCGATCGCGGCCTCCGTCGAGATGCGCGGTCAGCATATGCACGTCGATGTCGCGGACGCGACCGCGTGGGTGCGCGGCGACGTCACGCGCATCTCGCAGATTCTCGTCAACATCCTCAACAACGCGAGCAAATACACGCCGCAAGACGGTCACATCACGATCAGCGCCAAAGCCGACGACGAGTGGGTGTCGATCGTCACGACGGATACGGGCACGGGCATCTCGGCGGACCTCTTGCCGAAGGTGTTCGAGCTGTTCTCGCAAGGCGAGCGCACGCTCGATCGCTCGAACGGCGGGCTCGGGATCGGCTTGTCGCTGGTGAAAAAGCTCGTCGAACTGCACGACGGCACCATCGCCGTGCAAAGCGACGGCCCCGGCCAGGGCACGACGGTGACAGTGCGCGTGCCGCGCCTGCATCACCATGAGCAGCACTCGGCGCAGGTGCTGTCGGAGCCCGCCGCCGGGGCGACGCCCAGCGCGCTGCGAATCCTCGTCGTCGACGACAATCGCGACGCGGCCGATTCGCTCGCGATGTTATGCGAATTCGGCGGCCATGCGGCGCTCGCGGCGTACTCGTCGGCGCAGGCGCTGGAAATCGCGGCGCAGTTGAAACCGGACGTCGCGCTGCTCGACATCGGCTTGCCGGACATCGATGGCTACGAGCTGGCGCGCCGGTTGCGGCACAAGGGCGAGAGCGTGCCGCTGCTGATCGCGATCACGGGGTACGGTCAGGCCGAGGACCGGTTGCGGGCGCAATCGGCCGGCTTCGACTATCACTTCGTCAAGCCTGTGAATGTAGAAAGTCTGCTCAAACTGCTCTCGTCGATGACGGGCTCGGGATGAAGCCGCTCAAAGGCGTAAAGGTGGGCGTAAAGAAGGACGTAAAGGCGGCGCGAATGGCCAGGGAGGCCTCGAACATGGAGCGCGAAGAATTCGTCACGCGATTGACGTCGATACTGCAGGACGCGGGGCCGGGAACGGTCGCCGAGCTGACGGATACGGCGATTGCGTACTGGAATGGAGAACGGCTCGTCTACGCGTTCCTGAGCGCGGAGGGAAACGGCGCGCAGGGCGAGGAATTCGATCTTGGTGCGCAGCGATGGGCGCAATGGAAAGACTGGCTCGTCGACTGGCTGACCGATCCGCTATTGAGCGTACGACATGGACTGCATCATGGGACGTAACGCGGAACGTAACTGGATGGAGGCGCGCCGGATCATGAAGCGCGCTCCCAGAGCGCTCGCGATGGGCGTGCTCGCGTGCGTTATCGCCGCCAGTTCGGCCTGCTCGACTGCGACAGGGCCGCAAACGGTCCCGTCCGCGCGATACGGCGAAACGCCATCGTGCAGCGTGCCGGGCCACTTTTGCCAGACATTTTTCGGTCCTTGATCTTCTTCGGTGCCTGATCCGCGAGACGAGCCGCGTGCGTCGCGGTCAGTTCGAACGTGCGAACTCCGTTTCCTTCACGGCCTCGACGAGATAATCGACGAACGACGTGATCCGCGCCGAGATCGCAGTATTGCGATAGTAGACAGCGCTGATGGGCTGCCGCACATCCTGTGTCTGCCGCGCGAAGAGCTGGACGAAGCGGCCCTCGCGCCGATCGCGGCCCGTCATGAAGTCCGACAGGCACACAATACCGGCACCTTCCAGCGCGAGTTGCCGCAACGTCTCGCCGCTCGACGATGCGATGGCGGGTGTAATCCGGTAAGGCTCGTTCTCGGGCCCGGGCAACGGCCAGACGTTGAGCGACTCCGGCTGGGTGAAACCGAGCAGCGAATGCTTCGCGAGATCGTCGACGCGTTTTGGCTGGCCGTGCGCTTTCAGGTACGCGGGCGTCGCCAGCACGCGTATCCGGCTGCTGCCGATGGGTCGGCTGTGCAGCGTCGAGTCCTTCAGCCTGCCGATCCGGATCGCGACATCGGTGCGCCGTTCGAGCAGATCGATAATGCCTTCGTTGCTGTTCAGTTCGAGCTCGACCTGCGGATAGCGCGCGCGATAGCCCGCCACGAGCGGCACGATCACATGCAGCATGAACGGCGTCGCGGCATCGACGCGCAATCGCCCTGAAGGCCGCTCGCGGCGCGCCGCGACCTGCTCTTCGGCGTTCTCCACCGCGCCGATGATCTCGCGCGCGTTCTGCAGAAAGGACTTACCCTCCTCCGTCAGTTCGAGCCGCCGCGTGGTCCGCCGCAACAGTGTGGTCTGCAGCTTCTCTTCGAGCCGCCCGAGCGTGCGGCTCGCGCCCGACACGGTCTGGTTCAGTTGCTCGGCGGCAGCCGTGATGGAACCCGTATCGACCACGGTCGCGAAGGTTTTCAGTTCGTCGAGTGTGACTTTCATATTTGAGCTGAATTCAACAGTGTTTCCTTTATAGACCTGCTTTCCCGCAAAAGTAAAGCAGACCTGCTCACGCCGCAAAAAAATACGCTTGACAGTCTATCTAGTAGTAGATAAAGTACGCCACATGGAACCGACAACGACCGTCCGCGATCAGATTCTCGACCACGCCATCACGCTGATGATGCTGCGGGGTTACAACGGCTTTAGCTATCGCGATCTGTCGGAACTGGTTGGCGTGAAGACATCGAGCATCCACTATTACTTTCCGTCGAAAGACGACCTGGTGCTCGAAGCCGTTAGCGTCTACAGCAGCGATATCCTCGGCGCGCTCGGTAAGATCGATGCTTCGTTGTCGGCGGATCAGAAGCTTGGCAAGTACACGAAGCTGTTCGGCAGGACGTTGGGCGAAGGCGACCAGATCTGTCTGTGCGGCATGCTCGCCGCCGACATCGAAGCGCTTCCCGACGCCGTGCGTAGCGCCGTGCAGGCATTTTTCAAGGCCAACGAAAGCTGGCTCGCAAAGGTGCTGGCGCAAGGCGCGAAGGAAGGCACGCTGAACGTCAGCAGCAAGCCGGAGAACGCGGCGCGCACGCTGTACGCGGCGTATCAGGGCAGCGTGCTGGCCAGCCGCCTGTTTCGCACGAAGGCCCGGCTCGAAGATGTCGAGAATGCGTGGAAGGTTTCCAAGTAGCAGGTGTTGCAAAGGCAGTATTCACGGCGGCTCATTACCGCCTTTTATTGGATCGGGTTATCTATCTTCTAGTAGATAAATAACCGGTGTGTGACATTGTCGAACAGAAGTGAAGGCACGCGTCCTTGTCTATCTATGAGTAGATAGCAACGCAAGCCGATTCCATTTTCAACCATTGCCAGTCAGGAGTTACATCATGTCGATCGAAAAAGTTCTGTACCGCGCCCACGCTCACGCCACGGGAGGCCGCGATGGCCGCGCCGTCGTCCCCGAAGGCAAGCTCGACTTCAAGCTGGTCACGCCGCGCGAACTGGGCGGTGCGGGCGGCGAAGGCGCCAACCCCGAGCAACTGTTCGCAGCCGGCTACAGCGCGTGCTTTCTCGGCGCGATGAAGTTCGTCGCGGCGCGCGACAAGACGGCCATTCCCGCCGACGTCTCCATTGACGGCAGCGTCGGCATCGGCGCGATCCCGAACGGCTTCGACATCGAAGTCGAACTGAAGATCTCGCTGCCCGGCATGGACCGCGCCGCCGCCCAGGCACTGATCGACAAGGCTCACATCGTGTGCCCGTACTCGAACGCGACACGCGGCAACATCGACGTCGCGCTCACGCTGGTTTGACCGGCCTCACCCTTTGAACAAAAACAGAGCATCGGAGCCACTCATGAAAGCCCTCAAGCCCCTCGTCCTCGCCGCCCTTCTCGCAGCGAACGCCGCCATCGTGTCCGCGGCATCCGCGGCGCCCGCCACCGCACAGCCGACGCCCGACCGCGTCACGAGCGCGTTCCTCAAGCAGCTCAATAGCGGCACGGGCCCCGCGATCAACACGCTGCCGCCCGCCAAAGCCCGCCAGGTGCTGATCGACGCGCAGAACGGCGTGAAGGTCGACCTGTCCGGCATCGACGTATCGAACCGCACGATCGAACAGGACGGCCTGAGCGTGCCCGTGACCATCGTGCGTCCGCAAGGCGCGACGGGCACGCTGCCCGTGTTCATGTTCTTCCACGGCGGCGGCTGGATCCTCGGCGACTTCCAGACCCACGAGCGGCTGGTGCGCGATCTCGTCGTGCAGTCGGGCGCGGTGGCCGTCTTCGTGAACTACACGCCGTCGCCCGAAGCGCGCTATCCCGTGGCGATCAATCAGGCGTATGCCGCCACCAAATGGGTCGCGGAGCATGGCAACGAGATCGGCGTCGACGGCAGCCGCCTCGCCGTGGTCGGCAACAGTGTCGGCGGCAACATGGCGGCCGTCGTGAGCCTGATGGCGAAAGACCGGCACGGTCCGCAAATCCGCTTCCAGGGTCTGATGTGGCCCGTGACGGACGCCAATTTCAACGACGGCTCGTATCTCGCGTACCGCGACAAGCATTTCCTGACCCGCGCGATGATGCAGTGGTTCTGGGACGCGTACACGACGGACCCGGCACAGCGCGCACAGATCTATGCATCGCCGCTGCGCGCATCGGAAGAAGAGTTGAAGGGTCTGCCGCCCGCGTTGATCCAGGTCGCGCAGTTCGACGTGCTGCGCGACGAAGGCGAAGCATACGGACGCAAGCTCGATGCCGCCGGCGACGAAGTGACGACGACGCGCTACAACGGCACGATCCACGACTTCGGCCTGCTCAACGCGCTGGCCGGCGATGCGCCGACGCAAGCCGCCACGAAGCAGCTCGCCACCGAGATCAAGACCCGTCTGAAGTAAGGGCTTGCGCTGTTCCTGAAGCGATGGCGAACGCGCCATCGCTTCGGGTCGCTAAACGGGAAGGGTGAACGCGGCAGTGTGAGATGCGCAAGGCGCGCTGCAGGGATCAGGCGGCGTTGCGCGCCAGTTCGAGCCGGTTGCCGCCCAACGATTTGGCGCTGTACAACGCCTGATCGGCGGCAGCGAGCAGATCGGCGAGCGTGGATGCTTCTTTTCCGAACTGCGCAAGGCCGATGCTGACGGTGGCCTGCACGCCGACGCCATCGACGCGATGCGAGATCGTTTGCGCGAACCGACTGACGACGGCCTCGCCCGCCCGCTTCGCGCCGGCGCTGTCGCGGCCCGGCAGCAGAGCTGCGAACTCTTCTCCGCCGATGCGCGCGAGAATCGCCTCCGGCCCCAACGCACCGCGCGCGATGTCGCCGAATGACTTGAGCACCGCATCGCCGACATCGTGCCCGTAGCGATCGTTGATCGACTTGAAGTGATCGAGGTCGAACGCGAGCACGGAAACCGGCCGCAAAGCGCCGCACTCGCGGATCACGCGCGTGCCCTGCTCGAAAAACCAGCGCCGGTTGCCGAGTCCCGTCAGATAGTCCGTTTGCGATTCCTGCAGCAACTGACGATGCGCTTCGTCGCGAACGACGCGCAGCAACGCCATGGGCAGGATGACGGAATACAGCACGCCCTCGTACATCGTGACCTTGCTGGCCAGCGACTGCACCGCTTGCCCGTGCGACGAAACCAGCCACGGCAGGATCAGCGCGCGGAATGCGTAGAAGGACGCATGAATGCCCGCCACGATCACGGCGATATGCCGCGACTGCAGCGACTTGATGCCGTCGCCGCGCAGCAGTTCGAGCGACGTCGCGCCGGACACCAGCGCGATCGGAATCGCGCTGAGGTAGGCCCACATGATTTCCTGCCGCGGCGTACCGATCATCGCCCACGTGAGGGCCAGCATGACGAGCACGCCAATCGAAAAGACAAGGTGCCGCCGTCCGTTCAGGACGGCAACGCCATGCAGCAACAACAGATAACCGGTAACGATGACAAGATTGCTGATCGCGGAGCCCGTCACGCCGGGCAGAGCATGGCGCTGCGTCGCCCCTGCACAACCGATGGCAAGCGTGGCGTAGCCCGCTGCCAGAATCTTCAACTCCTTGCTGCGCTTTGGATGAACGCGGCTTTCCCACAGGATCATCCCGGAACTGGCGAATAGCGTTCCGATGATGAGGAAATAAAGGGTAAGAAGATCGACGTGCATTACGGGCGGAAGGGCTCTACGCCGGCATATCGCGGCGAGAGCCGCATTCTACGATGAAAATTTCGACAGCACGACGATATCGAGCCGGATCGCAACTGCTTGCGCAGTCATCAAACAGGTTATCGGCAAAGCGCGCGGTTTTTTGAGGTTCTAGCCGTGGTTCTATCGGTGGTTCTAGCGTGGTTCTATCCGTTTGCCCGCTCTGTCCAGCGCGACGGCACAGTTTAGGCAATTGCTACATAATCGAAGGCCGAACCGCATGGAGAACGCGATGGACTACGTGAAGCTGGGGCGCACCGGGCTCGATATCTCCCCGCTCTGTCTGGGTTGCATGACGTACGGCGTGCCCGAGCGCGGCCCGCATCCTTGGACGCTGAACGAAGACGCGAGCCGTCCCTTGATCCGCCAGGCGCTCGAGGCTGGCATCAACTTCTTCGATACCGCTAACACCTATTCGGACGGCACGTCGGAGGAGATCGTCGGGCGCGCGCTGAAGGACTTCGCGCGGCGCGACGAGATCGTGCTCGCGACCAAAGTGTTCTTTCCGCTCGGCAATCGCGCGGACGCGAAGAAACCGAATGGATCGGGCCTGTCGCGCAAGGCGATTTTCCAGTCGATCGATGCGAGCCTCGCGCGGCTCGGCACGGACTACGTCGATCTGTACCAGATCCACCGCTGGGACTATGCAACGCCCATCGAAGAAACGCTCGAGGCGCTGCACGACGTCGTGAAGGCGGGCAAGGCGCGCTACATCGGCGCGTCGTCGATGTATGCGTGGCAGTTCGCGAAAGCGCTGCACGTGGCCCGGCAACATGGCTGGACGCGCTTCGTGACGATGCAGAATCATCTGAATCTGCTGTATCGCGAGGAAGAACGCGAGATGCTGCCGCTCTGCGCGGACGAAGGCATCGGCGTGATCCCGTGGAGCCCGCTCGCCCGTGGCCGCCTGACGCGCGACTGGGACGAGACCACGGAGCGCCAGAAAACCGACGGCTTCGGCAACAGCCTTTACGACAAGACGGCGGATGCCGATCGGCGTGTGATCGATGCCGTCGCGCGGATCGCGGCCGCGCGCGGCGTTCCGCGTGCGCAGGTCGCGCTGGCGTGGGTGATCGGCAAGGCGGGCGTGAGCGCGCCCATCATCGGCGCATCGAAGCCGCATCATCTCGACGACGCCATCGCGGCGCTCGGCATCGAGCTCACCTCCGACGAAGTCGCCGCACTCGAAGCGCCCTACGTGCCGCACGAAGTGGTCGGATTCGAGTAAGCGGTCGCATCGAACCCACCGTTCTGGCCCGGGCCCGCTTCTCGTGGGCCGCCTCGCGTTGCCTCTCTCAAGCGTGCATCGGCCGCACGCTCCCGCTTGCGTATGCCTGACCCGCATTCGACGTGCGAATCAGGAAAGCCCTCTCCTTTCTCAATAGTGCGCCTGCCGCGCTGCCGTCAAGATCGCGCTGTCGACCCCGACGCCGTTCCATCTCGCCGGCATCGACATGGGTTGAATCGCGGCGCGCCTGCAGCAGCGCGCCGTTCGTCTGCGTCGCCAGTTTGCTTGTGTCATCGGAAAGGAGCGGTACATGTCTCACCATCCCAATGCGCCGATGCCCGGCCCGGAAGACACCACGCCGCGTACTGCCGGCCAGGACCTGTACGCCGTCGCAACGGCCAACCCCTTCGTGGCACGAATTTAATGACGCTGCTAGATTCCTGCCAGCAGAACCCTTGAGAGGGAGTTCCATGCCAGAAAAATCGAGTCCGCAACCCTCCGTGGCGCGGTCATTTGCCCTGATCGCTGCTGTCGTCGCCATACTCGTCGTCGCGTTCGCCTATACGGCTGGCTGGCTGACGCCAGCGCGCCTGACGCCCGCGAAGATCGTCAACGGCCTCGCGCCGCCGGGCGGCCCCGCGTTGGGCTTCCGGCGCAATCATGCGAAAGGCATCTGCTTCACAGGCACGTTCGAATCGAATGGCGCGGGCGCGGCGCTTTCCAGCGCGCCCATGTTCGCGGCGGGCTCGTATCCCGTCGTCGGGCGCTTCAATCTCGCGACGCCCGACCCGAAAGCGGCCGATCCGACCGTGCGCGTGCGCGGCCTGAGTCTCGATGTCGTCACGCCGGGCGGAAGCGAATGGCGCTCGGCGATGATCGACGCGCCGTTCTTCCCCGTGGCGACGCCGCAGGCGTTCTACGCGCTGCTCGAAGCGTCGGCGAAGAAGGATGATCCCGATGCGATGAAGAACTTCGCCGCCGCGCATCCCGAGTTTGCGGCATTCGGCGCATGGGCGACCACGGCACCGTGGACGGCTTCGTACGCGCAGGATCAGTACAACAGCCTGAACAGCTTCGTCTTCACGAACGCGCAAGGACAGGACCAGCTGGTGCGCTGGTCGTTCGTGCCCGCCGCGAAGCCGCAGGCCGTCACGCCCGACGAGCTCAAGCAGCGCGGTCCGAACTTTCTCGACGCCGACATCACGCAGCGGGTGCAAAGCGGGCCGCAGCGCTGGACGATGGTCGTCACCGTCGCGAATCCGGGCGATCCGAGCGCCGACCCGAGCAAAGCCTGGCCGGACGACCGCCGCAAGGTCGAAACGGGCACGCTGGTGGTCAGCAGGATCGAACCCGAGCCGGACGGCCCATGCCGCGATCTGAATTTCGATCCGACCGTGCTGCCCTCGGGCATGCACGTTTCCGATGATCCGTTCCCGGCCGCGCGTTCGGCTGCGTACTCGGTGTCGTTCAACCGCCGCACGGCGGAAGACAAGTACTACCCGCATACCCCAGCCGAAGGAGCGAAGCCATGAACACGACTCAACATCGCTTCTCCGCGCTGCAGCGCGCGCTGCACTGGATCATGGCGATCTGCATTCTGGCCATGCTGTTCATCGGCGTCGGCATGGTCTCGACGATTCGCCCCGACTATCTGACGCTGGTATCGATTCACAAGCCGCTCGGCATCGCGATTCTGGTGCTGGCGCTGATCCGGCTGGTGGTCAGGCTCTCGCGCGGCGCGCCCGCGCTGCCGGCGGACATGCCCGAACCGATGAAGCTGGCGGCGTACCTGTCGCATCTGGCGTTCTATGCGTTGATGATCGCGCTGCCGCTGCTTGGCTACAGCATGCTCGCGTCGGCGGATTACCCCGTCGTCGTGGCCGGCATCCGGATTCCGTCGCTGCTGCCGCACAGCAACGAGCTGCACACGCTGCTGTGGAACGCGCACAAGTATCTGGCGCTGTGCTTCTTCGCGCTGATCGTCGTTCACCTCGCGGCCGCGCTGTTTCATGCGCTGGTCCGCCGCGACGGCGTTTTCCATGCGATGGCGCCGTGGCGCTGAGGCACGGCTGACGTTCGTCCGAAGCGAAGCGGATCACGCGATCCGCTTTTTTCTTTCCTCCTTCCTGGCTCGCCGGGCCTCCTCTTCCCGATCCCCACTTCACCGGCGATCCGTGCGGCCGGCATCACGGTTTCGCCCGCAATGGCGGAATCGAACAGGCCGACGTCCGGCAGCGCCACCCACCCACCATGCATCATCTGACTCGTAGCCAGTCTGGCCGGCCGCTATCGCACGGCGCGCGCCGTCATCACGGACCACGACGGAGAGATCATGGGTTGGAAAGGTCTGCTGTTCGAAACGCCCGTCTGGATTCTGGGCCGCTTTAGCCGTCCGCGCTTCGACCCGCGCGAAACCGCGCCGCGCGAGATTCTGGTGCTGCGCCCGAACGACTACGGCGAACTCCTCACGACGACACCCTTGTTCGAAGCGCTGCACACGCGCTTTCCGACGGCGCGCCTGATTGCCGGCGTCGGCCATTGGGGACGGCCGATCCTGGAGAACAACCCGTTCATCGATGAAATCGTCGAGATCGACGCGCCCTGGAACAACAAGATCGTCGAGGACCGGTCGCATCGCGCGGTGCTGCGGTTTCTGTCGACGTCGCCACAGGTCGCCGCGCTGCGGGCGCGCGGCGGTTTCGACGTGGCCATCGACGTGCTCGGCAGCTACATGGGCGCGCTGCTATTGATGCGCGTGGGCGCGCGCTACCGGATCGGCGTGCGCGGTTATCGCGGCGGCTGGTCGGGATGCCAGGCGTACACCGAATACGGACGGCGCCAGTGCGGACGCGCGGCGCTCGCGCAGGCGGAACTGCTCGGTGCGACCCGTTTGCCCGAGGTGCGGCCGCAGTTGTATCTGACGGCGCAGGAACGCGCGCGCGCCGCGCAGATCTGGGCGGACGGCCCGAGGCAACAAAGTACGCAGCAGACCGCGCAACAGACCGTGCAGCCGACGGCACAAGGCCGCCGCGTCGTGCGTGTGATCGCCGGCGTCGGCGCGGGCGTCGCCGCGAAGGCGTGGCCCGCCCATCGCGCGGGCGCCGCGCTCGCGGACATCGCGCGGGCCATCGAAAGCGCCGGTGACGCGTGCGATATCGTGATCGTCGGCAGTGAGGCCGATCAGGCGCGTGCCGCCGAAGCCATCGCGGCAGCTGGTCCGGGCGTCCCCATCCGCTCGTTGGCGGGCGCGGTGCCGATGCGTATCGTGTTCGCGCTCACGGAGACAGCCAACGTCGTGCTGACGAATTCCACGATGCTGATGCACGTCGCGGCTGCGTTCCGGCGTCCGACGGTGGCCGTGCTCGGTGGAAGCATCACAAAACCCGACGTGCACGATGCCATCTGGGGCTATCCGCCGCCCTACCGCAGCGTGGCGCCGCTGCAGTACGTGCCCAATCAGCCGGCGCAAAACTGGCCGGCCGTCGAACGGGTCGTGCATGCGGTGCTGGAATCGATCAGCACCGAGGACAAACCCCTCGCCGCCGAGGCAGCGCCGTGAGCCGCCGTGAGCCGCCGCGCGTAGGCGCGCGCGGCGCTTGCCCCGACCTGCGCTCACGCCGTATGTTGCGGCGCCTGAATCATCTTCCAGCCATTGCCCGCCGGATCACGAAAGCCCGCGTCGACGCTGCCGAAGCGGTCCACGGGCTCCTGCGTGAATTCCACACCGGCGGCTTTCAGGCGCGCGTAACTGGCCCGGCAATCGGACACGGAAAGCACCAGCGGCGGCATCGCGCCCTTCGCGACCATCGCGCGCAACGTCTGCGCGGTGGCCTCGTCGTGAACGGGCGGCCCGGGCGCGAACAGGCCGAGCTGGAATAAAGGCTGATCCGGATGCTGGACGGTGAGCCAGCGATACGAACCGTTGCGCACGTCCGTGTGGACGCGAAAACCCAGTTTGTCGACGTAGAACCGAAGCGCCTCGTCCTGATCGTCGACGTACACGCCCACCACGCTGATACCTTGATTCATCACACCTCCCTGGTCGATGCGACGACTGTATCCGTCGCTTCGCAGCGGCGCTTCTCCGAAACTGCGCTGGTGAGGTCGGGCCGCTGCGCGGCCTTCAGGATGCAGGCGGGCACCTGGTCGAGCCGGGGCATGTCGGCGCGCGCGGCCACGCGCATCGCGCTGGGGCTGCAGCCGGTGATGTCGCGAAACACCCTGCCGAACGTGCCGAGGCTCTCCCAGCCCGTCGCGAATGCGATCTCCGTGACGCTGAGTCCGGTGTCGCGCAGCAACGTGCTGGCCTGCTCGATGCGCCGCGTCAGCAGATAGCGATGCGGCGGCACGCCGTACGCCGCCTTGAACGCGCGGGCGAAATGGGCCTTCGAAATGCCGCTGACGGCCGCAAGGCGTTCGACGGGCCAGGCTTCGTGCGAGGCCGCGTCCATGCGGTCTCTCGCGCGCAGCAGCCGCCGCAGCAGCGCCGGGTCCTGCGGCCGCGCCGCGCCCGCAACGGCGGGACGCGGGCCGGCTGATCCGGCGCGTCGGGATGGTGGGCTCGATGGCGAATCGGACATGATGGCGGGCGCAAGAGGAGTGGCCGCGGATTGGCGGTCTGCGCGTAGTGTAGGCGCGCCGTCCGTGGGCGCACAGCCGCGAAGAGCAGCGCAAAGCGACGTATAGCGGCATTTTTTTCCGCTCACGCCCGCGCGTGACCGGACGAATGGCCCGGTTCGCCGCGCGCTGTCAAGGTGCGCGCGCTTTGTTCGAAACGACTGTCGCAAAAATACACATCGAATTTTTTGCCCCGATCATTTGGCAAACGATTGCTTATACTCTGTGCACCTCTTTCTCCGAGGCGCTTTATATGCGGCAGGAATGGCTTGACTCTCTCCAGCGGCTCAGCTGGAACACTCCGATAGTGTTGGCGTTGGCATCGGCGGCGGTTGGCTCCGTCACCACGCTGGCGTGGATTTCGGCGCGCGATGCTCGCGACGGCAGGCGCCAGCGGCGCGACGCGGCGCTGGAACTGGCGCTTTCGCTGGAAAGCTACGCGCGCAGCTGTCGGACGATGATGCATAAAGCCGCCTGGGCAGCGTCGGAGCCCGTCGGTCTGAAAAGCCTCGAAGCCAGCCAAGGCGTGTCGATTCCGGCCTTCGCCTATCCCGACAAGATTCACTGGCACGTCCTGAGCCGCAAGGTGATTTCGGGGCTGCGCGAATATCCGGTGACGGTTCATGCAGCGCGCGAGCACGTCGAGGCATTCCGCGAGTTCGGCGAGCCCGTCGACGTGTGCAGTCTCGTCGAATACGAATGCGCGAAGGCGGCGGTGTCGGCCTTGGCGCTGGCGCGCGCCACGCGCCGCCGGCACGGTGCCGCGACGTGGAAACCCGGCGCGCCCGATTCCGCAATGGAACGCGAACTGTCCGACTTCATCGCCAACGCCGAGGAAAAACGCAAGGCCGTGCTCGAACGACGGGCAGAGGCCACGGCCGAACGGCGCGCCGATGTGAAGCCGTTCAAGCAGCCGCTGAGCGCCTGATACGACGGCGCCGCAGACGAGCACTCGCTGCGCCACAACCACGCATTGACCGCGCGTCTCGCGCGGCACCGCCTTTCGCCGCGCGCGACATCCGTTCGCATGTCGCGGCCCGACGCGCCGCTCAAGCACTCAAGCAACAAGACTGGACGCACGCGCAAGGCGCCAATCGTGCTGAGCGGTTCCTCGATCGTGCCCAAGGTCACGGGCAACCCGACGGCTCACATCGCCGCGACGCAGGCAAGCGGCTCCCGGCCCACCACGGACCACACGCTCACGGCGCAGCGCGCGTGAGCAGGTGGGCGCGCCCTGTCCGCTCAGAAGCGGGCGACGTCGATGATGGCGTCGGCGAATGCGCGCGGCGCCTCTTGCGGCAGGTTATGGCCGGTGCCGCCGCCGATATTCCGGTGCTCGTACTTGCCCGTGAACTTCTTCGCGTAGGCGGACGGCTCGGGATGCGGCGCGCCGTTCGCGTCGCCTTCCATCGTGATGGTCGGCACCGAGATGGTCGGCGCGGTGGCGAGACGCTTTTCGATCTCGTCGTACTGACGCTCGCCTTTGGTCAGACCGAGTCGCCAGCGATAGTTGTCGATCACCACGGCGACGTGATCGGGATTGTTGAACGATGCCGCCGAGCGTTCGTAGGTGGCGTCGTCGAACTGCCACTTCGGCGACGCGAGTTGCCAGATCAGCTTGTTGAAGTCGTGGCGATTCGCCTCGTAGCCTGCGTAGCCGCGCTCCGTCGCGAAGTAGAACTGATACCACCACGCGAACTCCGCCTTCGGCGGCAGCGGCTTTTCGTTTGCCTTCTGGCTGCCGATCAGATAGCCGCTCACCGACACCATCGCCTTGCAGCGCTCCGGCCACAACGCGGCGATGATATTGACGGTGCGCGCCCCCCAGTCGAAGCCGCCCAGAACTGCCTTGTCGATTTTCAGCGCGTCCATCAGCGCGACGATGTCGGCGGCGATCGCGGCCTGCTGGCCATTGCGCGGCGTGTCGGCGGACAGAAAGCGCGTGGAGCCGTAGCCGCGCAGATACGGCACGATCACGCGATAGCCCGCGGCCGCGAGCATCGGCGCGACCTCGGCATAGCTGTAGATGTCGTACGGCCAGCCGTGAACCAGAATGACGACAGGTCCGTTTTGCGGCCCCGCTTCGGCATAGCCGAGATTCAGCGACCCGGCGTTGATCTGCCGGATCGTATCGAACGAGGCGGCGCGCGAACCCGCTGCTTTCGTATTGCCCGAGCCCGTTTGCGCGTGAGCAATGCCGCTCGCGAGTCCCAGTTCCATCAGGCTGAGGCCTGCAAGCGTCGTCCCTAACAGCCGGCGGCGGCGAGTGTTGATCTGATCCGACATGGTCTTTTCCCTTTTTTTCACGGTTGAGCATCAGCCGGTTGCCTCACACGCCAGCGCGTGCTTTGCGCTGGCCGCTTGCCTAAGCCACGTCGGCTGCCAGGACGTATTGGACACGGCGCACGTATCTGCGGTATGTCCGCCATGTGCGCCAATGAATCGCTATGTAACAGGCGGTTACGCAGATACATTGCGATACAAGGCGCGTTTCGCGTGTCGCCGGAATCGTGACGTAGCGCTTCGTGACGCCCGTGCCTCGCATTGCTCGCCATGCAGGCGGAATAGATCCGCGCAGTGAGGTGTTGTCGGGTAAAGCACCTGATTTTTCTATCGGATGCACCGAGGTTTGCCGTGCCAATCAGCCGCTTTCAATCAGCCGCTTCCTTTCGCACGACAGCCGCCACTTCATCGCCTGACTGTCTCGCCCAAAACATGACTTCCTTATCGAAAATGCTGCTTGTGTACGATGGCACGACGGAAGCGCAAGCCGCGCTGGAACGTTGCACGCAACTCTCGCTGGCATTGTCGGCACATGTCGACGTTGTCGCGGTCGTCGACCTTGCCACTGCGAACGCGAAATGCGGGGGGCTGCTGTCGGATCTCGCGTTCAAGGGTCTGGAAGAATTCGCTCGCCGCACGCTCGACACGGCCGTCGGGCAACTCGCCGATCGCGGTGTGCCGGCGTATGGCTTCGTGAAGTTCGGACGGCCCGTCGACGTCGTGTCGGGACACGTGACGGCGTTCGGCCCCGAGATCGTCGTGATCGGACATCGCCGAAGGAAAGGATTGTCGCGCTGGTGGGGCGAGCGCCCCGTTCACCTCGATCTGGCCGAGCGCTTGCGAGGCACGACCATCGTGACGGTCATCGCTTCGCAAGCGTAAGTTCCATGCGCCGCGTTGCGAAGCGGCGCGCGCCGCCCGCCGCGCGCGCTCAGACGACGGGATCGACCGGCGAAGGCGGAACGCCGCGCGCTTCGATCGCACGGCCTGCCAGCAGACACAGATCCTCGCGATGATGCGCCGCGACGATCTGAACGCCGACGGGCACGCCGCCGACCAGTTGCGTCGTGACGGTGAGTCCCGGCAAGCCCGTGGCGGGCAGGGCGCGCATCGTGAGCTGCGCCTCCCACACCCGGTCGAAACCTTGCGCGCCGCGCTGGTCGAGGTCGTCCGGAAACGGCAGTTCCGCAGAAACCGGCATCAGCACGACGGCGTATTGATCGAGAAACAGCCGCCACTGACGAACCAGCGTCGTGCGACGCACGAGCGAACGGCTGATGACGTCGGCGGGCAAATCCTTCACCTTCAGACGCGCGTTCGCGACGACCGCGCTTGCGCCCGGATCGCCGTCGCGCGCAACGGCGTCCGCGAGCGCGTCGAAGCCGTCGCCGAGCCAGAGCCGCTCCTGCAGTTGCCCGGCTTCGCGGATCGACGGAACGTCGTCGATTTCGTCGACGGTCCACCCCGCGTCCTTCAAGCGGCGCGCGGCATCGAGCAACGCATCTTCGACTTCCTTTGCGATCCGCAGGGCGCCGGGACGCAGACACAGCGCGGCGCGCACCGGTACGGCGCGCCCTTCGAGCGGCATCGGCACATGCCACGGGTCGCGAAGATCGGGCGCGGCCATCGCGATGAAGCCAAGGCGCAGATCGTCGATCGTGCGCGCGATGGGCCCTGCCGCCGACATCAGTTGCGCGCCGATCGGGCGTTCCGGCGACGACGCGTTGAACGCGGGCACGCGTCCGAAGCTCGGTCGGAGCCCGTGCACGCCGCACGCATAGGCCGGATAGCGGATCGAGCCGCCGATGTCGGTGCCGAGCGCGAGTTGCCCGATGCCCGCGGCAACGGCCGCAGCCGCGCCGCCCGACGAGCCGCCCGGCGTCAGCCCAGCATTGCGCGGGTTCAGCGTGCGCCCATGAACCAGATTCGACGTGAACCAGCGCAACGCGAAGGTCGGCGAGTTGCTGCGGCCAAGCAGAATCGCGCCCGCTTTGCGCAGATTGTCGACGGCGGGGCTGCTGGCCTGAGCGATCAGATCCGCCTGCAAACGCGCGCCGTTGGTCGTCGCAAAGCCTGCCTGGTCCGTGTTGATCTTCACGGTGACGCACACGCCCGCGAGCGGACCCGGATCATCGCCGCGCGCGATCGCTCGATCGATTTCGTCCGCCTGGTCGAGCACCGACTCGGGCCGATGCTCGACGACTGCATGAATGACGGGATTGACGGCATCGAGGCGCTCGAGCGCGGACTGCGCCGCCTCGCGCGCGGACACCTCGCGGGCCCGGACAAGCCCTGCCAGTTCGGCCGCCGACAAGCGCCATAGTTCGTGCATGGTTGTCTCCTCAGGTCTGACGGGGAATGTCGCGGCGCACGCGTGAACGGGATCAGGCGGTTGCCCGATCCTGGCCGCGAGGCTCATCTCCCGCGAGAGGCCGCCCACGCACGACGGCAGCCGTTGCTGAACCACGATAGTAGCGGGTCGCAACAGCAGCCGCAGACGACGTTTCGCGTCGCACGAAGGCATGCCGACGCAACAGGCGATCGTTACCATGTCGCGTGATGAAATAGATGGGACACTGCGCGTGGCCATCATGCTCATCAGACGATCTGAATAAATCCAAGGAGAATGCACATGCAAGACACGGTCAATCTTCGTCGTCGCCGGTTGGTGGGCACGACCGCGGCGGGTCTCGGGCTGCTCGAACTGGGCCTCGGCCATCTCGCCCATGCGCAATCGGCCAAAGGCGCCCATGCCGCGAAGAAGGCTGCCCACCATACGTCGTTCGATGCCATCGAGCAGATCGATGCCGGAACGCTGAACATCGGCTATGTGGACACGGGGCCGAAAGACGGTCAGCCCGTCATCCTGCTGCACGGCTGGCCCTACGACATCTACGCCTTCGTCGACGTCGCGCCGATTCTGGCTTCGGCGGGCTATCGCGTGATCGTGCCGTATCTGCGCGGATACGGCTCGACGCGCTTTCTGGCCTCCGACACGCCGCGCAACGGCCAGCAGGCCGTCGTCGCCGTCGACATCATCGCGCTGATGGACGCGTTGAAGATCGATCAGGCCATCTTCGGCGCGTTCGACTGGGGCGCGCGCACCGCCTGCATCATCGCCGCGCTGTGGCCGCAGCGCTGCAAGGGGCTGGTGTCGGTGAGCGGCTATCTGATCGGCAGCCAGAAGGCCAACGAAAAGCCGCTGCCGCCAAAGGCGGAGTTCGCGTGGTGGTACCAGTTCTACTTCGCCACGGATCGCGGCGCGGCGGGCTACGCAGCCAATCGCCACGACTTCAACAAGCTGATCTGGCAACTCGCGTCGCCGAAGTGGCATTTCGAAGAGTCGACGTATCAGCGCACGGCCGCATCGTTCGAGAACGCCGATCACGTCGCCGTGGTGATTCACAACTACCGCTGGCGCCTCGGACTCGTGCAAGGCGAGCCGCAGTACGACGAACTCGAGCAGCGTCTGGCGATGCTGCCGGACATCGCCGTGCCGACCATCACGATGGAAGGCGACGCGAACGGCGCGCCGCATCCGGACCCGTCGGCCTATGCGAAAAAATTCACGGGCAAGTATCAGCACCGCAACGTGAGCGGCGGAATCGGCCACAACCTGCCGCAAGAGGCGCCGCAGGCATTCGCCGACGCCGTCATGCAGGTCGTGCGGCTGTGACGGCGAGATCCGCGCGATGAGCGCGTGATCCGCGCGGTTCCGGGTGCGCCGCCCGGCGCCCGGTCCGCGCGCGGTCCGGCGATCCGGGTATGCGCGCCGCGGCCCGCAGCGGCTTATTTGTATCGCCGTGTATCTCACACGCCCTGCCCGCTACAACGCGATACGCAACACCTCCTTCCTGACATTCACCCGATACATGCGCGGACTGTAATGGCGCATAACGGCACGCGCGCCATCACGTCGCTGCGTGCTTACCGGTTGAACCAACCCATTGCGGATCAGGAGGTTGAATTCATGTTACTCATCGTCATCGCGTTTCTCGGCGGCGTGCTCACCATCTTGAGCCCGTGCATCCTGCCCGTCGTGCCGTTCGTGTTCGCGCGTGCCGACCGGCCTTTCGTCACGGGCAGGCTGCCGTTGCTGGCCGGGCTCGCGCTCACGTTCTCGGCGGTCACGGGCATCGGCATCGCGGGGCTCAATGGCGCCGTGCAGTTGAGCCACTACGGACGCTGGGTGTCGCTCGCGCTGTTCGCCGTGTTCGGCGCGTCGCTGCTCTTTCCCGCCATCTCCGAACGTCTGTCGCGCCCGCTGGCCGACGTCGGCAACCGCTTCAACTCGTTTTCGCATGCGCACGGCACGCGCTTCCAGATCGGCTCGGCGCTGCTGCTCGGCGCCGCGACGGGCCTGCTGTGGGCGCCGTGCGCCGGTCCCATTCTCGGCCTGATCCTCACGGGCGCGTCGCTGCACGGCGCGACGTGGCAGACGGCGGCCGCGCTGACGGCCTATGCGTGCGGCGCCGCCGGTTCGCTGGCCGTGGTGTCCGGGCTCGGCAAGCGCGCCCTCGACACCCTGAAGCGCTCGCTCGGCCTCGGCGAACGGGTGCGCCGCGCGATGGGCGCGCTCGTGCTGCTGAGCGTCGCCGCCATCGCATCGGGCTTCGACACGCGCGCACTCGCATTGGTGCCGTCGACCTCGACGGCGGGCATCGAGAGCCGGCTGGTCGGCCTGCTCGGCTCGGGCTCGCGTCCCGTCGCCAGCGTCACTAACGGCAACATCGACGGCAGCGGCGCCCGAATCCGCACGCACATCCGGCGCATCAGCGCTCGCGTGCCGTCGGCGCTTCCCGTCGAAGGGCGTCTGCCGCCGCTCGACGGCGCGCAAGGCTGGCTCAATTCGCCGCCCCTCACCGGCGACGCGTTGCGCGGCAAGGTCGTCGTCGTCAACTTCTGGACGTATTCGTGCATCAATTGCCTGCGCACGCTGCCGTATCTGAAGACCTGGTCGGACCGCTATCGCAACGACGGTCTCGTCGTGGTCGGCGTGCACACGCCAGAGTTCGCTTTCGAGCACGATCCGTCGAACGTGAAGCGCGCGGCCGCCGATCTCGGCGTGCGTTATCCCGTCGCGATCGACAACGACTACCGGATCTGGCGCGCGTTCGACAACCAGTATTGGCCCGCGTTCTACATCGTCGATGCGCAGGGCCGCATCCGCTATCACCACTTCGGCGAAGGCGGCTATGGCGAGGCCGAAAAGGTCATCCAGCAGTTGCTGGCGCAATCGGGTGTGTCGACGCCGTCGCGCGATCTGCCGCCCATCCAGGGCGCGGGCGCGCAGGCGGCGGCCGACACGGCGAACGTCGCGTCGGGCGAAACCTATGTCGGCTATCAGCAGGCGCGAGGCTTTGCTTCGCCGGAAGACGTCCGCCCCGACGACGTCGCGAGCTACAGCGTGCCGCCGCAGTTGCGGCTGAACAGCTGGGCGTTCGGCGGCCGATGGATCGTCGGCAGCGAGGCGGCCGTTCTGGGCGATGCGCATGGCCGCATCGCCTACCGCTTCCATGCGCGCGACCTGCACCTCGTGCTCGGACCCGGCGCGAACGGCAAGCCCGTGCGGTTTCGCGTGACGATCGACGGCGCGCCGCCGGGCGACTCGCACGGCGCCGACGTCGCGCCCGACGGCAGCGGCACGGTCACGAGCGCGCGCCTCTATCAGCTCGTGCGTCAACACGATGACGTGCGCGACCGGACCTTCACGATCGAATTCCTCGATCCCGGCGTGCAGGCGTTCTCCTTCACGTTCGGCTAGCCGCGACGGCCGGGCTTCCCGCGACGCCACTGCGCTCTGCGCCAGTGGCGTCTGTCGCTTCGGGCGGCGCAAAGCGTCCGCGCCTGGCGTTCGTCAGTGGACTCAATGGAGTCAGGCGAGTCAGGCGCGCTCCAGCTGCCGCCGCTGGATGCGCGCCATCTATCCCGATCTGGAATGAGCGTCATTCCTTTTCGAGCGTTCCCGCGCCGCGCCGGAATGGATACATTGCTCCTCAACGCAGCGCCGGATTTTCCGGCGCGCACACTGAATCGAGGAACAATCATGGCTAAGCTGTTCAACCCTATCCAGCTCGGTGCATACGCACTTTCGCATCGTGTCGTGCTTGCGCCGATGACGCGCCTGCGCACCATTCAACCCGACGACATCCCCAGCCCGATGATGGCCGACTTCTACGGACAGCGCGCGTCGCGAGGCGGTCTGGAAATCGTCGAGGCGGCGAGCGTGTCGGCGACGGCGCGCTCCTATCTCGGTGCGGCGAGCATCTTTCACGACGGCCAGATGGAAGGCTGGAAGGCCATCACGCGCGCCGTGCACGCGAAAGGCGGCCTCGTGTTCCTGCAGCTGATTCATGGCGGCCGTCAGAGCCACGTCGAGGTGACGGGCGGCTTCGAGCCCGTTGCGCCTTCCGTCGTGCCGTTCGACGGCATCGCCTTGACGAAGGATGGTTTCGTCCCGGTTTCGCCGCATCGTGCGCTCGGTATCGAAGAAATCCCCGGCATCGTCGAGGAATTCCGCGCCGCCGCGCAGCGCGCGAAGGACGCAGGTTTCGATGGCGTCGAGCTGCATGCGGCGAACGGCTATCTGGTCGATCAGTTTATTCAGGACGGCACCAATCGCCGCACCGATGCATACGGCGGCCCCGTCGAAAACCGCGTCCGCTTTTTGCGCGAGACGCTCGAAGCGCTGATCTCCGTCTGGGGCGCGGAACGCGTCGGCGTGCGCATCTCGCCGTCGGGCGAATGGGGCGGCGTGTCCGACAGCAACCCGGAGGCGACGTTCAAGCACGTCGCACGTGTGCTCGACACGTACAAGATTGCCTATCTGCACGTGATCGAGCCGCGCGTCAAAGGCGATGACACCCTGCACGAAGGCCATCCGCCCGTCGCGGTGAAGTATCTGCGCGAGCACTTCTCGGGCCCCATCATCGCGGCGGGCGGCTTCGATCGCGAAAGCGCGCACGCGATCGTCGAATCGGGCGATGCCGATCTCGTCGCGTTCGGCCGCCATTTTTCGTCGAATCCCGACCTCCCGTATCGCCTGCAGCACGCTCTGCCGCTCACGCCGTATGTGCGCGCCGCGTTCTGGGGCGGCTCGCAAGCGCACTACTCGGACTTCCGTGCGTATGACGCGTCGCAGGCGTCGAATGCCGCGCAAGACGACGCAACCGCGGACGAAGCCGAGACGGCCTGAGAGAAGCGACGGACTCGCGCCGCGCGGATCAGCTTGTTCCGCGCCGGCGCGCCGTCATGCGTAGCCCGGTTTGCCGCGCGCCGTCAGCCGCTCGGGAGCAAACTCCGGCGCGAGGCATTCCTCGACGAACGCGGTGAACTGCCGCGCCTTGCTGCTGGC
>BBSL01000235.1 GCA_001319865.1 Burkholderia sp. E7m39 | reverse complement strand
CCATCGCGGCCACGACGGCGCCCGACTTCAGTTCCGGTGAAAAGGCCCATTCGGACGCCACGGCGAGGCCCATGTCGGCGAACACGGCCGCCCGCAAGCCCTCTGTCGCCGAAATCTTCACGCGGCCTTGCAGGCGCACGGCAAGCTCCGCCGATTCGCTGCAAAACGTCCAGTCCTCGCCGCCGCCGAAATCGCGTGTGTAGACGACGGCGCGATGCGCGAGCAGGTCGGCGGGCCCTTGAGGCATGCCGTGCCGCTCGAAATACGCGGGCGTCGCCAGCACGCGCCGGCGTGCCTCGCCGATGCGCCGCGCCGTCATGTTCGAGTCGGCGAGTTCGCCCATGCGCAGCGCGACGTCGATGCCCTCTTCCACCAGATCGATGTTGCGGTCGTCGAGCACCAGTTCGAGCTCGAGTTCGGGATGGCGTTCGAGAAACGCGGGCAGACGCGGCACAATGTGCAGCCGCGCAAAGCACACGGCCGCCGACACGCGCAGCTTTCCCGTCAGTCCCGCCGCCGAACCGCGCGCGGCCAGCACGGCCTCGTCGGTTTCCTCGACGGCGCGCCGGGCGCGCTGATAGAAGTTCTGCCCCGCTTCCGTCGGCGTCAGCGCGCGGGTCGAACGCAGCAAGAGCTTCACGCCGAGCCATTCTTCGAGCTGCGCGACGGCTTTCGACACGGCCGGCTGGCCGATATCGAAGTGCCGCGCCGCCGCCGAGAACGAACCCGTATCGACGACGCGGATAAAAATTTCGATCGCCGCAAGGCGGTCCATCGCAATTCTCCCGTGAGACGAGCGCTGTCCGTTGCGCCCTTACGGGAGCATATCGATGCTCGACGCCTTTTGCTCAGCGAGCCGCCATCAGTTCGTCGGCGCGCGACAGAAACAGTTGCAGCACGGGCGACGCATTCGCGCGGCTGTAGCCGATGGCGAGATCGACGGTGGGCGCTTCGCCCTCGAGCGGCCGGCTCACCACGGACGAAGGCAGCAGATTGTTCGCGTACTCGGGCATCAGCGACAGGCCGCGCGTCGACGCCACCAGCGACATCGCCATCGCGAGATTGTCGACGCCATGCGCGGACTCCAGGTCGAGGCTGTTCTCGCGCAGATAGCGCGCGACCACGTCGTGCAGCACGCGCGCCTTGTTCGAGGCCATGATGAAAGTTTCGCCTTCGAGGTCCGACGCGAGGATCGCCTGCTTCGCGGCCAGGCGGTGATCGCTCGGCATCAGCACGACCAGCTTTTCGCGATGGACGACGCGATAGTCGAGATCCAGCCCCGGCTCCGTGCGCACGAACGCGAGGTCGAGCTTGCCGCGCGCGACGGCATCGGCGAGATCGGGCGAGTAGCCGCTCGATACCGTCACGTCGATGTTCATCAGTTCGTCGCGCAGCAGTTGCATCGCGCGCGGCAGCCACGTCATTTCCTGCCCCGTCAGAAAACCGAGCGCGAACACCTGCTTGGCGGGACGCGCGGCCCGGCGCGCGGCTTCGACGGCGGCATCGACCTGAGCCAGCGCAAGACGCGCGTGATCGAGAAACGCCTTGCCCGACGCCGTCAGCTCGACCCCGCGCGCGCTGCGGCTGAACAGTTCCGCGCGCACCTCGTCTTCGAGATCGCGAATCTGCCGGCTCAGCGACGGCTGCGACGTGAAAAGGCGCTGTTCGGCCGCCACCGTCAGGCTGCCCGTTTCCGCGACGGCGACGAAATAGCGCAGATGACGCAACTCCATGTGCTCTCCTTTGTGGCCCCGGCATGCCATGCCTCATAGGCATGCCTGCCAGCCTACAAAGTCTTTCTCCTTCGTGCAAGCGAGGGCTAGATTACGCGTCAGCAGCGGCGCGTGCCCGAGCGTCCGCTTCGCACGAAGCGAGGGTGCCATAACTCGCCGGCATCGGACGAACAACACGGCGGAGGAAAGCCGCGACGCGATCGAAGCCGCATCCGCCGCCGGCGAAACCATCTGATTCAAGGAACGACAGCATGACCACCCAGCCCGTTCAGAGCGCCAGAACCGTCAAGATTCCCGGCCCCGATCACCCCATCACGATCGAACCCAACCCGTCGCGCGTCGTCGTGACGGTCGCAGGCCAGATCGTGGCCGACTCGCGCAACGCGCTGACATTGATTGCGCGAAGCGGGCTATCCGGCCGTGTTCTACGTGCCGCGCAAGGACGTCGACATGACGAAGCTCGCGCGCACGGACCACGCGACCTATTGCCCGTACAAAGGCGACGCCGCGTACTTCTCCATTGCGTCGGGCGGCGCACGCGCCGTCAACGCGGTGTGGACGTACGAGTCGCCCTTTCCCGCCGTCGAGCCGATCCGCGAGCACCTCGCGTTCTATACCGACCGTGTCGACTCGATCGAAGAGCAGGCATAAGGCATCCATATGGAAACATCGCCCGTCGTACTCGTGACGGCGCGTGGAGCGGCATCGGACGCCACGGGGCTCACCTTCGCGCGCGGGGGCTCGCGTCGCGATGTCGGGCCGACGCGCCAATGCGATCGTCTACAGGGCGTCGGCGAACTTCTTAGCGGGCGCGATGCGGCGCGTGAAGGGCAGACGCACGGCCGCGTAATCCGGCCATGCCTTTCAGGCATGCAGCCCCGCCTACAAAGTCTTTTTCATCCTGACGGGCGGCGTCTACATTTGCGAACTGACAGGCGTTGGGCAAATCGACCCATGCATTCCAGCGATGCAGCGCCCGGCAACCGAACCGCTTCGCAAGAACCACATTCACCGATAGTGGAACATTTCATCATGGCTAATCTGACAGGCAAGACCGCCCTCGTAACGGGCGCTTCGCGCGGCATCGGCCGCGCCACGGCACTCGCGCTCGCCCATGCCGGCGCGCGCGTGCTGGTCCACTACAGCAGCGCCGAACAGGCGGCCGACGCCGTCGTCGATGCGATCCGCGCGGCAGGCGGCAAGGCTGACAAGGTGGCCGCCGATCTGCGCGCTGCCGATGGTGCGCACGCGCTCGCGAAACAGGCGCGCGCGCTGACGGACGACAGACTCGACATCGTCATCGCGAACGCCGGCATTTCAAAGGCGGCGCCGATCGAAGAGACGACCGTCGAAGACTTCGACAACCTGTTCGCCGTCAACGTACGCGCGCCGTTCTTCCTCGTGCAACAGTTGCTGCCCGCGCTGCGCGAAGGCGCCAGCGTCGTGCTGCTGTCGTCGCTGGCCGCGCACGCATCCGTGAGCAATCTCTCCGCCTATGCGGCGACCAAGGGCGCCGTCGATACGCTCGTGCGGCACTTCGCCTCCGCGCTCGGCGAACGCGGCATTCGCGTCAACGCGATCGCGCCAGGCGTCGTCGAGACGGATATGTCGAGCTTCGCGAAGACGGACGCGGGCCGCGACTTTACGCTCGGCATGCAGGCGCTCAAGCGCGTCGCGCAACCCGACGACATCGCCGGTGCCGCCGTCTTTCTCGCCTCCGACGACGCGCGCTGGGTCACGGGCGACACGCTGCGCGTCGACGGCGGCTCGAAGATCTAAGCCGCGCGGGGCGCAGACGCGATGTTGACAGCACCGGCGACGTAGCCCGCAACACAGCCTGACGCGCGGCTGTCGCCCTTCAGTTCGAGCGCAGCTCGCGCACGCCGCGCCCCAGCCGGCGACGCAACAGCGTGCGCAGCGTCGCGCCGTCCGCGTAACCGACTTCGGCGGCGATCGCGTCGAGATCCATCGCGCTCGTCTCGATCAGATGCCGCGCGCGCTCCACCCGCCGGTCCTGGAAGTACGACAACGGCGACTTGCCGAGCACCGCTTCGGCGCGCCGTTGCAGGGTACGCGGGCTGGTCGCGAGTTCATGCGCGGCCTCCTGCAGCGAGAAGCCGCGCGCCAGGTTCGCGCGCGTCCAGCGCTCGAACCGTTCGATCAGCGGATCGCTATGCGAAAGATGGTCGGGAATGATGTAGGGCGCCTGCGACACCCGCCCGTCCACCAGCATGTAGCGCGCGACGAGCGTGGCCAGCTGCGGGCTCGCCTGCCGGATGAGCCACAGCACGAGATCGAGGTGCCCCATCGCCGCGCCCGCCGTCACGAACTGTCCCGACGGCACGAGCATGCGGTCCTGATCGAGACGAATCTCGGGATAGCGGCTGCGAAATAGCGGACTGAGCCACCACGTCGTGGTCGCTTCCTGGCCGTCGAGCAAGCCCGATTCGGCGAGCACGAAAGTGCCGATGCAAGCCGCCGCGATCCGCCCGCCTTGCGCATGCCAGGCGCGCAGCTGCTTGCCGGCATCGCGCACGGCAGCACAGCCGAGGCGGTCCACCAGCACGTCGGGATTGCCCGCGCTGATGGCGGGCATCACGATCCAGTCGGGCAGCGCCGCCGTGTCCGCCTTTTTCACGGCGAGGCTCATGCCGAGCGCCGTCTTGATGCGCGTGCGCAGCCCGGCCAGCTCGACCTCGAACGGCGGCGGCTCGCCCGGATGCGCCGCCGCCGACAGCGAATTGGCCATCCTGAGCGCGTCGAGCACGACGGCAATGCCCGTGTCGAACACGCCGTCCAGAGAAAACACGAGAATGCGCATGGCGTAAATGACTCGATTAATGTCATTTGCGATGCTACTGCCCGAAGCCGTTCGCGTCTATTCTGAGCGGCAACAAAATCCTCGACGCAGGAGTCGACCATGACCGAATCACAAGTCCGCGCATCGACCGACGGCGCACACCCGCTCGACCGCGTCGTGTGGAACGCGCTCGACGGCAAGCAGCGGCTGCTTGCAATCGGCGACGAACGCGCGCGGCGGTTGCCGCCCGAGATCGGCCCGTTTGCCGCCATTGCCGATACGAGTGCGTCTTCGTTCGAAGCGCTACGCGCGTTGCTCGACGCGCACGGGCCGCTCAGTCTCGTCACGTCAGACGAACTCGCCGTGCCGCCCGGCTTCCCCGTGGTCCGGCAAGCCACGCTGCTGCAGATGATCTGGCAAGGCACACCCGAACCCGTCACCGGCTACGAATACGTCGAGCTCGCGCAAAGCGACGTGCCGGAGATGATCGCGCTGACCACGGCCACGCAGCCCGGCCCGTTCGGCCCGCGCACGATCGAACTCGGCACCTACATCGGCGCGCGCCGGCAAGGCAGGCTCGCCGCGATGGCGGGCGAACGCATGCGGCTCGACGGCTATACGGAGATCAGCGCGGTGTGTGTCGATCCCGCGTTCCGCGGGCAAGGCCACGCGAGCGCGCTGATGAAAACGCTGATCGCGGCGATCCGCGCGCGCGGCGAAACGCCCTTCCTGCACGTCTTCACGACGAACCTCAACGCGATTTCGCTCTACCGGACGCTCGGCTTCGTCGACCGGCGCGAAATGCATCTGAAGGTGCTCGGTTCGGCGCAGGCGTAGTCAGGCCCGAACGCGGTCCGGCCGGCGAGCCTTAAACGCCGCGCAGGCCGATTTCGCCCTGCGGACAAGGTCCGGCAAACCGCGCACGGTTCGCCCGGAGGACCGCCCAGCAAGGCAGAGCGGCCATCATTCGCGTAACGAGAAGTATGAATTGAGCTGGCGACGGATTCTATAAGCGGCATGGCGTCCCTAGACTTTGGCTCAAGTGATCTGGATGTCCCAGACACCTCTGACCCAAGGAAAACTGCCATGAAGCTCTACTACCATCCGTTGTCCGGCCACTCGCACCGCGCCCAACTGTTCCTGTCGCTGCTCGGCATCGAGCATGAACTGA
>BBSL01000234.1 GCA_001319865.1 Burkholderia sp. E7m39 | reverse complement strand
AAGTCCGCCGAATTCCTGAAGCTGAACCGTTTCGGCCAGGTGCCCGTGCTGGTCGATGGCGATACGACGATCGCCGACTCGAACGCGATTCTGGTCTACGTCGCGCGCAAGTTCGGCAAGGCCGACTGGCTCCCGCAGACGCCCGCGCTCGAAGCCGACGTGCAGCGCTGGCTGTCCGTCGCTGCCGGCGAGATCGCTTTCGGCCCGGCGGCCGCGCGGCTCATCACGGTGTTCGGCGCCAAATATAACGCCGAGGAACTGATCGCCCGCGCGCATGGCATCCTGAAGCTGATCGACGAAGCGCTCGCTGGCCGCGATTTCATCGCGCGCCCTCATCCGACCATCGCCGACGTCGCGCTGTACAGTTACATCGCGCGTGCGCCCGAAGGCAACGTCGATCTGTCGTTCTATCCGAACGTGAATGCGTGGCTGCGCCGCATCGAGGCGCTGCCGGGCTTCGTCGAGTTCAGGAAGACGCCCGTCGGCCTCGCCGCCGGCCACTGAGAACGACTGTCAGCGCGAAGCCGGCGCAACGGCTTCGCACTTCTCCAAGTTCAGGAGCGCAATCATGAGTTCGGTATCGATGGAAAGCGGTTCGCCGTGGCATCAAGGCGAGCGGGCGCTGCAGGAAAAAGTGGGCGTGGCGGCGAAAATGCTCGACGTCGGACGCCGCGTGGTGCGCGATTACCTGCCCGAGCAGCACCGCACGTTTTTCAGACAGTTGCCCTTCGTGGTACTCGGCGCAGTCGCCGACGACGGCGACGTGTGGGCGACTTTCGCCACCGGTCAGCCCGGCTTCATGCAATCGCCGACCGACAAGACATTGCGCTTCGAGCTGTCTGCCGATCCGAATGATCCCGCTTCGTCGGGACTGCACGACGGCGCGGCCGTCGGCCTGCTCGGCATCGAACTGAACACGCGCCGCCGCAACCGGATGAACGGCCACATCCGCGCCCTGAGCGCGGGCAGCTTCGACGTCGATGTGGCGCAGAGCTTCGGCAACTGTCCGCAATACATCCAGTTGCGCGACTTCGAATTCGTCCGTGATCCCGCCGTGTTTTCCGACATCGCGCCCCAGACATTCGACGCGCTGACGGGCCGCGCCCGCGAGATGATCGCAACGGCGGACACGTTTTTCGTCGCGTCGTATGTGGACGAAGGCGAGCGCCGCCAGGTGGACGTGTCGCATCGCGGCGGCAAGGCGGGCTTCGTGCGCATCGGCGACGACGGCCGGCTGACCATTCCCGACTTCGCCGGCAATCTGTTCTTCGCGACGCTCGGCAATTTCGTCGTGAACCCGCGCGCCGGACTCGTGTTCGCCGACTTCGAAACAGGCGACCTGCTGCAACTGACGGGCGATGCGACCGTCGATCTCGAGTCCGAGGAAATCGCCGCATTTCAGGGCGCCGAACGGCTGTGGCACTTCACGCCGCGCCGCATCGTCTATCGTCCGGGCGCGCTCGCGCTGCGCTGGACCTTCCAGGCCAACGGCTGGTCGCCGAACTCGCTGATGACGGGCAGCTGGGACGATGTGCAAAGCCGCCTGAAAGCCGCCGCCCTTGCCAATGCATGGCGGCCGTTCAAGGTCACGAACGTCGTCGACGAAAGCTCGCTGATCCGCTCGTTTCATCTCGAACCCACCGACGGCGCAGGACTCATCCCGCACACCGCCGGGCAGCATCTGCCCATTCGCGTCACGCCGCCCGGCGCGGACAAGCCCGTGATTCGCACCTACACGCTGTCGACGGCGCCCGCCGACGGGCTCTACCGGATCAGCGTGAAGCGCGAAGGACTCGTGTCGTCATATCTGCACGACACGCTGCGGATCGGCAGCGTCGTCGAGGCGCGCGCGCCCGCGGGACAGTTCACGATCGACGCCCGCGAGCGCCGTCCCGCCGTGCTGCTCGCAGCCGGCGTCGGCGTCACGCCCATGCTTGCGATGCTGCGGCACAGCGTCTACGAAGGGCTGCGCACGCGCAAGGTGCGGCCCACCTGGTTCTTCCACGCCGCCCGCTCGCTGAAAGAGCGCGCGTTCAGCCGGGAAATCGAGCAACTCGCGACGGCCGCAAACGGCGCCGTGCAGGTCGTGCGCGCGTTGAGCGATACCGGCGGCGCGCGTGAAGGCAAGGACTTCGACGTCGCGGGCCGTATCGATGTCGCGCTGCTGTGCGAGACGCTGCCGTTCAACGACTACGACTTCTATCTGTGCGGGCCGTCGGCGTTCATGCAGTCGATCTACGACGGCCTGCGCGCGCTCAACGTCGCCGACAACCGCATTCACGCCGAGGCGTTCGGCCCGTCGGGACTGCACCGCCGAAAAGACGCCGCCGCGCCTGCGGGCCCCATTCGCGTGGCCGCGGACAAGCCGACCCCCGTTGCTTTCGTGAAGTCCGGCAAGGAAGCGCGCTGGAGCCCGGAGAACGGCACGCTGCTCGAACTCGCGGAGTCGCGCGGATTGAACCCGGAGTTCGGCTGCCGCAGCGGCAGTTGCGGAACCTGTCGCACGCGCATCGTTCAGGGCGCGGTCGCGTATCCCGTCGCGCCGGAGTT
This sequence comes from Burkholderia sp. E7m39, assembly GCA_001319865.1. Lineage (GTDB taxonomy): Bacteria > Pseudomonadota > Gammaproteobacteria > Burkholderiales > Burkholderiaceae > Paraburkholderia > Paraburkholderia bengalensis. The sequence continues at coordinate 36,717 of BBSL01000234.1, read as the reverse complement.
TCAGCCCGCGGAGGGCGAAGCGCTGATCTGCTGCGCCGTGCCTGCCAACCCCGAAACGGGCGGCGGCGACCGGCTGCTGCTCGATCTCTGACGCCGCACGTCGCACGAAACGCGCGGACGAACGCTGTTATGCTGGACCCCCCTTTGCCTGCCGGCGGCAGCCCTCCGCGCGGCCGGCAGGCTTCTCTTAACCGCACCTCGTCGACCGCGTCGCATATGGACAGGCTTCAGGCAATGACCACCTTCGTCACCGTGGTCGAAACGGAAGGTTTCGCGTCGGCGGCGCGCAAGCTCAATGTGTCGCCGTCCGTCATCAGCCGGGTGATGTCGGAACTCGAAGAACATCTCGGCGTGCGTCTGTTGACCCGCACCACGCGCATCGTGCGGGTGACGGATGCAGGCGCAACGTTCTACGAGGATTGCCGCCGCATTCTCGCCGACATCGATGCAGCCGAAGTCTCCGCAGCGGGCGTCAACAACACGCCGCGCGGCCAGTTGACGGTGACGGCGCCCGTGCTGTTCGGCAAGATCTACGTCACGCCCATCGCCCACGAATACCTGACACGCTATCCCGCCGTGAGCCTGAACTGCTGGTTTCTGGACCGCGTCGTCAATCTCGTCGACGAAGGTGTCGATGTCGGCATCCGTATCGGCGAGTTGCCGAGTTCGTCGCTTCAGGCGATTTCCGTCGGCAAGGTGCGGCGCGTGCTGTGCGCGTCGCCTGCGTATCTCGAAGCGCACGGCACACCGCAACGTCCCGAAGATCTCGATGCGCACGTCACCATTCAGTCGACGGGGCTCACGCCGGCGCCCGAGTGGCGTTTTCTCGCGAAGGGCAAGCCGCTCACGCTGCCGATCCAGCCGCGCCTCGTGACGACCACGAACGACTCGGCCATCGAAGCGACGCGAGCGGGATTGGGCATCTCGCGGCTGATGTCCTATCAGGTCGCGCAGGAAATCGCCGACGGCACGCTGCGCGTCGTGCTGCCCGACTACGAACTGCCCGCGCTGCCCGTTCACGTGGTGCATCGCGAAGGCAAGCATGCCAATCAGAAAGTGCGCGCGTTCCTCGATCTCGCCATCGAAACGCTTCGGGCGAAGGCGTCGCGCTGGTACGCATAGCGATGCGGCGCGCGCGACGGCGTTTTCAGGTGAGCCGCTTGACGACGTCGCGCATGAACGCCTTTCGGTGAGCCCTTCGGCGCGCCTTTCGGCGGGCCTTTCGTCAACCCGGGTTCGTTTGCAGCGCGTGACGCATCGAGGCGCGCATGTGCGGATCATCGCCCGCCTGGCTGCGCCAGCGTGTGCCGCCGTTACGCGTGTCCGCGAAACAGCGCGCAAATCCTGAACGCTTCTTCCGACAACGGAATCTGCTTCGCGCGGCAATAGCGGGTCGTGAGCTTCAGCAGTTCCTTGATGTCGCGGCCGCTCGATTGCGGCCACGCGGTCGTCAGCGTGCCGATCAGGTCGTCGCTGAGTTCCGCGCCCAGTTGTGCGGCGAGCAGCGTCCACAGCCGGATCGCGTCGGGCCGCGTCGGCGTTTCGTAGTGAATCTTCGCGATGCAGCGCGACAGGATCGCGTCGTCGACATCGTCGATCCGGTTGGTCGTCATGAACAGCAAGCCGCTGAAATATTCGAGCGTGCGCAGGAATTCGGCGACGATTGCGTTGTGCTCGAGATCGTTGTCGCGGCGGCGAATGTAGACGTCGGCTTCATCGAGCAGCAGAATCGCGTCCCAGCGCGTCGCGCGCTGCAGGATGCCGGACAGCGCCGCGCCCACGGACGCCGCCGTCGTCCCCAACTGGCCGGAATGCACGCGATATAGCGGCTTGCCGACCACTTCCGAATAGACTTCCGCCGTCAGCGTCTTGCCGAGCCCGGGCGCGCCCTGGCACAGGATCGTCGTGCCGCCCGACTTGCCCGGCACGAAGTCCTGCACGAACACGTTCGTCTTCGAGGTCAGGATGTCGATCAGATCGCGATGATGCGCCGGCAGAACCAGCTTGTCGCGCAACTCGGGCTGGTAGCGATACTCGCTCATGTGCTGGACATGCACCCAGATATCGCGGTGCCACTCCAGATGGAACAGACATACGTAGCAGTGAAGCGGCACCTTGTCGAAGCTGCTTTCGATGTTCGCGTCGCGCCAGAACCCCGCGTCGGCCGTCATCTGGAAGCGGCGTTCGAGCGTCTCTTCGTCGTTGACGCATCGGGCGCTCACACCGTCCATCAGGCGGATCAGCTCGGGCGTGCCTTTCGCCTCGACCGTATAGGCGGCCTTCGAAACCACGAACTGCGCGCCAAAGCGCGGCTGGAACGCGAGAAAGCGCTGCGCGTGCTGCTCGTATTCGTGCTTGAACTCGGCGCATTCCTTGTAGAAGCCGTACTGCGCCAGCAACTCGGGAATCGTGCGGTTCACGATGTCGTGCCGGTTGATCACGAGCGACGTCGTCATGCCGGACAGGCGCATGTGCGGATCGGTACGCTCGGAGTTCGCGGACTGCATCGTGTTCGCGAGCATATCGACGACGACATAAGACGCGCCCTGCTCGGGCTCGACGAGACGCATCCGCCGCACGAGCCACGGCAGCAGCGTGCCGTCTCTCGCGCGGCTGTAGAGCCAGCCGTCGATCACCCCGCGCGACAGATACGCGACGAGGCCGGGAATCAGCTGTTCGAGGGCGGGAATCGTGCGCGCTTGCGGCGCGTTGTAGATGTTGTCCAGCGCGAGCATCTGGAACATCAGCGCGCGTTCGTTGTTGGCCTTGCTCAGCGAATAGAGCGTGTTGAGCGACCTCGCATCGAACAGCGCGCTCGACACCACCATGCTGCCGTGACACGTGCCGTGCTGATTCAGTTGTCGCGCAAGCGGCGATCCGGATTCGATCATCGCGAGCAGAGGATGCACCAGAGATTCCGGTATTTCAAAGTCCATTGACGCGCTCGTATCGGGCAGTCGCCTGCCGGTTAGTCGAGGAAAAACTGCACGGCCATGCCCACGATCGAGGGCTGGATCACGTGCAGTCCGTTGAATTCGACGTATTGCACGTCATAGCCCGCCGCCTTCAGCTTTGCTGCGTTCGCGCGTCCGCTCGTTTCGATGGGAAGCTGTTCGTCGCGCAAGCCGTGTGCGATAAAAACGCGAGGTGCGCCTTCCTGTGTGAACACCGACATGAAGCCGCCGGACAGCGCGATCACATGGCTCGCGACATCGCCGTTCGTGATGCCGATCGACAACGCGTAGCTTGCGCCGTCGGAGAATCCGGCGAACGCGAGACGCGCGCGGTCGAGCCGGTAACGCGAGCTCACTTCGACGAGCGCGCGTCCAAGCCGCTCCAGATCCGGGCCGCTGCCGCCGATCACGATGTCCCACGTCGCGTACATCGAATGCGGCGCGAGGACGAGAAACCCATCGCGCTGCGCATGCTCTTCGATGAACGGCAGCACTTTTTCCGGAAAACCGCCGGCGCCATGAAACATCACGAAAAGCGGCACGGGCGCGCGCGCGTCGAGGCCTGGCGGAACGAACAGGATGGCGTCGCGCTCGCCGTCGATGCCCAGACGATGACGGCCGGGCGGCAACGGGCCGCGCGCCGCATCGGCAGGTGTGAACGACAGACGGCCCAGCAGCGATGGATCGAACATGGTGAGCGCGAGATCCAGGTGTGAGCGCGCGGTGCGCGCGGATGAGTGGTTCGTGTTTCTGGTAGCGGGTGCGTGTTGCGGTGATGCCCAGTGTTGCGCCGATAGGGTGACGTTGATATGTAATATATCATGACTATGCGCGATTTTGGGAAATCCAGGATGCTCCCGTGGTCAGTGACAAACGAAAGCTGTCCCGAGACATACAAACCTGTCATGACGGAATAAGACAAACAAATCTGGCCTAGCCCCATCGAAACTGCTGATTTGGGCATACAAACAAATCTGGCCTGAATCGTAGCCACATGTTTTAATTGACCTTTTTTAAGCCGACCGATACGGAGGCGATTTCGTCTCAGATACTCCAATCGTTCCGAGATAAGAGTACCGACAACTACCGCGATAATTCGCATTGGCTTGAAAGCCTTATTCCATCAAGTCGAGGCCGAGTGAAGAACAAACAAATCTGGCCTGCTGTAGTGCGAGAGACAAAGAATTCTGACCTAGAGACCCAGTGCAGGCGGCGCTGTCCTCGCACATAGCAGAGACCAGCGGATAGCGCGTGAACCGTTCCGACAAGTTGCCGAGAAAGCGCGCTACGGCAGCAAGCTGAAAATGCAGCCGTTGACCTCTTCTGAAACAAGCGGTGATTCCGAAAGGGGTGACGCTCCCGACTACTTACTGGGATGACAGCGGCAGCCACTGCGAACGTCACGCCGAAAATGCGGGTAGTCAGTCACCTAGAAAGGAGAGACCTTCGAAATCACGGTTCCTGACACTATCGACTTGTTACTGCGCGTGTTTTTAGCGAGGTCGCCGCAGGCGTCACTCATGCATCGACTCCACTCGTACGCTCGCCTAAAAATTCAGCGGTGGAATTGTAGGAAGCTTCGAGCGCGTTGCTGACCGTCGACCATCGATCGCATGCTGGTCAATGCGCGTGCGCACATCGATGGGCAGCGCAAGCGGCGCACAGGGGCGGGCTCGGCCATCCGGCGCAGCATTCCGGCGCGTAATATTCCTTCGTGAGGCAACACGCCGGCCAAGATGATTGGCGCCGCGCAGTCTGCTCTGCAATCGGTGATTAAACCCGCGCGACATATCAGATATCAACTCATACAACCACCTGAATGCGACTCCGAGCAAAAAACTGATGAACTCTTCAACTTCAAAAGCAAGCGTCGTACCCTCCTTCGGAAAGTTCAACAAAATCATTGCTATAGAAACCCTCTCAGAGTCGCTGGCTGCTACACTTCACCGTGTAGTGGGCAACACAATCAGCGCACGATAATCAATGACTTGCGCGCAAAGAATTCATAAGCCTGCGCATCCCACCTAGCTTCGTAGCCAAGCGCTTTAAGGGTGTCGTCTACTCTAGGTGTGTAAACAGGGCACGCAGTGAAGTGCTTCGGAGCAGGCAAACCCGGAAATTCAAAGGCATCAAGCGCTCCAGCGGCCAAAAGCGCAATCGCGTCTTCAGTCAACTGGTCCGAGGCAAGTTGAGTGTTTCGACGCAGCGCGTGAACAGACTCCTCGGCCCGGTAGCGGTACGGAACATTGAAAAGATGCGTTGTTCCATTACTCAGCGCCACGGAAACCGAACCGTCGGCTTTCCAGTTGTCTACCGCTTCCCAGACGGTGGGCTCTGCCGGATTCGCTAGCCAGATTAGGCGCACGTCCTCTATCTGGCACAGGAACATAAGCAGCGGGTCGGTACTCGTCCCAACCAGGCACACATCGAAAACTGCACGGCGAGCCTTTGCATATGGCAGAGGGTCGCATTTCACTACCTGCTCGAGAACAAGACCTCTGATTCGCAAGTCCCGAAATTCCGAAGCTGGCGAGATGATTCCGAGAGGAATACCAGAAACCTTAGGTACTGTATTGACAACGTTCATCTTCGTTAATCCATGATCTGCAATTCAATGAGAAACAGATTAACGGCCAACCTCGTATAAATCAACGTTTAAATTCTATTAGGCACTACAACCATTTCCCCAAGAAACAATTAGCCTAGGCGCCCATTAACTGCTCGCCCTTTTCTCTTCAGTCTCGACGCAATATCAGGAGTGGCCAAACATCTAGACAAGTATAAGTAATTGGATATTTTCCATTACCACTTGTTTTATACATAATTTTCCAACAATCTCTATCAAACGAACGATGTCTGCTCCGGATTTCGAATAAAACCCAGCGCTACATATCGCGTATCTATCCAATTAACCACCTGAATACTGCTTACGGGCGAAAAATCAGTGAACTCTTCTTCAGACGCAAAAGCGAACGTCGTAACCGTACTCCTCGACCAAGACGTCCTAAACTACAACCTGGTCCAGCAGATTCTGGATGACTGTCAACGTTCTGGTGCCCCTTCGAGCTATCGCACGACTATCTCGGAAATCTTGAATCGGTCGGACGTTGCCTCTGGCCTACTCGGCGAAGATGGATGTCTTGTCGTACCACTCTTGGGAGTTACATCAGCCGCAGTGCCAGCGACAACGGAGTCACCGAGTGTGATCGTTGTGAGAAATGAAGGCGGCGAGGGGGCGGCTTGTCTGGAGCTACGAGACAAGAAGGTTCTTATAGCAACCCAGGAACTACGCATATCGCATTTGATGTCTCGCTACCTCGTCCTATATATGTTCGAGGACTGTGTTGCTCTCGATATGATTCGCGCTACAGAAGCTCTTGAAGAGGAAATCTGGGTGCACGAGATGAGCGCACAATCCCCTTCCCCGTTCGCCTACGAGCCATTGCCTGACAGCGAGAAGAATGCATTCCAGCTTCCCATCGTCGCGATGCGGATAATAACTGTGACCGAAGGTGGCGACACATCGGAAGCCGATGCCTCGCATGAGCCGCCGACCGTACCCGACACCGACACGCCAGAGCGGTCGGGCGACACCGAATGGCTGGATGACATCCCCTTCTAGACCGCTAACTTGATGGTGCACAAATCTGTCCATGCAGATTCGGGTCGCAGGGGTACCTGCGCAGACTGATTTTGACTCACGCTGACCGGACTCTCGCCGTCCGCACCATCAAATTGATGATGCGGACGATGCCTCGCGACATGGTTCATGATGTTTCCGCAGAGACCGTCTATTCGATGTTCACCTGCCGCCTACGGCCCCCAAAACCGAACGAAACACGAGTTTTGCACGAGACTGACCGGACGACGACGGCAATCGACCACATCCGCGCTAAATCCAGCTTCAGCAATGGCTGCTTTCTTATCGACTACAAATCGTTGCCCAAATCTCTTTGGAACCGCTCTGCGGAGCGGCACTGTCTCGCTGTACGACTACCGGATGATTGGCTACAGCACCGTGACCAGCTCGCACGCGACGACGGTACCCGTGGAATCCCGTCACCGACTTCGGACGCTATATGCGTTCGTTTGACGAACTGGACTACCTCGCCGACGACCCACCCGAGGAAATTGCTCTCGATTCCAAAGACTTCCAAAAGCAGCATCCGCATAGCCGTCGAATTTCTGAGGTCCGTTCCATGCCGATTCTTGAAGGACCGCACATACCACAACGGCAGCGGGAGGAACTATTCTGGGCGATGGCGGAAGTTCCGTTCTGACGGTGTTAATACGCCGCCTGCCTTTCTTTAGAAACGTGTCCTGCGTCGCCAAATTGGTAGAGGCAGCCGAGCGCAACTTCTCCGAGAAAAATTCAAGGAGAATCAGACTTCTTTATGATTTCGAGAATGTTGCAAAACTCAATTCGTGGGTCACGCCAGTGAGCCAAATCCTGATGCTGCGCCCTAAGCACTAAACGCGCCCAGCTGACGTGGAAACGCGCGTTCAAGGCTCTGCGAATTCGACGAGGCTAGCGCGCGCGGCATCCAGTAGCTCATCGGATAACTGCCCGTCAAGGGCTCGCACAATTGCCCAGCACCAATCTTCACCGGCCCGGGTGAGTAACGTGCGTCGCAACCTTGGCAAGCGCTTCGTCGTTCGATTTGGTGATGGACGATACCGTTTCGCTCAGCCACGGGTACGAAATGTATGCGAGCGGAAAAACAATGGTTGCAAGCACGAGTGGGGGAAATACTTGCCCATCAAAGGATTTCCGCATGAAACGTATTATTGAGCGCAACAAGGCAAGCAGCACGCCCGTGCCGACATAAATGCTGAAGGTCTTCACGTCGAAAACCGGCGTGCCGGACAAAGTGAGGTTAAGGTCAAAGAACGTCAATGCACCGGCGCCGACCAGAACCGCATGTTGGGCGTACTCCACGGCTCTTACGAGGAACAAATCCCTGATGTCGCCAAGAAATCTGCAAAACGAACAACCCAGCGCAACTACACCGAGAAAAATTCCAAGGAAAATCAGACTTCTTTCTGTAATCGTGAGCGTGTTGAAAAACTCAATTCGTGCGTCGCGCCAGTGCACCGGATCCACCATACCCAAAAACCATAGGATTGCTGAGATGGAAAATCCGGCAAGAACGATGCCGAAAATGCGCTTTGCTTCTACGCTAAAACGCTTTGCTACATGATGTATCTTTTCTTGTGTATCCGGGGTTATCCATGCGTCGATCCGCAGCGACCACCATAAAAGTAACGCCGCCTGATAGTTCCGGCAAACAACGGCTGCTCTTGAGGTTGATTGAAAGGTTTGGCTTTTTATCGGTTCTTGCGCCATCGCTTCTCACTTATACGTTTTTTGCCGCAATACGAGCCTCCGATGGGACGCTTGCATCGCCGCACCCTTGGCTCCTCGTCACTTTCCTTGCGATTGCATCAGCCCTTGGACTACTGCTCCTGTTGTTTACAATCGTTACTGCAGACGTAGACCCACATGACGACTGCGCTTTGATATCGGCCAAGGCGGAGAAAACTTTAGAAACCGAACATCGCTCGAATCGCAAGACAACATTGCAGGGAAGGAGACCGAGTACCGCAGACCGCGGACAAGCATCCGGGAAACGTCCAACTGACAGTTCGATAGATAGCGCGGCGTATGCACGAGTGGAGTTAGATGCGACTGAGGTCCAGCAAGTGGCGCATCCGCACCGGCGGAGGACGCGCCAAGCATCCCGGCAGATTTACGCCAATTTGGAAAAGAAATCTGTGAGAGTATGGCGCGTTGTATGTCGCGGCACGGTATCAACGGAAGCAGAGGGGACCGTAACCGGCAACGCACCAGACGCGCCAGAGTTTGAAGCTCCAAACCGGAAAATAGCCCGAAAACCAAGCCAATCCCCTCGCGATATCCCCGCCCCTACGGCACTCGCCTTCGCGCACCCCCTGTTGGCGCCACATGGACACATCCGGAGGCACCCTGCGGTCTCGCGCAACTTGCTCAAACTTACGCGAGAGCGCTTTGAACAGAATCACTAAAAGGCGTTAGTGAGAATGTTGCATAACTCGAATTGTGCGCCGCGCGAAAGAACCGAACTCGACAGACCCAGAAACCATCGGATTATTGAAATGGGAATTCGGCACGAACGGCGCCGAAAATTCGTCTCGCTTCCGCACTAACTGTTCCCATGTATCCGGAGGTTGGTTATCGTCGAATGGCTACTCGCTATAAATCTGCGCTTTAAAGACGAGAAACGCCGCTGACGCGGAAGCGCGCGTTTAAGGCTCTGCGAATTCGACGAAGCTCGCGCGCGCAGCTTCCAGTAGCTCGTCAGATAACTGCCCATCAAGGACTCGCGCCATCGCCACCGCACCGATCATCCCGGCTGCGACGGCGAGAGCTTTTCGATGCGCATCTTTTGTGTCCTCTCGCTCCATCGCAGCTTGCAAAGCAGAGACGAGTTCGAGAAATGTCTCTGAAAACTCTTTGCGGTAGATACTGTCCTGGCGGGCAGCTTCGCTCGCGGAGGCAAGGAGGGGGCAACAATTAATACGATCGTCACGCTGACGCTTTGAGACATAGTGCCTCAACAGCGCATTGACATCCGGCTCGTTCCCTAAGGCCTTCGTTCGGCGCTCTGCCCCAGCTTCACGCCCTCGCCTCAGCGCCGCGACGGCCAAATCACTTTTGCCGGCGAATCCCGAATAGATGGCGCCATGCGTTAAACCCGCAGATCGGGCAATCTCCGCTACCCCGACGCCATCAAGGCCTTTTTCCCGAAAAAGACGGCCAGCGGCGTCCACCAAACCCCTCTTGTTTGCCTCCGCGGCTTCTTTGGTAACTCTGGTCATATCCGAATTCCTTGCACTTGATGAGTTGAGTCACGAGGCACAGCTGATGCCATCCCGAGCGCTGTTGATTGGCGCCGAGCCCACGGTCGCGCATGCCGAACGTCGAATCCTTTCGAAAATCTTATGATTGCGCCCATCATCATATCGCTCTAGAATTAATGATAACAAGCGTAATCTAAATGACTGCGGTGCGACGTCGGCGCCGGCAGGTGCTGTGACTCGAGGCAGCCTCTGATGCCTGAGACGACCCAGCGTTTTGCGTTGCCGTCCGGCGTTGGACCTGCGTATCACCGCAAAGCTGCGCTTACCAGTTTCATCAAATGAGGACAAAAAGCGTTATGCGTTTATTGATAGTTGGAGCAGGCTCCACCGGTGGATATCTCGGCGCCCGACTGGCACAAGCCGGGCGTGACATCACCTTTCTGGTTAGACCGACGCGAGCGTTACAGTTGCGCGAAACGGGGCTACGTATCCAGAGCGCGCACGGCGACGCGACGTTGTATCCAACGCTCGTGACAGCAGGTGAGATTGCACAGCCCTACGATGCCGTCCTGCTCGCTGTGAAGGGATACCAGCTGGCCAACGTCCTGGAAGACATTGCACCGGCGGTCGGCCCAGAAACCATGATTTTGCCCGTTCTCAACGGTATGGGTCATATGGAAACTCTCGCCCGGCGCTTCACGAAGCACAACCTGGTCGGTTGCACGCTGAAGGTAGCGACGGTGCTTGAGGACGACGGGCGCATCGTGCAACTTTCGCCGATGCAGGACTTCGCCTTCGGAGAACTCGACGGCGGCGTTACATCTCGGATCGAGGCTCTGGATGCCTTCTTCCGGGACGCGAATATCGGTGCCCGCCTGTCGCGTGTCATTGGTCGCGAGATGTGGGAAAAGTGGATTCTGCTCGCGTCAGTCGGCGCCATTACATGCCTGACGGGCGGAACGATTGGGGAGATTGAAGCCTGCACGGGTGGAGCGTCGTTCGCTCTCCAACTGCTAGAAGAGATCGTCACCATTGTGAAGGTCGTTGGCGAGCCTCCATCGGACACGTTCCTACACCTTACGCGCGAGCAACTTACCGCCAAAGGGTCGCCGTTCGTATCGTCCATGTTCCGAGACGTGCAGCGTGGCCGACCAGTCGAGGTGGAAGAAATTATTGGCGCCCTCGTGCGCCACGCAGGGGAGGCAGGCATTGCGACGCCGCTTCTCTCGGCCGCTTACATCAAACTTCTCGTCTATCAGCACAAGGTCCGCTAGGCGCGATAGGAAGCAACCGTACGCAATCCGGCTCACAGGCAGCTGGCAGCGCCAGACCAGACCAGACCAGAGCAGAAAAGTAACTTCGAAAGAGCACTTCATGAACGATGAGACTACATCGACAGCGTCGTCGACTCAAAACGATAACGCGGCGCGAATCGCACGGGAACGACGGGAGCGTTGGGTGAGCGGGCGCGCTGCCCGAATGTTACTCTGCCTCTCCGGCGTCTCTTTCATGATTATGCTGGACTCGAATATCGTTGCTGTTTCCCTGCCAGCAATCGCACGCAACCTCAACGCGGCGTTTTCCGATATCGAATGGGTAATCAGTGCCTACGTCCTGACCTTTGCGGCCCTGCTGATGCCCGCTGGTGCGCTGGCAGATCGCTTCGGCCGTCGACGGATGTTGATTCTTGGTCTGGTGACCTTCACCGTTGCCTCTTTCCTTTGCGGACTCGCGCCTTCATCTCTCATTCTAAATGCCTCGCGCGCCCTACAAGGTGTCGGCGCGGCAGTCCAGCTCAGTGCAGCGCTGGCTGCGCTGGGACACGCATTTCGTGGTGCCAGCCGCGCAAAGGCCTTTGCCTTTTGGGGCACTGTCATCGGAGTCGCCGTGGCCGTGGGTCCTTTGGTTGGTGGAGTGATCACCACTGCATTGGGCTGGAGGTGGGCGTTCCTCGTCAACGTTCCAGTAGGAGTGGCCCTCATCGCACTCGCTGTCACGTCTGTCGACGAGTCAAACGACCCAGACACGCAGAGGCTGGACGTACCCGGCATGATACTTTTCGGTACCGGCTTGTTCGCCTTGGTATGGGCGCTGATCGACGCAAATGCGGATGGATGGACGAGTCGCCCGACCATTATGAAGCTGGCCACAGCATCTCTACTGTTCGGACTGTATGTCGTAGCTGAACTTGTGCAGCAGCGTCCGATGGTGGACTTCGCTCTTTTCCGCAAACGGACGTTCCTCGGCAGCAGCTTTGCCATGCTCGGCTTTGCGTCCTCAGCGCAGGTCATGATGACCTATCTGCCGCTCTATCTCCAGAACAACTTTGCGCTTAGTCCCGCTATGGCGGGCATTAGCATGTTACCTTTTGCGCTTCCGCTGTTCTTCTTTCCCCGGATTGCAGCCGCGCTCGCGACAAGAATCTCGGGAAGAGCGCTTCTGACGACTGGTCTTGTCATCGTCATGGCTGGCAACCTTGTCACCGCCCTCATGGTCAATACACATCTGCAGATCGAAGTCGTCGCTATCGGCATGTTCGTCACCGGCTGTGGCGCTGGCATGCTGAATGGAGAAACTGCGAAGGTATCGATGAGCGTTATTCCGCCGGAACGAGGCGGAATGGCGTCAGGCATCAGCGGTACGCTGCGATTTGTGGGGCTTGTCACCGGAATCACAGGATTAGGCACAATTCTGACGAACGGAACCCAGCTTCATTTCGTGAAGGCCGCGTCGGCAGCAGGCCTGACAAATATTGTGGACGGAAGCAGCACTGCAATGGTGTCCCGCATTGTCGCGGGTGACGTGGCGGGTCTCGTAGCAGGAATGCCAGAAAACGCACATGAAAAGATTCTCGACATTGCACGTCTGAGCTTCGCCTCGGGCTTTGCATCTGTGTTGCTTGTCGCAACAGGAATCGCAGCCGTAGCTGCATTGCTCACGCTCCTTCTTGTTAGCTCCAAGGACACGTCGCCGCTTCCCCTACACCCTGCCCCTACGACAAAGTCGCCCGCCACCTTCGACTGAGATTGAGGCGTTGGCAATAACCATAGGCGGCAGGCGTCCGACCGGAGCAATCGGTCTGCTACGGGTTCCCTACAATGGTTCCTCCTCGCGCTCACGCGGAACACGGCGAGTATCGAGACTCGGACATGCACGCGACCGCAAAATCCGGTTACCCGTCAACCGTTTATGGTATGGTTCGATTTCAATATTTACATTGAATTCGACGTGCAATGGTTCTCGCGATCTAGGTCAACTACCTCCGAGTGGTGCTTCGGAAAAAGTGGCGAGCGTGCATAGCCCGCTTGGCGCGAGAGATGGGGCGACCAGCGAGAGCGCCGATGACTGTCCGTGAGCTGAATGCATTGCTGCAACGAGCCGAGTCGAATAGCACGGTCCAGTTCCTTGGGAGATGTGACCATTCCGGCTGCCGCGTGGAAGTACGGCGACCAGTAGAGAGCACGGTATTCCGAAGCGTTTGACCTCCGCGACGCCATGTACATGGATGTGACTCATCTTGGCGCGGAGGGGTCGTTGTAATAGCAAACAGCCCAACAAACTTTCATCGTCGAGGACTTGAGCGGCGCCACGACTGATGCGTTAGCATGCGCCTGCGTCACGATTGAATTTCAGCTATTAATTTTATTCTTTAATTTATAAGAACTATTATTCGTCAGTTTTTCGTTTTCCAGGCCGCCCCGAGGTAGTCCGCTTCGCGTCGCCCGAATCGCTTGCACCCGCCTCACCGCTGCCTTGCATCGCCTTGCCCCCAGCCCGACGCGTTGAAGTGCGCGCGGTCGGCGTACGAGGAGCCCCCTTCGAAGTATCGGTGCCCGAGTCCCCCTTCAGCGACGCCGGCCGAACCGCCCCGCTCTTTTTCGCCAGTTTCAGCGCAGTCGCCCCCTGCTTTCCTGATCGTGACCCGCGCAGCGCTGGAGATGCCTCCCCGCTTGCAGCCATTGCTTCTGCCTTCGCCAGCAGCGAAGACAGTGGCTCGCCAAGTGCCTCGCTGATCATCAGTAGCGTATCAAGCGACACGTTGACCTCACCCAGTTCCAGCAGGGACAGGTACTGAGGCGTGATGTTACACAGAACCGCGAACTTGGCCTGCGTGTGGCCAAGATGCAGGCGCGCTGCGCGAATCACTTGCCCGATAGGGGGCCGATCAATCATTGGGAATCTTTCAGACGCAAAGCCCAGAGTGTCAGTTAGGAGCCGTATTTTCTCAACAATATGTATGTTGAATTTCGTCTCTACGGAATTGATAACATCGCGATCGCGAGTACCGCGCCTAGGCGTGCCCCCGTCATCGTCGACGTGCCCCATCATGTTATCAATTCCACCTGCACGTAGAAGATCTGCTCTTGAGCGACAGGACGGTCGCTTTCGTTGGAAATCCAAGCGCAAAAGGCCCACAAAGGTGGGCCCGTCTTGCGGGACAACTTTCGCCGAGATGCTCCGTGTTCAAGGCCGAGATGACCACATCGGCGCGGCACTATCGACAATCTCCTCGCCCTCAAAATCTAACAGAGGGCGCGAGCAATCGGGGGCTTTCATCAATGCACGGAAGGCGACGCCATGCTCACAACCTGAGTGTCGTCTGCCACCCTACGTGCATGAAATACACCGGCCTTAGCATCCCACTCCGCCCAGTAGCCGAGGCGCTGAAGAACCCTGTCTGCTCCAACCGTGTGCAGAAGGCACGCAACTGAGTGAGCCGGTGCGGGCAACCCCGGAATCTCATAGTTATCGAGTGCCCTTGCGCCCAAGAGCGCAATCGCATCAATCGTCAACAGGTCGGCCACAAGTTGCTTGTTGCGGCGTAGAGCGAGAACCGAATCATCCTTGCGACGCCGGAACGGGACTACGAACAGGTGCGTGCTGTTGTTATTAGTCAGCGCAACAGAAACCGAATCATTGGCTCGCCAAGCGCCGATTGACTTCCACACGTCCGGCTCAGCGGGATTAGCTAGCCAGGTCAAGCGCGCGTCTTCAATTTGAAGAACGAACATCAGCACCGGCTCACCAGCCATGTCAATTACATGTACGTCGAACATTGACGTGCGTGCACTTACGTACGGCAGTGGGTCAAAGTTGACTACCTGTTCGAGAACCATGCCTTTAACTCGGGAGTTAGCCATCCGATATTCTGAGGCATCCATCATAAGACCGAGAGGAATGGAGGATGGCAGGAACGCTGTGTTCATGGTGCTCATTTAACTTAATCTCTTTTCCAAAGTTGCGATATGGAAATCAGATTAACCACCGGCCCCGCATAAATCAACGTTTAAATGCGATTTACGCAAAAAAATTTGACTTTTATAAATACTTATACCGACACCACGATTTTCTGTCATTACGGCGCCTGCAGATGCATAACCCCGCCCCAGCCGCATGGACGCCCATTCATCGACTGCACCTGACTGCAAGCGGGCAGGATTGACAAACACACGCTCGAGGCTCTTCAAAATAAAGCAAATAAACCCCGGAGTTTAATTATTTATACCGCGTATAAATAATTGGAAATCGTTCGTTACCCATTGATTTATACAGGCCTTCGTATTAATCTCGCCGCAGTACAGATTTTTACGTAAGCCACATACGCTGCGGCATCAATCAATTACCGAATTTATACTTGAATATGGAAACCTACTTCGATTCCCTTTGCGAAACTCTGGATTGCGACGAGTACGCGTTCAACATGCCGCTGCTCGAACGCATCCGCATCATGTCACTTGAACGAGGCACGCCCGCAAGCTACATCGTCTCAGGTAGCGACCTGACAAACGTGCACACGGAGTTTTCCGACTGCAACATCATCGTCCTACCCATGTTCGGGATAAACGCGGACGCCATCGGTGCCGTCGATTCCGAATGCAACGCTGACATCAAACCTCGTCCAGACGGCGCGCGCGTATCGTGCTTGATGTTAGCTGACGACACCGTAGCCCTCACCTCGATAGCCCCACATTGGGCCGACACAGGATACGACGACGAGTTTCATATCCTTTGGCTGTTCGACGATGAAGCCCTGCTATCGAGTCATCATGTTAACGATGACCTTCGGGACGAACTGCATGTCGCGAGTGCCATTGCAGAGGACCACAATCCGCTGACTCAGGAAGAGGTGCACGCCTGGCAAAATGTCGCCGCACAAGCCGAGTACGTCGGTATCTTCGACTGCATCAACCTGTGCGAAAGCTAAAAAACTCGGTCTCCTGCGGAAGTAATTCCGGATTACCGCGAACGCAAACACCTGATGCATCACGTCCCGAGCCGGAATCTCCCTTCAAACAGACAGGTTCGGCTACCTCTCACATTTGAATCTTATAGACAATGAAAAACACTGCCACACAAAATCTCGAGCTTGCCGTCGCGGAAGCGCTAGATGAACTGATCAGCTACATCTCCGGTCGTTTCGGCGATGGCTGGGTACCAAATCTCGAAGAGCTATCACTCGCGCTGGACCATATATATCGTCCAGTCCCCGGCTTCTGGGGAGAATTTTCATGCGAAATGATTAGTGCGGCACTCGATGAAGCGTGCCCAGATTGGGCGGAAAGACTGAGTATGCGAGGTCAGGATGAGCACATTGATTTTCTCATTCCGGTGCTCAGGATGCTTGCATGGCTGGGGTTCGACGAAGCAGTCGCCTTGGAACTGCTGAAACTCCCGGCCGCCGATCGGCCAACTGATGTTTTAGGCGTGGTCGAATTGATGAACGCTAATGCAGCCAAGCAACTCGAGGTGGACCCAGATAGCATGTTCGCCCGATTACACCTCGAAATCTATCGCCCTGACAACCTGGTTCGAGCACAAAGCGCATTTGACTATGCCCACCGCCTTGCGGCCGCGCTGTGAAGCCGGACTTCGCGCCGTTACGCGGCGCTTTTATTGAGAGAACGGGGCATAGGAGCGGACACCTGATGTCTATCAATGAACCGCCCTTCACGAGTCTGACTTCCTCGACCGAGAACTCTGTCCTTGTCGGAAACATATAAATTGTTTTTCAGGCTATGGATAAAAGGTCGTTGCTATACAAAAGCACTTACAAGATGAGAATTGACTACAATGAGCCGTCGTATCGATGAAAGTTGGATTGATGAATGGAACAGGGGACTCGCTGACCTCGGCAAGGGCGGCAGTTCGTCGGGCCGGAGGCCTGAATTAATTTTTATCGGTGGTCAACCTGAGGGTTCGTGGCAACCGGAAATCGTACTAATGTGGAAAACGATTGACACGTTGCAGGGTTTGGACTCCGATACTAAGAACGAGCAGATTTATAAAAGAACGTGGATTAGCATCCATCGCTCTTATCTGCAATGCCTCAACGCAGAAAGAGAGCGACTTCTTGCGGGCGTCCTGAAAGAGGTGGACCTCAATATCCCCGATTCCACACCGGATCACTAGCGTCTGCATCGTCGTGCGAAAATCAGTTCGCGAGAAGTTTTAGCAATCTTCGAAAGATAACGCGCGCCAGTTATGTACGCTCATGCGGATTCCCGCACTGCGATAGCAGTATGTCGGAGTCAATGGGGGGCTAAAGCGACGCCTGAAGGCCATACGGCGTCGCAAGGTTCCCATCCCGTACATCCACTTTTTGCGCTTTTCTGCCCAGAAGCCTTTCGCCTGCTTGGCAGGATGATTTCACAAGACGTGCATCGTCGTTCTCCACGAGTGGGCTGGGAGCGGCTGTGGGCTGTTCAGCAATTTTGCATCGGCACCTCGCACGAACCGCGGCCGTTCACCTGGAGGCAAGCTTCGGCTTCCCGGGGCAATCTCCTTTTTTTCAATCAGACAAGAAACCGTTTCCGCTTTAGAGTTATAGGCGATACTCTGAAACGCCGCGAACAACGGTGATTCTCAAATACGGCGAATATTGCGGCTCGACGGCTCCACTATCCCCTGCGTAACGCGTGAAGCGAACGTCTTCGACGCCGCGAGCAGGCTCCCGGGACTTGAAAAGCAAAGCTGCCCCCGCTTCTGGTCCCGCTCGACCGTAAGTGGCACTGGCACCACAGCCAGGCAGTGGTCGACTTTACAAGCCTCGCCAGTTGACGAATAATCAGTCAGCAAAATTTTCTCAATGGTTATCCTTTGAGAACGAACCCGGTTTCTGTGTTCGAGAACAAGATTTAGAGAGATCCGTATGGGGGCCACTCCTCAGAGCCACCGCGACAACGCGGAGCGGCTCCATTCAGCCGTGCAGCAGCGACCGTCCAAATCCCTCGGTGCAAGGTTTGATCGCCGGTGCTTCTGTTGCAATCAGCATATTCCGCGTCGCAAAGGTTGACATTGTGTTCACGACGAGTTACGGCGCATTTGATGGCAATAGCTGGGAAGCGCTCTGCCAGCAGGTCTTCAGGCGTAAATATCGAGCCGAAGAGTATCAGGCAATACAGGCCTCTCCTGGGGACTTTGGACTGGAAGGTTTTACGCTGAAAACAGGATTCGGATTTCAATGCTACTGTCCGGATAAACACTACACGCGCACGGAGCTGTACCAGGCGCAACGGGACAAGATTACTCGCGATCTGGGCAAACTGCGGATTTACGAGAAGGACATTCGCGATCTCATCGGCTCGACGAAAATCCGGCGATGGGCGTTCGTCACGCCTGAAGTCGACAAGCATGCGTTGGTAGCACATGCGAGAACCAAAGAACAAGAGGTTCGAACATGGAACCTATCCATCCTCGACCCGGACTTCACCATTCTTTTGTACGATGGTGAAACGTATCTGCTAGAGATCAACGAGATTCGCACGGCCGCAGGTGAAGCATTGGTGCTGGACGATGAGACGCCAGCGCTCACCCAAGCTGCTCTGCCGATCGAAACCTACGAGGCAAACGTCATCCGAAAGAACGAAGCCCGTCTGGCAGCAGTCAGAGCCTCTCCTCGATACCAGACACGGCTTTCTCAACTCAATCGGCAAACTATCGAGAGCTTTCTCGAGACCGACAGTTTCCTGCGCAAGGTGGAAAAAAACGCACCCGCAACATTCGTTCGCCTGATAAGTCTTATCAACGAATATGAAAAATATGTCGTGGAAACGTCAGCCGCATGGACGGGAACACCTGAAGCATTAACGGAAAAGGTCCGAGACGGTTTGGAGCAAAAGGTTTTCCGGTCGCTGTCCCCGGCATTTGACGAAGCCAACGCTGCTCGTGTCGCGCGTCATATGGTCGCCCGATGGCTGGCACTTTGCGAGCTCGACTATGACTGACGCCGCTATTGGTCTGCGATTTAGCCGCAAGCCTTCGCCAGTGTTCCCCGAGCACAGGCCCATGTACAAGATATCGCAGCTTCTCCTGATTCTCTATATCGCGTCCCGAGGCGGGCGATCGCGCTTGCCGCGGCTACACTTGTTCAACTGGGCGTTGAAAACACGAGAGCGTCACAGCACTCTCGTCGAAGCAGCAAAGCAGAAAAAACTGACCCTCGCCGCTTGGGGATTCGATCCCGCCTTTGCAATCGCAATCCGATACGCGATTGCTGAGGGGCTTGTGCGTGAGGTCTCGTCTGCCTACGAACTCACCGAGAGAGGACATGCTGTCGCGAAGGCTGTGCTTGCCGATCCGGATGTGCTCACCGAGGACAAGTCAGCGTTGCTTGCTATCGGCAAAGGCATTACAGAAACGATGGTGGAAGATGTGGCCAAAGGTTGGGAAAGTTAATGATTATTCGAGCGGTGCGATTGAGAGCTGCTACGTCGGAAGGCGATTTTGGTTTCAACTTCCTGTTCAGCAGGAAGCTGACGGTTATCCGCGCGAACAACTCCAGCGGCAAGAGCACGTTGTTTAACAGCATCCTGTGTGCCTTGGGGATGGAGGAGCTCGTCGGAGGAAAGGGAAATCGCGCACTACCGTACGCGGTAAAAGACTATTTCGAGTTCGAAGATGCGACCGTAAAAATAGCCGCGTCGGAAGTATTCATCGAGATCGAAAACCGCTCTGACCACGTTGTCACCCTTCGACGAGCTATTATCGATGACGTCCGTGATACACGACTGATTGAGGTCTTCCAGGGCGCTTACTTAACCGAATCCACGCCTCTATCGGACCCCTCGCCTACCTATCTTCACGATCCCGGCGGCGCACAGAAGAAGGAAGGTTTCCATCATTTTCTCGAGCGCTTTCTGGATCTATCGTTACCTCAAGTACCGTCAACCAGTGGCGCGGAGACCAAACTCTACCTTCAGACCATCTTCGCTGCCGTTGCCGTCGAGCAGAAACGAGGCTGGACGGACTACATTGCGAACGTTCCCTTCTTTGGTATTCGTGACGCGAAAACCCGCGTCGCCGAATTCCTGCTCGGTCTAAGCGTATTCGAAACAAACGCCGAAAGAAACAGGCTGAACAATGAAGCGGTGGCTATTGACCAGGAATGGAAAGCTGTCGCCGAGGAACTTCGGCGAACCGCGGCATCTAGTGGCGCGATAATCGAAGGCTTGTCAAATCAGCCATCTGCATTGTTCAATCCGAGCGAAGTTCAGGTTAAAAAGCGCGCGTCCGATGCCTTGCTACCCCTTCCGGATTACATAGCCGTACTGCGCAACGAACATAAGACATTGGCTGGCAAGTCAGCAGATTTTTCCCAGTCTGCCGGGGCAACAGCCGTTCGCGAAATCGAAGCGGTTACAGAAGAACTGCGACGCCTGAGCGTCGTTCACGAACGCGCATCCGCCTCACTCACGCTACAACGCTCGTCCCTTCTTGAGTATGAACAGCTTCACAAGGACGCGTCAGAAGATCTCGAGCGCAACAAGACTGCCCAGAAACTGCGGGAGCTCGGGGCTCAAAACGCTGTCGACATCGCCAGCGGTGTCTGTCCAACCTGTCACCAGCCGGTCGAGGACAACCTGTTGCGCGAAGCCGTTACCGGGCCGCAGATGGACATCAGCACGAACATCCGGTATCTCGAAAGTCAATCGCGAATGCTTCAGCGCCAAATCGTTGGCGTGAAGGAAAACGTGAAACGATCCGAGCATGCTGTCCAAAATCTGGGGAAGCAGATGTCAGCGAAGCAGGATCAGTTGCATGCGCTTCGCGGCGACGTGACCTCAGGCGCAACCGAGTCCAAGGCGATCGTCAGACGGCAGGTAGAAATCGAAGTCGAGATAGCCGCTATCCAGAAGTCCATTGATACCGCCACAGATTTCCTCGCCCGTCTAGTGACGATTTCCGCTCGCCTCAAGGAGAATCAGCTGGCCCGGAAGAAACTACCCAAGGATGCTTATACGTCAGACGACCTGGAGCGGATTGGTCTTTTCCAGAAAAACTTTAGGGCGAATGCGGGGTCATTCGGCTATGAAAGCGCGCCTATAGCCGAAATTGAGATCAACACCGACAATCTCACCCCGTGTCTGGCCCAACTTGAACTGCGCGAAATCCTTCGCAAAGAAATCCGGAATGATTCTAGTGCGAGTGACTTCGTGCGTCTCATCTGGAGCTATCTGTTGGCCCTTTACCAGACATCGTCGCACGCTTCTTACCCCGGTAATCACCCCGGTGTGTTGCTCTTTGATGAACCTGGGCAGCACTCCATGGCAGCCGACAGCCAGCACGCCCTCTTCCAGCAACTTGCGTCCGAGCGATCGTTGCAAACGATTGTCGCTGCGTCGTTTGACGAGCTCGATTATCTTTTCGAAGAAGCTACGGAAGGCGTCGAGTATTCCCTCATTCGCTGGGAAGGGAAATTGATCCGTCCCCTGTGAGAGCGCACCGGGCAGGTGCATTGCGGCACCCGTGCTGGCTGCCTCTGCCGGCACGGCCCAGCCGCATGAGTCACGAGAGCGCTGGAACGCAACGCGTGATGGCGACGTCAGCGGCCGAATACGAGTCGCTCGGGCGCGACCCTGCTACTAGAGATTAGGCCTGCCTGTATCGTTCCCTGACCTCGCCTCGTCCGCTGCCGTCCAAGGGCTGACAGACGCCCGCTTAGTCAGAGCGAACATCACCTTCTCCGTCGGCAGACTCGTCGCCGCCGCTCTCCGGCTTCGGTGGCTTGATGCCGGCTTCGTTGCTCCATTTTTCAACGAGCCGCTCCGGCGCAAATCGTCCGCGAGCCTGAGCCTTTCGATGACTTCGAAGCGCCTTCTCAATCAGTGGCTGCTGATGTTCTTCCGGCTTGAACGCTGACATCATGCCCTCCAAGGGTGCGCCCCGGCGCACGCGATAACAGTCTATTCCTATCCTATACTCTCCCGCCCACCAATGCCTGCTATGCCTCGGTGTGGTCTCTGCGCCTACTACCTTCATAGAGCAAATGGTAATCGACGCGCGAGCGCACTGCAGTTCTGACTGGAGTGGCCCGGTCTGCGCTCACGCGCGCATCAAGTTTGGGAATCGCGTGCGTTTTTGATGGCAGGTAAGGACTGCGCAGGTATCGCGACGATTGTGCCGCAGATATCACATACAAACACCAGAATGCGCTCGACCATGCCTTGCTTGTCACTGAACGGGACATCGCGATGCAGAAGCGTTGTCGGAACAACCGCAATGCAAGTAGCGCAAATCGCTTTGCCCTTGTCGCCTTCGACGAGAGTACGCGGATTCTCTGAAGCGTTCACGGCTGCCTTTCACAAAAAATGGCTGCTCGGCTAAAAACCAGTCGCTGCACTTGTTTCCATCTCAACAGGAAACAAGATGTCAGTACAAAATCAACACGAGCAGCGCACCACCTTTAACGTTGTCGAGCTTTTCGCTGGAGTGGGCGGATTCCGCCTTGGTCTGGAAGCCGTTCATGGCTCGCCGTTTAGAGTCACGCTATCGAACCAGTTCGAGCCTTCCAGGAAGAAGCAACACGCTAGCGACATTTACCAGGCACATTGGCCGAGAAGTCAGCACATCAACGACGACATTTTCAAGGTTCTTGAATCGGAGGCGGGTCGCCAGGCATTCCGTGATGCACGCCCGGACGTCCTGGTCGGCGGATTCCCGTGCCAGGACTACAGCGTGGCAAAGCCGCTCTCATCCTCAGATGGACTAGCCGGAAAGAAAGGTGTTCTATGGTGGTCCATCGCCAAAGTCTTGAGACTGCGCATCGAGGACGGTGCGCCAGTGAAGTATCTTATCCTGGAAAATGTAGACCGTATTCTTAGCTCGCCCGCGTCATGCCGCGGACGAGATTTCGCAGTCATCCTTTCGACCCTGCACTCACTCGGCTATGCCGCTGAATGGCGCGTCATTAACGCAGCAGACTACGGCCACCCGCAAAAGCGCCGCCGGACATTTATCGTCGCATATCACGAAAGTACCGGGCTATACAAACACGTCGGAGTAGCGGTGTCCCGCGCTCCTTCTCCAGACTGGCTATCCACATCTATCCTTTCATCGGCATTTCCGTGTGATGCTGCAAATCCTCTCGACGCAGCCGAACCTGCGTTGACAGTACGAGCCGACCCTTTCGATGAACAACTAACATATCGGCCTTTATCAAACGGCAAGACCCGATTCGAAAACTCCGGCCTGATGCTCGGCGGTCAAGTTCGGACCTGTACCGTGCGCGCCGCCGAAATGAGCGACTTCAGCGAATTTTGTGGGAACGTCAAGCCGCTGACTCTGGGCGACATCGTTCGCGCAACGGGACCAGTACCCACCGACTTCTATGTAGAACGCGAGAAAGAAAGCGCATGGAGAAGAGCGAAAGGCGCAAAAGCTATTGCGCGCAGCAAGAACGGCTTCGCATACACGTACGCGGAGGGTGCTATGGCATTCCCCGACCCGCTCGATAGGCCTGCCAGAACCATTATCACATCGGAAGGCGGCAGTTCCCCTTCAAGGACAAAACATGCGATACGTGAAGCTAGCGGGCTCATTCGACGCCTCACACCAGAAGAGTTGGAGGCGCTCAATGGATTCCCTCGCGGGTTCACTTGTCGACCGGGCGTGTCAGACGTCGCTCGTGCAATGCTGATGGGGAATGCGCTGGTCGTTGGGCTCGTACGTCGAATTGGAGAAGCTCTACATCACCACCATATGGCGTTCTAACGGCTAGGTCTCGGGCACTACGTCCAAACATCAAAAAAACGGATGAGGGCGCCCGAGTCGGACTTTCGCAAGCGGCATAGCACACGTTGCGATCGGCGTGGCCGGAAGTGAGCGCTGGTTACATCAGAGACATACTACTTGCCCAAGCTATCGCCAGGGTCGCCCCAGATGAGTGGAAGCGCCCGCGCGGAAATCTCAAGGTCGCAAACGTCAGGACATTGTCGAAGAACTCCGGCGGCTCGCACAGCCAGTGCCCCAGATTTCCGGTCGGGGCCCCCAGCTGACCGTTCGAGTAACATCTGTCGACCTTGTAACAGTGCGCGGGTGCGCTCATCCGGCGTCGTCAATCAAGCCTCCGTCAATGCTGGTGCGAGAATCGTCGGCAGAAAAGTCGCCGCCATTGACGTGGCTCACGCCACGTCGCCAGTCCGGTATCAGCTCGGACGTGACATCCTTCCAGCTCTCGATGTTCCAGTTCCGGACACACCAGTTCCAGACGTATTCGGCGTCCGAGTTATAGCCGGCGCGGCCAACCAGGAAGTACCGCCGACCGGTGAGAGTTGCACCAACCCGGCGCACACAATCCAGTTCTACGATTCTTGAGCTCACCCTCCCGTCCCGGTCCTGAATGTTGAAACCGACAAGGTATCGGTCCCCGTTCGACGCTTCACGAATCGACCAGCACTCAAGATAGATTTCGGGCTGCTCGCTCACAGTGTGCGCGCTATAGATGGACATTACGCTCTCCCATGGCCTTACATAGTCAGGTGTTCGTCGCGTTTTCTACGCGATACGCATGCCGCGGCGACGTTGTTCGAGCCGCCGAAGCACTTCAAAGATTGCCGATAACCGCGACGCGGACGACTCACGTAGCGCAAGGATTCGCCCCGAAGTCGAATCAACGACGGTAAACCAACCCTCGACATCCGATGCACAACAGTGCAGCTTGACCCGCTCCCCCGACCGGAGTAGCCCCATGGGGCGGCGCACAGTTCGGCTGAAAATCGGAGCGCCAGCGCCTGGCCTGGTGGCCAAGGCAACGTCACGGCCAATAACCTGGCCACCGGTTCATGTGATACCCCGCCGCTTGGCTTCCTCGTCCACTCACCTCACTTGCACTCCAATAAGTCAACATATATATTGAACACATGCACAACATTACACTGGAATCTGACCGATGGCAAGGACAGGCAAAATTCGTCGCGGTTGACTACGTATGAAACAGAACGGGCGTCGGAGCCCAAAGGTCACGAACAGCTAGTGATGACGTGTCAGCGCCCAAGCGTATGGAATCGCTAACGTGTGCAAGTGAGAGCCAAATGACAGCAACTGAGGAAGAACCGGTGGGATTCGGCGGAGACTCAATCTTTGAGCCGTATTGCACCGTAGACGGGCTGAAGCGGCGCGCTAAACTGCTTCGCTCAGTCCTGGACCCCGACAAGACCATTAAACTGTCGCGTGTCCAGTTCACCGTTTTGCGCTGCATTGGCCATTCAACTCATGACGTGTTCTCCGGGCGCAGGCCGCCGATTCCACTCTTCCCGGCTCATGTCCAGCGCAGCGATAGACGTGATTATCAGAGGCTTCGCGAGATCTCGACGCTCTCGGAACTGTTACCGGATCTCGAGCTGACGACAATCGTCGAATTCGTGTCGTCCTGGAATCTGGTCCACTGGCGGGAAGTCGCTCTCAACCAGCAATTGCACACCGACTGGCTGCGGAGCGGTCAACCTTCGCAGCTTGTCGACCAACCGTGTCTGGCATGGGCGGGCTTAACCGCAAGCCGGGTGTTACCCGATAACATTGCCTTCGAAGAAGCGAGACTATCGAGCTACGCGATGCCGTCACCTAAAGAGCGATTCATGCCACCGACAATCGACTTCGCTTCCGAGAAGGCGGTCGCATTGGCGACAATCACAAGTATGAGCTCGCGTGGTTTTGCATACTGCGTCACTGCGCGCGTTTTTGGCTTCGCAGGTTGGGCGGATTTAGAAGCGTCGTTCAAGCTGGCCTCGCGCAGTCAGTTCGACGAAGAAGTCGGTGCTAGCGAATCTGCGCGAAGAAGAAAATGGCAGGCGCAAGCACTCGAAGTGCTTCTTTCACTCGACCGTTTTTCCGCCATCGAACTGCTATCAGTCTGGAAACCCACTTCGTCGTCGTTGAGGTACGCGGGCAACCTTTCTTGGAATGGTTCCGCTGAAGGCAGCGCCCCTAAGACCGACAATCGACAGTCAGCGAGGATTATCGGGACGTTGTCGGCCAAGCCGCGAACCACGGACCAATCATGAAACTCAGTGACTTCCACATTGGGTTCGAATTTCTGAGCTCGGCTGGTATTCGTTACAGATGCACCGACGTTGGAAAAAGGACGGTTGTCGCGATTCGTCTTTATCACGACGACCCGTTCTGGTATTACGGGCCTCCGTACATCGTCGGAGAGGTAGTGTTCGATGAGGCGGAAATCGCGATCTGCTATCCCAACGAACTTGCACTTCTCGAGGACCGGCTTGCGCAGGCTCGCCACTCCTCCCATCCGGGCTTTCGCGCTTCAGATTACGTTCGAATGGTCGAGGAAAAGGATAACGACGGGACGAGGTACCCATACCCCGATTTGTTCCGGTTCGATCGCGTACTTGGTAACGGAGAAATCCTGCATCCCTATTCCGCGAAGCAAGCAGACGATGAAACGTGGGTCGTCCGCGTTTTTCTGCTGTTCCCGCGAGCGTACTTCACGATGCCTGAGCTCGATTTCATCAGGCTCCCTATAGCATCTGAGGATGACTTGAGACGCCGCTCGAACACGATGCTCCGGCGCCGGCGGCAATAATCGCCGAGCCACGCAAGCCTCTGGACGATTGACTCACCGGCGCGCTCGTCTCAGTCTGCATACCGCGGCTATCACGTCACTGAGCGGGCATACGAGGAATTGAGAATCTGAGCGGCAGGCTCAAGACGATATTCGTGTCGCCAGTACAACTCCATGGTCGATTCTGTCGGGTTTCTTCAAGCGGGCGACCAAGGCCCCGCCACTACTCTAACGCTTGAGAGGTGACGGCGGCTTAATCTCGGTCCGCTCAGCCAGCAGCAAGCCGAGGGGCGCCAGAGTCTTCGACAACTCACTGCGGAGCTCCTTGCTGCCCGCATCTGCATGACGTAAACGTGGGCGAGCCTGTGGCTCCCGATGACGAAATTCGATACACTTTTCAGGCACGAGGAAACGTCCGCGATTCGCATCAGCCGAGAGGTGGTCGCGGCCAGGGTGCTTGATTTGGTCGCCTTTTGATGAACCCAGGGAGACAGGGGGAAAGAGGTCATGCTGATCAATCTCTTGTCTGTGAAGTCCGTCGCGATTGGCGTGGTCCTGAGCGTCATCGCCTTGGCGTTTTTGTGGCCACTCAACGGTCTCGGCGCTTCGGTCGCTCTTATGGCCTTCGCCATCGGCGCTGGTGCATCAGAGCTAATCTTCAGACTATTGAAGCCACGGGCGCCGACGTCAGGCGACAGGCCGGCAATAGACGAAAAATGACTCTTCTACAACATGCCTGGCTGCGATGCATGCTCGTAAGTGCGGTGTTAGTTTTGACCACGAGTTGCGAGGTCGCTACTCCCGTCAATTCATCTGCGGGGGGCGGACTGCTCGGAGCACCGCCGCCCGTTGGTTGGAACAATTCCCCAGCGCCCACGGGCGAAAAACTGATCGAAGTTCGTGGCTACGTCCTGGCGCGCAATGATCAGGTGCCCGCCAATGCTATCGGATATGCGGTTCCGATACTTACAAGTCGCCAGGAGATCGATCGCTTCTGCCCGCTATTCCTTGATCACATAAGCTTCAGCGGCGCCCTAAACCAAGGCACGCCGATGCGGGTCAATTCCTACGGCCAGGACGTGCAAATCGCCCCGTTTGTCTGGCCGGTGACATCCTGGTCCAGCGATGACAAGGCCGACTGTAAGACCTTAGGCGATCGCTACGACATTTCCGGGGCCAGGACTTTCTTGAAGCAAGCTCAACAGACGATCGCGGCACAGGGTGGTCGAGACATTGACGCGCTGAAGAGTGGTCCTTTCATCCTGACAGCAAGACGGGTAAGCGGCTCCATGGTCCTATACGATCTGTCGCAAGCTCCTGACGACGATTATCCAACGTGGCTAACGCGCGCGGTCCAGCAGATGAGCAATCCCGCCGCCACCCAGACACTGTACGTGACACCCAACTGGCACGATAAAGCCCGCTACTACGTGTTTGGTGCCATTCCCAGCTTCAACGGCATCCTCAACGTGTTGATGCCCGGATTCAAGGACGCACACGCCAAGAGTTGACGCCCGAGAAGTCAGTGTCCGCCCTCTTCGAGCTCCGGTCGTGCGAGATAGCTGTTCACCTGGACGGACCTGGCAATCTGGTCGGAAATGACTTGGGCTTGTTTGGCTACACTAACGTGAGCCGAAAACGTCACAAGGACGCCGAGGTTGCCTTCGGTGCGGGCAAGATATCGGGTCTGGTAGTTTTCGATCTCCGAGTTCAAGTAGGTCGCGTCGAGCCAGATGACTTGGCCAATCAGTGTGCTCGTCGGTGGCAGGACGGTTTTAACGCCCGCCTTCGCGCCGACATCCTCCTGAAGATGCTGGATGTAAAGCTGTGGGCTATCCAAGGGCCCAACTTCCTTCGCCGTTAGGATCACAATCATGCTGTACTTACCGTCCGGGCCGGCGGGCGGCTTGCAGACATACTCCGTTTCTTCGAGGCTACATTGCCAATCGTCTGGTATGTCGAAACTCACATAAGTGTTCGCGAACGATTTCGCCTGGATAGGCCCAGCTAGAGTCGCCACACACACGAGGCCCAACGCCATTTGTACGATAGACCGCAATTTGTCAGTCTCCGAGGTAGCGCGGTAAGCAAAGTTTATGTGCATCGGGGCGACCTAAAACCCCAAGCAAACTTTGAATTTTCCGGGAGCCTTTTCCATGAGACCCATTCTGCGCAGAGTGATTGGCTCAGGCGTGACGGCTATCGCCGCGCTCGTCATGGCCGGTCTTGCTGGGGCCGCCAATGAAGACGTCCACCTGACCTTTAAGATGGAATACTACGACGTGTCTGGGACAACTTGGCATGATATATGGAGCTCGATCAAGGCCAATCTTCAAAAGGAGAAGGACCTCCAGGGAAAATATGAGGGGATCACATCATATTCCGTCAAACTGGAACCGAAAGCTCTGGTCGAAAATAATACATGTTCCTCCGACACGACAACCATTGCGGTCAATCTGGTCGTCAAAGTGCCAAAATTGACGACTTCGCACTTGGGGCCGAATGATCAGGAATGTTGGGCATTCTATGATCGATCACTTTCCGATCACGAGGAATGGCACGTTCAGATTGCCGTGCATGAGATGCAGGCGCTGCAAGCCAAAGTCAGATCTTCGCCCGGCATGAATTGCGGGGCGATTATTGAACTGGTGAACCGAGGCGTCCAGAAAATGCTCGATGACGAAAACAACTACGATGACGTCACCTCCCACGGGTTAGAGCAATGGAGGGGGTACGGACTCGATAAACCGAAGGAATCAGCCTATGTTGCCGCGGTTCGAAATCGTTGTTTCGGCTGATAGGTCAGATCGCCGCAAACTCGGCGCCCGCTAGATAGGCGGCACGAATTCGGCGCAAGATAAAGGAAGGCGAGCAGGACGCCATCAACCTGCTCGCCTGGCGATTTCTGGCCTTTGAGGCGTTAGCCCGCAGCTTTTTCACCAGCGGCGCTTGTCGGCGCAGATGCAGGAGCCACTGCTTCTGGACTCGCAGCAGCCTTCCTGGCAGCGCCCTTTCTCGCAGTCAATTTCCGCGTTGAGGCTTTCTTCGCAGGCGCTTTCTTCGCCGACACCACGTTCTTTTTCGCAGCTACCTTTTTGGTCGCCGCCGTCTTTGCGGCCCCCTCCTTGGCACCGACCCTCTTCGATTCAACCTGACTTGCGGTTTTCTTTTTTGCCGCTTTCGGTTTCGCGTCGCCTTCGCCAGTAGCCTCAATGAGAAACGCCGTCCGGTCTTTAGCGCCGGCTATCCATGCTGGCGCCCGACCACGTCCGCTCCAGGTCGTTCCCGTTGCGGGGTCACGGTACTTTGCGGCTTGGGGTCCGCGAACATAGTTTCCCGCCTTGGCCGCTGTCTTTCCAGTCGCCTTCGGGGCTTCCAAATTCCCATCAGCCAAGAACTTACTACGGTCTTTCGCATTTGCAATCCATGCGGGAGCTCGACCGCGCCCAGACCAGGCAGCACCACTTTTCGGATCTCGGTACTTCGCGGCCGCCGCGGGAGCTTTCGACGCAGCTTGGCCGCCTCGCTGGCGAGCCCGCGTTTTCGGTTCTCCGATGTGAGCTTCGATGTCGGCCGTGGTCAACCCGTGCTTTTCCATCAATTCTCGTATTCTGGCGATCACACCAGATGACTGCTTCGCAAGCAGCGCTTCTGCCTGCGCCTGCAGCTTTGCTATCTGCGCATGCACTTTCTCGAGTGTTGCCATTGACATTTCCCCTCGCTAGTAATGGCGGCACTATGCCATATAACCACTCTCATATGCCATACAGAAATCAGTCCAACCGGATGCGAGGAAGCTTCTGAGCCGTCTTGTACATCAAGCCCAAATATCAGGATGACCATGACGCGCGGCTGCTCCACCTCCTTCGTGCGACGAACGAGGTTGGAAGCTCCGTGCGGGAATATGCAGGCATCTCTCGCGTCGATTTCGACACAGCCTGAGCGATTGGTGCTTCCTGGTGGCGAATGCTTCAGGCGGAAAAGGCGGACTGCGCCGATAAGACTTGTCCTTCCAGTTCAACGAGTTACGACCGCTCTCAATGGTTTGCCCACAGCCTTGCCAACATTTCCTGTGGACAACCTTATGAACGATGTCGCGCCCCGATAATGGTCACCAGAACGCGCTTTCTGCAGCTCTCACCAGCGCAGTGGAGAACATTCACATGTCGCGTGGTTACGTCTTGTCTGAGCACGGTGTTATTTCCCGCGTCGCGGAACAATGATCACAGCGCCAGGCATGTCCCTGTCAGCATGTTTAGCGTATTCATGAGCCACGAGAAACTGCTCGATTTTTACCATTGCTCGGACGCCTATCTCCTCGAGTAACCGAAGAGCATGAACGTCGTCGTGTTTTTTCAGTTGCTTGCGAAGCGCATCGTATCGCTTCGCCGAGCTTTTCGGGCGTGCCTTTCTGGGAATTTCCAGAAAGACCGCTGCACAGTGCTCGAACAAACCGTTCAAATGAATGAGAGCTGAGACCCTTTGCTCGAATCTCTCATAACCACCTTCGACGGTAGCATCCTTCTCAGCACGGAAATCAGCGGAATAGATGTCGAGAGCGTTCAGAATCGTCTTGGCGTCGACGTCGACCCAGCGCGTTTCCGTCACGCTACAAACGTAGTTTGTAGCAAGCACAACCGCTTCTTCAGTGATATGGACCGGACTGAGAGCCGCGTTCCTTAAAAATTTCAGCGCGGCATCCGTTTGGACTTGCACAGATTGCTTCATTCCTCTTGCTTCCAGATTTGAGATTACTTTCCAAGGCGGCAAGCGATGGGCCGCATGCTCCCCAAATATTCAACTAGATGCTTCTTGCGATAGCGCCTTGACGTGCCGCCCGGCGGCAGACACGTATGCACGCACCATTCGGTTCGGGTTGCGGCCGCCCATGGATGCGATCAATGCATAGACTTCCTTCGCATCAGCCTTAAGCCCGTTGGTCTCGAGACAATGCGCGAGATTGAACCGGCTCGCAAGCGCGTCAAGGCCCAGCAGATACTGAGCGGATCCCGGATACCTTTCCGCTTCAGAAAGGAGGCTCACCGTGTCAGGGAAGCGGTTAAGGAGGGGAAGGTTCGACTTCACGAGCCTTCGCAGCGCTGTAACGATCCTGTCCTCATCGAGGCTCCCTGTTTCCATCACGCCTTCGGGATAGACGCCACTCAAACGGTCGTTGCCACCTTGCGCCATCGGCGGCCCGTCATCCAGCTCGTGCGTGAAGCTCCAGAAGGTCGAAGCAGCAAAGAAACGCTGCTCAGGCTCGTCCGCTTCAACGTTGCCGAACCAATAGACGCCCTGCCGCAAACCGGGCGACTTCCTCTCCGCTACCGTCGGCGCCGTCAACGAAAAACCCGAAACTGCCAGCTCGGCGTCAACGAAACTCTTGAAGACGTTGCCCACCCGCTCTTTCCCGATACTTATATGCCGCATTTCAACCCCAAATTCTTCATTACATTGTTTCACAGAAAATCGCCATATCGTTGCCATGCGAACCGAGTTACGGGACGCAATCTTATAGCGTTAAATTTTTCTGTCAATCACTAAATATACAATCACAAACCAACCCCCATAATTTTCGCAATCAATTGATAACAAACGAATTTTTATTTCCACAATTGATAACAAATAAAATCACAATCGGCACTGTTTTCAATTGCACAACCTGAATTGAAAATGTGCAACATGCACATATCTCAACGGCATTTTTCTTTGGTACTTTCCGGAATATTTCAGCGTAGTCTGAGCTAGAAATGTGAACGGAGACGCGAGCCGCATCTGCCCGAAACGCAGAACGTACTAGTGTCCGTAAGAGCGCACCGCGCAGCCGACTCGCCGGTCGAAACACCGGCAGGCGACGCTGCTGGCCCAATGCGCATCACTGGATTGTTCTTTTGTGTGCACCGTTACAGCTATCCAGGCGTGGCACCCGTGTTCCTGTCAGTACTGAGCGGCGTCATACGGCTAAAAACCGGGACTACACGAGCTTTCTTTTTCAGCTCGTGCCATGTCCGCAAATCTTTTCAAACGCAGCAACGCCTCTAAAAACCCATCCGCAAAATTCGTCGCGTTGCCTTGTTCGAACGACAAGCTCCAGTGTGTTGAGCTTTTCGCTGGCGGCGGCGGCATGGCAACGGGTCTATCGCAAGCCGGCTTTCAACACGTGGCATTGGCCGAGTTCAACAACCACGCATGCAATACGTTGCGCGTGCACTTCGCGCACGCCCAAGAGGCGTCTCCGGAAATTTTGGAGGATGACGTCCGATGCATCGAATGGGCGCAGTTTAGCGGGATTGACCTCGTCGCAGGCGGTCCGCCCTGCCAGCCGTTCTCCACCGGTGGACTGTCAGCGGGGGAGAACGACGACCGCGATATGTGGCCCGAAGCAATCCGTGCTGTGCGTGAGATACAGCCCCGGGCATTCCTGTTCGAAAACGTAAAAGGGCTTCTTCGGTCGTCGTTTGCAGCGTACCTTGAGAACATCGTAGCTGTGTTGAAACGCGGAGGTCGCCCATCCGAAGCGCAGGTATACGAAGTCGCGGTGATTCCTGTGAACGCGGCTGACTATGGCGCCCCTCAGAAGCGCGAGCGAGTTCTTGTTGCGGGTATTCGCCGCGACGTCGGGTCCCTTGCACCTTTCCCGGCCGCTACAAACTCTGCGGAGCGACTTGTTTGGGACAAGTGGGTTTCTGCGACCTACTGGGAAAAACATGGTCTATCGCGTCCCAGCGACGCAGTCATCACGCGCTCGGAGTCGGCCATACTGAGGACGCTGGTCCGAACCAGGCAGGAGCCAGCGTCACAGCCGTGGCAAACATGCCGTGACGGGTTTTCCGGCCTCGGCGAGCCGTCACAGGTAGCGCACGTTAGCGGCCACGTACCACGTGGCTTCAGCAAGCAGTACCCCGGACACACCGGAAGCACTCTGGACGCGCCAGCAAAGGCTCTCAAGGCAGGGGTTCATGGTGTTCCCGGCGGCGAAAATATGGTGATTCTCGACGACGGTCGAGCGCGGCATTTTACGCTCCGCGAAGCAGCGCGGCTTCAGGGAATGCCAGACTCATACCTGCCGACGGGTTCATGGTCACAGGCCATGCGTCAGCTCGGTAACGCTGTGCCGGCACCACTCGCTGCGGTAGCAGGAGCATGGCTAGCACAAATGCTAAAGCAGCCGACCGAAATAACAGCCGTCCATTCAAACTCGCGAACGAAGCGCTAGCTGCGGTGGCAACACTGCGCCCTCAGCATGGACCGCTGTTAACCCTGCAACCCAAATCCGGATTTACAGGATTTTTCGTGCACGATTAAGGTATCCGCGCAGGCGCGATCGCAGGCAAGGCCTTCTCTACAGAGGGCAATCCAGCCGATATACCCGCGCCTTGCTGCGCGGTCCGTAAGATCGGGACGACTGTCGACAGGCTTTTCAGGTCGTTGCAGACGAATGCTACCTTTGAGCAGGACACTCGGCGGACATCGACGTTACCAGCGAGACATGGTACGCGCCCGCCTCGGTGCTGAATCGGCTGTCACCGGCAAAACAGTCTGCAACGCCCGTGTCTCCTCGCACAACCAGACTGAGCAGCGAAAGACACAGGCATCAAGGTTGCAAAAGCATTGCATCGAGGCGGGCTCCGGCAATATCGATGTCATTTCGGACCTGTGTAGTGGACTGAATTACCGCAAGAAGGGCTGCAGCACCTGCTGCAGACGAGGCGGTTCCCGTTGCTGCGTGAAGACGCCCGCCCGGGACGAGGCAACGCCGTTCTGTCAGATGCGTTGACGGCCACCGTCGACTGGGCAAAGGAAGCCCGCCAGCCGGTTGTCTCTGAAGACCTCAATTTCACCGCAATGAAAAAAACGATGGCGCAGCTCAGCCCGAAGGGAGCGCGCACGCTTTCGGGACTGCTCTACGCGAGATACCAGCAGCCGCTCGAGGCCAAATGCTTCCGCGCCGGTGTCGAACTGATTCTGGTTGACCCGGCCTTTACGTCGACCATCGGTGCGGTGAAGTACGCATCGCGACGGGCCCGGAGTGTGCATGCTGCTGCGGCGGGCGACATCGCCCGTCGCGGGCAGAAGTTGACTGAATGTCCGCCGCGCGTGGGCACGGATGTCCGTGTTCCGGTGCGAGGTGGCCACCACGCTCTCGCGCTACCTGCAAGGATGGCTGGCGACTCACGTGTGGCTGCCTGACGCGGCGTTCATGCAGCGTACACAGGGGTGGTGCGCGAACAGTGGTTCGCCATTCGGGACGGCAAGCCGCCCCGGAGTACGAAAGGCACCCATGGTAGCGGCGTTCCCGCCGCGCCCCTCAGCAGCGGCGACCTTCTACCCTGCGAGCGCAAACTGCTTACGCAGATTTGCGCACTTTAGAACAAATGGTGCCAAGTGAGCTTCGCATTGGTCGACGTCTCGGATACGACCCTAAACCCGAGCCGCTCGTACAAGTTTCGCGCCGGATTTCCATGAAGGACGCTTAAAGTGACCGACACTCCTTCTCTTCCAGCTCGAATCAGCACCTCATTCAAAACATGAGTACCGATGCCTTTACGCTGACGATCAGGCAGCACTTGAATTTGATGGAGGTGCCACTCGCTGGTGGTTCGACTCAATTTGACGAGTCCTATGCTTTCAGAATCATCACATATGATTTTCGCGTCTTGAAAGCCCGCACAGACTCGCTGGTAATGGCTGTCGTCGTCGGTCGGTTCGGCGACGCGCTGCAGATGCTCGGTCATCGTAAGCTTCCGAAGACGCAAAAGGAAGGGCAGGTCAGCAGGAGACGCAGCACGGATATTGATTCGCGGGCTCATAAAAGTGAGTGATTGTTCTTCCCGGCAAATGTAGCATGAAGGGCACACGAGGGTCTCCCATGGCGGCACCGGCAGCAGTCCTCTTTGTACGCGGTAGCAAGTGCGCGATACCACTATATTCGCTTAAGCTCGCCGATCATTATGTCGAGACGTAGATAGCGCTGGAACTGAGCGTGACGTACGTTCCGGCGCGCGTACTTTCGGGCCGACAACACGGGCCGCTGCCTGGTGATAGATTTGCGCTTCGTCGACATGCTACTCTTGGCCGAATTCGACGGCCGGTCGTTGATGGCAGGCGAGCCAGAGTCGCATCTCTATAGGGCGCTTATCCGGATGTCCCAAGATCGGACTGATTTTTCCAAATGAGCTGATGGTCGATCGCGTAGAGGTGGCACGGTTTCTTTGCTGTGAGCCTGCAAAGGTATATCGCGCGCTCTAATGCAGCAGCCTCGCTTTCCTTTAATTTCGATTTATCCGATGCCGCTCCCCAACTCCTGTCTGCTGATATTGCAAAAGCGCGATGCGCGCCATAGCTCAGCCATTCACGGTAGGCTTCTTGCCCTCGCGCATCAATGTACGGGACCTGATCAGGGGAGATCCTCACTTCTTGTCCGGATGCCGCCAGTATCGGCTGCGTCAACTGACGTTGCTGCACCGTATCCGACGTGACTTGACGGCGACTTCCGAGGATCAACTCATCCTTCTCAAGGTCGTCAAAGACTCGAGAGATAAGCTTCCTTACCTCAGCGATATCGCTGAAGTGTGGCGGCGCGGCAGCGTGATCAGTTCGTGGCTGCTCGATCTGATCGCGGGCACCTTGTCGCGCGACAGCGATTTGCAGGACTTCGCGGGGCGCGTGTCGGATTCGGGCGAAGGCCGCTGGACCATCGACGCCGCGATCGACGAAGGCGCGCCCGTGCCGGTGTTGAGCGCGGCGCTGTTCGCACGCTGCTCGTCGCGCGGCGAAGCGGACTTTGCGAACCGCGTGCTGTCGGCGATGCGCAAGGACTTTGGCGCCCACGTGGAGAAGCCCGGTTCATAGCGCCGCTGCTGCGCCGCGTTCGACACGGGTTTGTCACGACATCAGCCATTTCGTCGCCTCGCTGTAAAGGCCCAGCGAAATCTTTCTCGCAAATCGGCACACGAGATCTCGATGCGACCCGGAGGAATTCCCGCCACCACCGCACTCTACATAACAACGACTTTCAACAAAGACGCATGGAAAATGTCACTGAGCACAGGACTTCATAGCGTCTATCGTGTTGTCGCCCCTTAAAAAAAGACCCCGCTAGATCTCTAGCGCCAAATTGCGCTGGAT
>BBSL01000233.1 GCA_001319865.1 Burkholderia sp. E7m39 | reverse complement strand
AGGGCACATAACACGCACCAAAAGTCTGGGACAACTGCTTAACTTTTGGAGCGCCAACTGTACCCTAACATCCGTCGTATAACAATTGAGTTTTGCAATTCCGACGATAGAACTTAACTACGCGATGCATGCGTCAATAAAATGGCCGCAACGATGCGATCATCACATCTCTATGCTTTTTGCATGATACGGCACTTCGACAACGACACTTGCGGCAGCAAGCATTTGTTTCGTTTGTCCCCTACCTCGTTACATCATCGATATTTAATCCAGGACTGCGAACTAGGTCTGGTCCACATTCGAACCTGTTAATTTCAGCATCACTCCTCGCGCACCGTGTTTCCGTCAGTCAATCCGGCTCGCCGGCAGTATTTCGTCGAGCCCACCGGCATTCATCATGACCTCCACCGTCAAAGCGGACCATGTTTCAGCTCGCAGCATCATTCGTGCTTTTAAAGAAAATCATTGGGGACGGGTCCTATCCAACTCCCGCTGGCCATTGGGAAGCGGGTGTTGTGCTCCGGTCGCAAGTAGCCGTTCTGCATTCGCGAATTCTTATATGTCGAATTCGTAGTTTCGGGCGGTGCCGCCCACCAAAAGACCCGACAAGAGGCGCGCGCGCTCCAGGCTCAAATTGGCGAGGCCGAACACCACAAGACGGCAATCTGCGAAAGAGCTACATATCGTCACGGAGGGTGTACCGGTTCGATGCAGGTTGCGAACGACCTCCGGGATGCCGTCCAGTGTCTACGTATGCCTCTGTAACGGAAATCGAAGCTTCGTCAAACGACAGAAAAACACATATATTCCCACGCCAAACTTGCAACGCAGACATGTGACCCGTGGCTCCCTCCCGCTCGCTACGCTGCTTTTCCGCTTCACACTAAACGTCGCGTGCGTCCAACGAAAAAAATGACTATGTGGGTTTGCACCTTCGTAGTTATACTTAGGGCTGTCCCCTCCATACCTCCTCTGATTATGGATTTAGCCCGCCGCGTGCGGGCATTCTTTTTTTTGCTGCTACAAGACATAGCTCTCCTTCCGAGAGAACGGACGGAGAGCACATTAGCGTTAATTCATCGTAGGCTCTTAGCGTCACGCCGTCCGCTACCGCAGGCCGAGCGCTCAAAACTTGCAAAGTCTGGCATTCGCGCATGGTCACGTATGCCTACGGAACTAGCGAGATCGAGTCCGCTTTCTCAAGACAGGCATGACCAAACGCGCAATGGTGAGCGAATCGTGTTATTGCAGAACCGTTTAAACGGCGTCATGGGAGCCGCAACGTCAATTGTGACTTCGCGAAGCTTTAATTGGAATCTGGTTTCTTTTCAAGCGTAGGCCTGCAGGAAGTTGCCGTTGCGCGGAGCGCTGGCAGTCAGGGCGTCGCAGACGCCGCTTGCAGGCCGCAGGCCGGCCCTCTGCGCGAACAGTTCTCCCGCCAAGAAAAATCAAACATATCAATGTAAACTTTTGGAAGATGAGAAGTTTTTGATATTTATAGAAACCGATTTTATCCGTTACACGCGCGGCGGCGCACCTAGAGAATCCGTGAACCGCAATTGACCGCCCCAAAACCGCCCATCTAGCGCCTTCGTTTTATATCTGCGGACCTTCGATCCGCCCCACGGATTCTGGCTCATTCACTCCGCTACGCGCGAGCGGAAAAATCGCTGGCGAACCAACATCGTTCCCGTCGAACGGGAAAATAACTCAACACTGCCATGAATCGAGCAGTCGGGTTCCATGTCGGACCGCGTCGATACGTGAAATTGGGCAGCAGCTCACTTTTTCTTGTTTGCTGCTTCAAGGCAACGGCGGTCCAGTTCGTCCCGCACCTCCGCCTTCCTGAATATGCGCACGCCCTGATCATCTCCGAACCGTCTGTAGAGGCTGTGCTGGATCTCCGTCCAATCACGGAAACGTCCCGAGTCAGCAAGCTCGTATGCAAAACGCAGCATACGGTCAAGAAACCGGAGCGCTGGATGTCGGTTACTCATCTTATCAAGCTATCTAAGCAGTGACTCAGGCGCATTCGCGCTTCGATACGGGCACTATATATTTTTGCAGACCGACTTAAAACCGGAGCGCCTCCTGAAGAAGCGAGCTGGATAAGCGCAGAGTAAGTTACATGAGACGTCGGCCGTGGCCGCCGTTGTTTTCCTTGTGTTGCAATGCGAGCCCGCGACGGTTGCCGCCGCAGAGCCGTCGATCACCGACACACAAGCGCGCGGGGGGGCGCCCGATGTGCCGCGCCCGTTCAAATCTTGACTAACATCCTGTTCGTGACAGATGGACCTCCACCGCACCGCAATGGCGCCCCTGCACGAGGCGTGGTAACGGCGTGCGAACTTCGTGGTCGCGCTCTCATTCCCGTTGTAAGCCGCAGGTTGCTTAGAAGCTCACAGAGCAACGCGCAGACAGATCCGAAGGTCAATCACTTCTGACCATCCGCAGACGCTGTCGGCGCCATATGCGACGCCGACTCATCGGCCCAGATCTTTTTCTCTGCGGCCTGGATATCTTCTGGGTAGTTCAGATCTTCTGATTGTCCCGGGCGATAGCCTGCCTGCTCAACGCGAATGAGATCGGCATGCACGTCGGCGCGGGTAAGGTCCGAGTTATTGTCCGCCTTAGCAGATGCAAGCGCCGGGACTCCAAGCGCACAGGTCAACATCAGTGTCGCACAAGCGCCATTCATTGCAATTCTCCCTTCAAGTATGGCTGGAGCCTCATTTTGGAAGGAAGAAGCTGACCGGAATCGGACCGGAAGATTACAATTTTGATATCTTGGTGGCTAGGTAGCCAAGAATGTCAGTAAATGGGTGCTAGGAAGGTAGTATGAAACCTCATCTATGCTATCACCTCACGTAAAGATTGTTCGGCACAAAGCTCGTCAATGATGACAGAAGGCCCCAGGATACGAGAATGCGCGTCATCCAGCGACGCGCTCCATAGCGACATGCACAGGTTGCTCGGAATTTCGCAAAGGATGTATCCGAGGAAGAACAAGCTCGCCGAGAGACCGTACTGCGCGGCAGTCATGCCGAGCTCGGCATTCATCGTCAATGCTGCATAGCCGACGTTGGCTCGGTCTAGCTGGTTGGCGACGTACATTAGCACCATCAGCGGCGCGAGGCGCCAGACGATGCGCTTCATGAGATCCGTGGGCAAGGCGCTCGTGGTGTCGGGAGTCGGCATTTGAGGTTGTCCGGTGCTTGAGTGCTCTCATTTAGCACTGGCCGAATTTTCTTGACAATCCACGAAAAGGATATCTCCTGTGACATATCGGCATAACCGCCGTTTGTTCTTAAAGTGCACAAATCTGCTCACGCAATTTGCTTTCGCAGGGCAAACGGTCGCCCCTGCTGAGGGGAGCGGCGCGGACGCCACCACCATGGGTACCTTTCGCACTCCGGGATGGCTTACCACCCGGGGTGGCGAGCCATCGCTCGCGCACCACACCTCTGTACGCTGCATGAACGCCGCGCCAGGCAGCCACACGTGAGTCTCCAGCCATCCTTGCAGGTAGCTCGAGAATGTGATGGCCACCTCGCACCGGAACACGGACATCCGTGCCGGCGCGCGGCAGACGCTCAGTCAACTTCTGCCCACGACGGGCGATGACGCCCGCCGCCGCAGCATGCACACTCCAGCCCCGTCGCGATGCGTATTTCACGGCACCGATGGTCGACGTAAAGACCGGGTCAATCATGATCAGTTCAACACCTGCACGGAAGCACTTCGCCTCGAGCAGTTGCCGGTATTTCGCATAGAGCAGCCCGGAAAGCATCCGCGCGCCCTTCGGACTGAGCTGTGCCATCGCCTTTTTCATCGCGGTGAAGTCGAGGTCTTCAGCGACAACCGGCTTGCGCGCTTCCTTTGCCCAGTTGACGGCGGCCGTCAACGCGTCAGACAGAACGGCGTTGCGCTGCCCCGAGCGGGCGTTTTCACGCAGCAACGGGAGCAGCCTCGTCTGCAGCAGATTGCCGGATGCATCGGTCTCTGTTACGGCGAGGTGATCCACATTGAAGTCGACGCCGATGGCGCCGTATTCGGTGTCGAGTGTGACGAGTTCGGCTGGCTGGTGATTGAACGACACAAAGGCACGCCATCCGCGCTCGTCGCGGTGCAGCCGCCAGCTCAGCGCCGTGCCCGTTTCCAGTGCCGCATCGAGTGCCTCGTGATCGTAGGCAAATGCGACATTGTCGATGACGAGGTATTTGTCATCGCCGGACTTTAGCAGCCGATCGGGAATGCGAATCTGCAGCGAGTATGTTCTTTCACCCGTCTTCCTGAGCTGGCAGAGCTGGTTGCCGGCCGTCTCGTCCTTCGAGCCGACGAAAAACACCTGGTGCGAGCGGCCGGTCTGCCATTCCCGCAGCCACGACTCACGGCTCCCGAAACCTGCGAGCTCCAGATGGTGCTGCTGTCTGAACAGTTTGCGTGTGCCGAAGCAGATGCCGGGCACATTCGAGTCGAGCCGCTGTTCGACCCGCGCGAGCCTCGCCCTGAGTCGCATCAGCCGGATGCCACTCTGGTGCGTGGTCCGGCGCAGCTTCGCTTCTCGCTGCGGCTTCAGACGCAGGCGGTCCGCCGCTATCTCGTCGAGTTGCGCCTGGCGGGTCGCTAGCTGGCGCTCGAGGCGGCGGATGCCCCGGTTGAGATCTTTACGCTCATCCTTGAGCAACTCACGCGTACCGTCGATGAGGCCCTGCAACTCGATAGCCAACGCGTTGAACATGCGCGCGGAAATGCCGTGCTCCCGGCAAAACACCGTCTTGTGCGACTTCGCCTTGCCGCCGTGAGCCGCGATACGTGCATACAGCTTGCGCGTCATTGAGCCGTACAGCCCGGCCATCCCGTCGAGCAGCGATGCATCGACCGGCGGCAGTTGCAGCCGGGTCTGGGCTGTAGCCTGCATCAGCCCGCCAGCGCCCGGAGGTTCTTGCGACTGCGCGCACCGTACAGGCGGGATGAGAAGACTGTCAGGATTTCAACCAGGTCTTCGGTAAGCTGCTGCTCGCGGCTGGCATCCGGAAAAGCATCCAGAATAACGACCTCGACGGGGAAGAATTCGCAGATGCGAAAAAGTAGTTCGCTGCCAAAGCGCAGCAGCCGGTCTTTCGTCACCAGCACAAGCCGCGCGACGTGTCCGCGAAGAATTTCCTGCAGCAATCGCTGCAGACCCTTCTTACAGTAGTTCGGACCACTACCCAGGTCGGAAATGACTTCGATATCTGCGAAGCCTGCTTCGACACAGTGCTTCTGCAACCGGGAGGCCTGAGTTTTTAGCTGCTCAGCCTGGTCGTGCGATGAAACGCGCGCATAACAGAGCGTCTTGCCTGCCGCAGCCTGCACCGTGTCATGCTGATATCTGCGATGGCCGCCCATGGTTCGGCAGGACGGCAACAACAACCCCTGTCGATGCCAACGACGCAGTGTCCCTACTACAACGCCCAGCTGCGTCGCTGTCTCGCCAATTGATAAGAGTCGCATCCGATATCTCCCCTGTGATATCGGGTGTAGCCACCTTTTTTAAACGCGATGATCAGGTTTGGGCAGCCTCAATGGCTACTGCCAAAAACCCGTCACCGGCCCGTGGGATAGACGTTACACACGAACCATTGCCAAACCTCACAGGACGTTGCCCAACTCGCTATGGACGGCTGCCCGTTCAACGCAACACAATATAAACAACTC
The DNA here is from genome assembly GCA_001319865.1 of Burkholderia sp. E7m39. Lineage (GTDB taxonomy): Bacteria > Pseudomonadota > Gammaproteobacteria > Burkholderiales > Burkholderiaceae > Paraburkholderia > Paraburkholderia bengalensis. The sequence continues at coordinate 22,278 of BBSL01000233.1, read as the reverse complement.
GCGCGCGATAGCTGAACGCGCCGCCCCGCTACGCTACTTTTACATCGAAGGTTCGCATGTGCCTGGATGACTCCAACGACTATCAGATTCCTACTCCCATCGGAGGCTCACTGCCGGTACCACGCATCTACGCCGAAATTGAGGACGAACGGCGCCATCGCAAGCTGAAGCTGGCCGCCGCGTTTCGGATTCTCGCCCGGTTTGGGCTGACGGAGGGTATCGCGGGACATGTGACGGTCCGCGATTCTCAATACCACGACCGCTATTGGGTCAATCAGTACGCGCAGCACTTCTCAACAATTCACCCGGACGACCTGATGATGTGCGTTGACGATGATGGCGCAGTGCATCATGGCACGGGACCGGTCAATGCGGCCGCGGTCGCCATACACTGCGGCATTCATCGAGTTAATCATTCGGCGGTAGCCGCGGTGCACACGCATACGACCTATGGACGGGCGCTCGCCGCGCGAGGTCGCCTGCTTGAGCCAATTAACCAGGAAGCGTGTCTTTTCTATGAGAATCATGTAGTGTTTCGCGGAGACATCGTCGTGCTTGCAGCGGATGAGGGGGCGCGCATCGCAGAAACAATGGGCGAGTGCAAAGGTGCGATTCTCCTTAACCACGGCTTGCTGACTGTCGGAACCAGCGTCGACTCAGCGGTGTATCGCTTCATCGCGATGGAGCGCTGCGCACAAGTCCAACTGCTGGCGGAGGCCGCCGGCGAAATGCAACCGCTCAGCCCCGAAGAAGCGCGTGCCACACGACGACACCTTGCATCTGACTATGTCGCATGGCTCGGATTCCACGGCCTTTATGAGCAGATGCTCCGCGCAAGCCCAGACCTCCAGGCTTACGCGCAAGCACTTCCGCAGTAGCGAACGGGCCCGCGCAGAGTCATGTTGTTTCGCGTGCGAGGCTGGTGACTGATGGGCAACGCTCGGAAACCTATAGATCACCACACAGCTGTCACCTGCTGCGATGAGGTCGCCACACGACAGCTCAAGCGTCGGACAGTTCTTTTCCTCGCTTCACGCGCCGGTACAGGTCTGACCAGCTTTCTCCCGCAATTGGCAACTGTGTTCGAGGCTCGATCCGTGCCCAATCCTTGTGGCAAGCTATCCGTGCTCCTGCCCTCCTCCTCAGCGCAAAGAGTGCAAGCTTTTCTACGGAGTCCAGGCCTTCACGAATGCAACCGCTGAGCCGTTGAAAATTTAACGAATCGAGGTGCGTATCACCGCATTCCCGCCTGACAAGTTCAGGCAGTGACGCCACATACGCCAGATCCGGAACAAGCCGAATGACGAAATCCCGAGCGTTGTCGCATCTCTTCGTCTTACCTGATGCGGTGCCATATACCAGTTCAATTGCATGCAGGGTATCGCCTGCAATCCATCTTTTCAGCAAAGGCTCGAGATGCTTCAGGGCGAACTTACCCCTGTCCTCATCTTCCAGGAGCTTTCGGTAGGCTGCGCCGAACAGAATTTCAAGCCCCTCGTCACGAACCAGGCGCGGAAATAACTCGGCATTATTCCGCAACCATGCGAACAACCAATCAATCCACCCTACTACCGTGTCGTCATCAGGGGAGACATCGAGATGTTTCCGGAGCGACCTCAACGTTGACGGCTCAACTCCAAATTTGGCTCCAAGCCTGTCGGCCCAGTCCAGCGCTTCGCGCGGACCCGCCAGCGTCTGCCGCGCTTTCAGCGCTGAAGTCACCCGCGAAGAGACCCAGGCATCGTCGCCCGCCTTACGCCGCTTGTAGGCGACCAACGTGCGCGACAGCAATAACTTGGCCGATGCGTCCGCGTCTGCGTCGTCGACGGAGACTGGTAGGCGGCGCAGCAGATATTCGCCCTTTTCCGATCCTTGGTGACCCTTCAAATGAATCTGGTCCAGAATCGGCTCAAGTGGGTCTTCGATTGCCAGACACTGGTCACCTTGAGAAAAAATCGCACGCAATTGGGTCCAGTGAGCGTGAATCAAGCCGTCGGCGTCGTTGAAGTGCACCACTTTGCTTGGAATCACCAGTACGAACCCATAGGAACTCTCACCGGCTCTCCCCGCCCGGCCCGCCGCGTTCAGTAATTCATGCGCTTCAAGACGCTCCAGCTGGTTCGCGCCCTCGTCGAAGCGGCTATCGCCCGCGATAAGCACAATCTGACTGGGAAGGTTCATGCCTTGCGCCAGTGTCGATGTGGCCGCAAGTACATGAATACCGTCGGAACGGCGATAAAGCGACTCATGTAAATGACGTTCGGCTGGCAGCAATCGTGCATGATGCGGCAACGCGGAGGATGTCACTTTCTGGCTATCAGACAGCTCTACGAAGAGGGCTGCCGGGTCGCCGATTTCTTCAACCGCAAGGCTGTAAAGGACGCGTTCAGCTGATGACAATTCAATCGAATATTTGCCAATCCTCCCGCGCGCCGACTCCGCAGCACTGTTCGCATTCACCGTCGTTTGACAGAATATTAGTGTTTTGAGGCTGCGCTCGGACGGTGATCCAATTGCTGCCGCGGCGATAGCTGACGCTACATGGTTCGCGTTAGGAGTGGGTCTCCAGTATTCATTTAACGCAAGCTGGACTGGGCGGTCGAGGAGCGGCATAAGGGCGTAGTCTTGCCGCTGCAAGGTATCCCAGGTCTGCCGGAGCCCGAAGAATCCCTGCGCATGGGCAAGCATTTTCTTCTGAAGTGCCTTTGGCGGAGCCTTCGTCTTCCCGCTTAACCTCGCCTCGGTCGCTACGTTCTTGAGCGCATCAATCTCAGACACGGCGTATACAAGACACCCCCGCACTTGCCGCGTGGGTTTCCAATCCATTGCAAAGGATAAGCAAGGGCGATCGATAACGCTTTGGAGCCAACCTGCTATGTCGCCGGGGTTACTCATCATGGCCGACAGCATGAGCATGTCGGCCTTCGGCGCAAGCTGTGCCGCATTAAGCACACACAGCATCGCGTCCACGGCTCGCTTGCCGCGCTCAGGATCAGCAGCATGAAGAAGATGGCATTCGTCGAACACGACAAGTCCAACGCCTTGGAACAGTTCCGGTTCAAAACCCATCAAGGACAAGCAGCGCTCAGGCGTCATGACAGTGATGGACGGAAGCGCGTTCTCTCCAAAACCGAACGGATCATCACTGGCGTACTCCCGTTCGACCTCCGCGTCAGGAAACGCCATGTCCAATGCACGGGCCGTCTGGTCAACGAGCGCGAGCGTCGGAGCAAGGAAAATCGTATTCATCTTTGAGCTCAGCGTTGATAGAATCTTGAGCTCTGATAATGTCGATTTGCCCGCTCCGGTCGGGAAACTTATCACTGAAGATGTGCCTACATCCAGGTAGCCGTTCCGGATCGCATCGATGTGGTTTGGCCAAAGATACGGGCGCCGCTGTGAGATTTCCTTTACTCCGTGTTTCCAGCGCGCTGGATCGGCACCGCTGGGCGGCGGGATATTTGCAACGCTCGCTTCAGGGAAGTCCTGGCACAGAGATTTGAGCAATGCGGCCAGATGGCGCGGCCCTGAAAAGACGCTGTATGCAGAAAATGTCTGTCCTGCCGGCATCGAGGACACAGCCAAGGCCTCGATTCGCGCAAACTCGTCGTAGATTCCAGCTTGGTCGAGTTCACCGAGCATCACCCGTGCAAACCGGAACAGCGCACGATGAATCAAATGGTACAAGCCACTACAGGCAAGTTCTGACGGGGTATCATCACTCGGGCCCCGAACGAAGGCTACCGGCTCTGTAAGTTCAGCGAGCCTACCCATCGCGAAGCGCCTGACATCTGCCAGCAATCGCTCGCGAACAACAGACCCAGAGTTTGAGCCGCCGGCGATCTCCCGGCACATCTCAGCTGCATCGGCGCTCGCGCCCGCGATAAGAAACAGCAAGGTTGCGGACACTTCAGGGGATATGGCGTCGATCTCAAGCGAACTCGATAGCTCAGCGTCGGAGACAAGACGTCTGGCCTGAAGAAGGACATAATGGGCGGTCCCAGCGACAAAAGCAGCAGCCCGCCTGTCTGCGCGGTCGGCGCTTACGGAGATGAACGCCTCTTGTGTACTGGCAAGCTCAGAAAGGAACGCTATTTCCTTCTGAACGTCCTGCCTGATAGCGCCAGCAGTGTTTCCGCCAGCCTCGTCTCCGTCGGCAGCGCCAGCATTTTCGCCCGACAGGAAGCCTCTGAGCCTCATGCGGGAAGAAACGATGTGCGCGAAAATCCTGGTGAATTCTTTCGGAAGCGCGTTGAGGTCCAAGCCCTCCAGTGCAGGCGCGCTTCGAATCAGATCTTCTGTGGCTTGGTCAAACATACGAGATTACTAGTCAATTAGTCTTCATTTTCATTGCCTGGTCGATAGCTTTCGCTGCGAGAGCGGCCATCCAGGGACGCAAGTCGTGTATAGCGAAAACCTCCGCTCGACGGCGTTCAATTGCACCGGGAACTTTGGTCGCATATCCCTTGAACAATGATTTTCTCGATTTAACAGTGCTCACGGGCGCGGAAATGCTCACGCGGTATCTTCGTGTACTTTTCCACACGATCTTTGATACAGCTTCCGTCGCACGGGGGTGTTGAGCTGCCATCAGTATTCCCGTCGCCTGCTGGCTCATCCTGTTAACGCCCGTTCCACCTTCAAAGGAAACAAACTCCGGCCAAACAGCATCCCGGATCGTATCTCTAGGGTTTACCGTTGCCTTATCCTCGAAAATGACGGTCGCGATGACACTTTTGTCGGAATCCAGAATCAGCTCAAGCCCATCCAGGCCCTTCTCAGCGTGAATCATATGCGGAGCCGCGATTAGCGCATTTGGCGTACGCCGATGCGCCGCTAACCACGACATAACCTGGAACATCCAGCCGTCACGATGATCCTGAGATGTGACGCCAGCCGTCAGGAGCTTGACCGCGTCTTTGATAGCATCATCGTTGGTGGGTAGCGGGCCTGCACCCACGGCATGCAGGATATTTGCGACGTGATAGCTTTGTCCCACGGCTACCCATGCTATCCAGGCAGCCAGCTCATCAACGTTTGCAACGCTCCATGTACATCCTTCCCAATCGGAGTCGGATGTGAACGGAGTAAGCGTAATCGGCATGACATTCCTCGGGACACCATTTTTGTTTGTCGTGAAGTGTAACCTGACTTGATCGCATCGCACGATGACCAGCGGGCGTTACCCGGCTGGATGTGAGCGTCCGGCCCGCAAGCGCTGACCAAACGCGCACGGTGCAAGTCATGTCCTACCGCCTGGCCTGCGATGCGGCGGCTTCGCAGCGGTACACATCTCAAATCGGCGTGTCTGCTTGGACCCGAAGGACGCGACGACTGCCCGGGGAGCGATTATATCTGCGCGTTATCCGCTGGCATCGCCGACCGAGGAGCATCTTGAGACAATTGAGCCGCAAGCAGCGACGCGGTGTCATCTGCGTCCACGGCCCGACCGAACAGAAATCCCTGCCCCTGCTGACAACCAAGGGAACGGAGATGTGCCTCTTCGCCGGCATTTTCGATGCCTTCCGCGGTGACCGTTAAGCCAAGCCCTTTTCCCAGTCCCACGACTGCAGCGACAATTTCAGCGCTCTCACGCTCCTTGCCCATACCATTGACGAAACCTCGATCAATCTTGATTTTGTCAAGCTTGAGGTTACGAAGGTGGTAGAGGCTCGAATAACCCGTGCCAAAATCGTCCAGCGCAACTGATACACCTGCCTGTCGAAGCGTGCTGAGGACGACTCGCGCTGCATCCATGTCGCGAACGAGCGCGCTTTCGGTGATTTCAATCTCAAGTCGCCGCGGAGATACTTCTGTCTGGTCCAGGATCCGAAGAATTCGTTCACCGCGCTGGCGATTACGCAGCTCGATGGCTGAAAGGTTGAAAGAGAGAAACGTTTGGTCCGGCCAATCCTTTGCCGTGCTGCAGGCCGACAGCAACAACTGGTCGGTCAGCGTCGCAATTAGTCCAAGGTCCTCGGCGATGGCTATGAAGCGTTCAGGCGGTACTTCCCCGAGTGTTTCATGAGTCCAGCGTGCCAACGCTTCAAATCCAACAATCGTGTTGCCACTCAGATCGACAAGGGGCTGGAAATATGGCCTGATTTTTCCTTGTGAAAGTGCTTTCGAGAATTCCCGCTCCAGGTAGTCCCTCTCGCGCACCTGCTGGTCCATTGACTCATCGAAAAAGGGCAGTGCCGATTTACCCTCCGCTTTCGCCTTGTACAGCGCGACGTCGGCTCGCCGTAACACTTCGTCCGAGGTGGCACAGAAAAACGGGAGCATGCACAGACCGATGCCTGCGCTCACCTGATCCTCCACCTTGCCAACGACGAATGGTTCTGCAAGTTTTTCGAGAATACGTAAAGCGAGACCGGTCGCCGTTTCGCTGCTTGGAAGCTGCGTCGCAACGATGGCAAATTCGTCTCCCCCCAACCTTGCCACCAGGTCTCCTTCGCGGACTGTCCCCAAAAGACGCTGTGCAACGATGATAAGCGCTTGGTCACCGGCATTGTGACCGTAGACGTCGTTGATCCTTTTGAATCCGTTGAGGTCAAGCAACATGACAGCGTGCGTGGCGCCTTTAGCGGGCGGTGATCCAACAGCAACCGCCAAACGCTGCATCAGGCTGCGTCGGTTAGGCAGACCCGTAAGCGCATCTTGGAACGCCAGGTCGCGAAGTCGAGATTGCATTTCAAGCCGGGCAATGCCGTCTCGTTTTTCTGCTCGCATGCGACGCCAGGCAAAAATGAGTAATCCGCTAGCCCGACGAAAACGTCCACCTGGAGAAGTACGAACGCCGCAACCAAGACACTTACGATGAGCAGTGCAAGGTCCTGGAGCGTTGCCCTATGGCGAATCATGAATCGCATTACTGAAGTCACGACAGCGGATCGACTTCGCTGCACTCAATCGTCTTGAGAATATGAACGTCGTGCTCGTGCGCGTTGCATCGAACTGCCGCATAACCTTACGATCATTGTTTACGGTTTCGCTTCAGAGAGCTGAACCGTCGGCGCAGCATCTTGCGAGCCCATACTTCCCGCAAACGGGACCGAATGGTACCAGAGCGAAAACAAGTCTTTTTGATAATGTACGTTAGCCTCGCCTAGTGTTGCGTAGGACGGCCCGAGACTTCCGTCAACTCTGGATGGATCGGATGGATGCGCGAGAGGTCGCGACGCATAACCGATGATGCCCAAGGACACCCCATAAAGCACTGCCGTCCGATATTCGATCCCGCCGCCATAATTTATCGTATTCTGATTCTGGCCTTTCGAATAAAACGCGTTATGTGCGGCAAATCAATTGCGAGTCGGTATACGCAATTGCGAATCGTCGATTTATGACTTGTTTTCATAGAGGTCACACCGACGCATCACAGGTCAGCTCCGCTGAACAGGCGCACAATCGTTTCCGTAGACTTTGACGCGCGACCGGCTGTTTATGCAGCTCAAGCCGGATCGTCGATGGTCTTAAACGGTACTGACGCAGCACGGACTTTCCTCCGCGCGGCTTTAGTCGTCTGAAACGTCGATATCCTCCGCGTGGACAGATACTGCAGTGTGGGCGCGAATCTCGTGTGCGACCCCAATCTCACACGCCAGCGCATTGATTCCTTCGCGGTTCTTTCGTCGAATACCCAGAACACAGCCAAGGACGAACTAAGCGAAGTTATGTGCTTCCTCAGCATATACGACGACTCGTCAAGAAAATGTCAAGACGTCGATATTTCTTCAACCCCAACTTCGAACGAGAATTCACGTGAGAGAATGATCTCGAATCGTTCGGTGCTCATAGACTGCAGCAGTCTTTCGCACGGATCCGGTCGATTGCAACCCGGCGGAGCTCGCCCTGACTCCGCACCCTCTCGCCATCACAATCCGCTTTTCCATGTCGATTTACTTTCTGCGCTTTTCTCGAACTTTACTTTTTCTGGGAATTCTGACTTCGGTTCCTGCGGCAATGGCCGAAAACGTTGTCGTGCTCGATTCCGGAGAGGCAAAAATCAATCTCATCGATGAAGCTGCCAGAAAGGTGGTTGCGACCATGCCAGCCGGAAAGGAACCGCATCACCTGATGGTCACACCCGATGGCAAAACACTGATCGTCGCAAACTCCATCTCGGACAACTTCATGTTCCTCGACCCGAATACAGGCGCTGTGCGCGGCTGGCTACAGGACATGGAAGACCCCTATCAGCTTGGTTTCTCCCCTGATGGCAAGTGGTTCGTCACAAATGGGCTACGCCTCGACCGCATCGATATCTACCATTACGACGGCATGCATTTCACCCTGGCAAAGCGCTTACCGCTGCGCAAAATGCCTAGCCATATGACATTCTCTCTCGACAATAGAACGGTTTTCGTGTCGCTGCAGGAGTCTGGTGAAGTGGCAGCTGTCGACCTTCCAACCCAAACGGTACTCTGGAAGCTTCATGTCGGCGACGATCCTGCAGGGCTATGGATGGTTCCCGGCAATCGCTATCTACTCGTTGGCATGACCGGCGAGGACGATGTCACCGTTGTGGACACACAAACCCGAAGCGTTGTGAAGAAGATCCATACAGGACGCGGTGCCCATAATTTTCGGTCACTTGACGATGGTAGGCATGTCGCAGTCACTAATCGCGTCGATAGCACCATCAGCATTCTGGATTACAAGACGTTGACAAACACGGGAGACATCACCGGCCTGATGCCCGGACCGGATGACATGGAATTGCAGTCCGACCGGCGCCATCTCTGGGTGACGTTCCGCTTCTCCCGTCATGTGGGCGTGATTGATTTAAGCACGCGCAAGCTCGTCACCGCAATCGAGGTAGGACGGTCTCCGCATGGAATCTATATGGGCGACAGGGCGCCCGTCTATGCGCCGAATCCTGATTGAGCGAGGACTTCTACGTGGTTCATGACATTGGCGTTCATTTTCTGCGGTTCGTTGGCCTCGTGCAGACGGACGTCTACGTCTACCTGGTGCAGCCACTGCTGTATCGCCTTCATTTGATGGATTACGACGAAGACACGTACGACGCGCTGTACTGGTCCGTTGTAGGTGTGCTTGAACTCACACTAACCTATGTCGTCTTGCGTCCTTTGGAAGCGTGGCGTCCGATCGAGCATTGGCGCGATCGAAAGCCGCTTATTGCTGACGTGTGGTACACGTGGATCGCCAAAATCGGCGTAGTTAATGCGCTATTTTTTGTATGGATGCAGCCGGTCATCAACCATCTGGAGACGTGGATGACCGTCCATAACATCGCGACGATGAACATCGACGAGATCTTGCCCGGTGTCACCGACAAACCGATCGTCTCGTTCCTTATCTATCTCGTGGCACTCGACTTCCTCGGCTATTGGTATCACCGATGGCAGCACCGATCTGGAATCTGGTGGGAACTCCATGCCGTCCATCACAGCCAAAGACAGATGTCGCTCTGGAACGACGACCGCAACCATTTTCTTGACGAAATTGTTCAAACTGCATTGTTCACGTTCGTTGGCCTATTCATCGGTGCCCAGCCTGGTCAGTTTGTCGTTCTTGTCGCACTGGGTAATACATTACAAGCAATTCAGCACGTCAATGCCCGGCTTCCGTATGGCTCATTGCTTGAACGCATTCTCGTAAGTCCATCCTTCCATCGACGGCATCACGCAATAGAGTATGGCCATACCGGAGTTGCATACGGATGCAACTTTGGCGTGCTCTTCCCCTGGTGGGATATGCTTTTTCGCACGGCATCGTGGGAAACTACCTTGGAGCCAACTGGCATTTCCGATCAGATCGGAACCCACATACGAACGGGCAGAGATTATGGCAAGGGCGTCTGGATGCAACAATGGCTCGCCCTCTCCCGCATTGGGGCCCGAGTCGGCCTTTCGGTCGAGAAGCATCTCAATTCGAAATTGACGCGCAGCAACTAAGAAGGAAGCCATGAAGCCCATGCGTTCAGCGGGTGCGCCCGCTAGCAGCCGTTCGCTCACCGCGAGACGCCGGTGGTTAAAGCTGAGTGCATCACTCTTGCTGGGAAGTATGACTCCAGGCTTTTCGCGCGCCAGTAGCGCGCCGGTAATACTGGGCGTGCGAGTGTGGCCAGCTAGTGACTACACGCGTGTGACAATTGAGTCCACCCGACCGTTGGACATCGCAGAACATCAGTTGCCGGCGCCCGATCGAGTCGTTTTAGATCTTCGAGGCTTGGCACTCGACCCGCAGTTGCGCGCATTGATCTCACGCGTTCGACCGAACGATCCACACATCCGCGAAGTCCGGGTAGGCCAATTCACACCCGACGTCGTACGCGTCGTGCTCGATTTGAAAGGCGCCGTCAAGCCGAAGGTATTCTCAACCGCACCAACGGGCAAGTACGGGTACCGCCTCATGCTCGACCTTTACCCGGAATCAACGCCGAGTGCACCTTCTATAACGACAATCTCGGATCAACCGGCTACCAGCCGATACGACCTACAGACGCGCAAGCTCATCGTTGCGATTGACCCAGGGCACGGTGGCGAGGATCCCGGTGCGATTGGCGGGGAAGGTACCTACGAGAAACATGTCGTGCTGGACATTGCGCGCCGTCTGCGTGACAAGATTGCGGCGTCACCACACATGGACGCGATGATGACCCGGGACGATGATTTCTTCGTGCCACTCGGCACGCGAGTAGAAAAGGCCCGTAGCGCCCGCGCCGATATATTCGTTTCCATCCATGCCGACGCCTTTACTACGCCCACAGCGCATGGTTCATCCGTGTTCGCGCTATCTGAGCATGGTGCTTCGAGTGAAGCTGCACGCTGGATCGCGAAAAGTGAGAATGCTGCGGATTCACTCGGCGGTTTAGATTTGAAAGGGGCCAATGCCAGCATTGCACCGGTACTGTACGACATGTCTACGACGCAGCAGATTGACGACTCGCTAAAATACGGCTCGCTCGTCCGCGACGCTCTGGGAAAGGTAAATCATCTTCACGGGGTCGGCGTGGAGCAGGCGGGGTTCGCCGTACTGAAAGCGCCCGATATACCTTCAATCCTTGTGGAGACCGCTTTCATTAGCAACCCGGACGAGGAGGCTAAGCTGAAGAGCGAGAGCTATCGGCAAAGCATGGCAGACGCCATTTACGATGGTATCGCGAAGTATTTTTCAACGAAACCACCAATCAAACGGTCATTGGTCTGACTGACCGTGCGCCTCGCGGACCGAAGTTCGTATCAGTATCTGACATGGGGCGATGAGCTGGGTGCACGTCGCTTCATGGGCCGCAAGAGAAACGAGACGTCAGAACGTCGGTATGCTGAGCCGGGGGGCAAGAGAAGACTCGGCGCTCTGGCATCCTTTCGAATGCGTCGCCCTCGTCGCCCGACCCAGGCTACAGGTTCTACTGTCTGCGGACCCGAGCCGATATCTGATTTGCTGCCGTGCACCGGGTTTTCCACTTCGCGTGCGTGTCGTCTTTACCTTCATCGTTCGCGCTCTGTTACCGACCGGTCCACCGGTTGGACTCGTAGCTCAACGACGCGATCAATCGTCTAGCCGCACAATGCCTGAACAGCTCTTTGTTACCAGTTTCTGGTTCTACATCGTCAGTGTTCCTGCGCTGCTTCTGACAAGTATTTCGAAAGGCGGCTTCGGGCTAGGTCTAGGTATTGTGGCGGTACCGTTGATGTCGTTGTGTCTACCCGTGACACAGGTAGTGACCATTCTGCTGCCGATCCTGTGTGTGACGGACCTGGTAGCAGTGTGGCAGTACCGCGGCGAATGGGACTGGTCACTGTTACGCATTGTGGTACCGTCTGCGCTTGTTGGGGTTTTCATCGGCATGCTCATGGTTCACCGCGTCGATGAACGATGGCTCCGACTAAGCGTAGGTTTGACTTCCGTCGTATACGCGATGCGACGTGGGACCGCGCGCGGACGGGAAAGATTCTCGAATGATGACAAGCCACCTACTTTCGGGCGGAGACCTCTGCGTGCAGTTCTATGGGGAATGATTTCCGGCTTCACGAGTTTCCTGGCCAATGCAGGCGAACCGGCATTGACGATGTTTCTCCTACCTCATCGACTAGGCAACCGTACTTTTGCCGCAACGACTGCGGCATTCTTTGCGATCGTCAATCTGTGCAAGCTGGCAAGCTTCTTCGCCTTGGGCGAATTCAACGCAACCGCGCTTCATACGAGTGCCCTTTTGGCACCGGTCGCTTTCATTGGTATTTATGTCGGGATACACCTTAACGCCCGACTCAACGCCCGACTATTTTCCCGTTGTTCGCGCATGATTCTGTTGACGATCGGTGTGCGTCTGGTCTACACCGCTATAAAGAAGTTCCTCTAGGTGTACCGGCCTCGATAACGATTGTGGCTATACCGCAACGATCGCAGCGGACGCTGTAAAAATTCGCCACCCGGCAGCTACCACCGCCAGCCCGCATATCCAGGCCGCAGCTTGGCCCTCGTCGCACGGTCACGGCACTTGCCTGTCACCCACCAAAAATGGACTCGACTCGCAATCTGGCTGCAGACTAAGAAGCTCCACGCCGTGATTTTATACGTGCAAACGTCAACAAAACGTTACCAATTCGCAAATCGACTCGCGTCATAAGCAATCCACATATTCCGATTTGAGAGTGCCAACGCGTCGCTATAAGCTCAGCCCTCGCTTTTCTGACCCTCGCACTTACCACTCTCTTTCCACATGAAACTCGCCGCGTTACTTAGCTCTGCAGCCTCTCTTTCACGGGGCGCTCTCCTCCTCGGCGGCCTGCTCGCATCTCTGCATGCCGCCGCCGCGGACACCACACTGCTGAATGTGTCATACGATCCGACCCGCGAACTGTACACGGCGTACGACAAGCTGTTTTCTGCCTGGTACAGGCAAACAGGCGGTGAGACGCTCACGGTGCGCACCACCAACGGTGGCTCAGGGGCTCAGGCGCGCCAAGTGCTGGCTGGCCAACAAGCCGATGTTGTAACGCTCGGCATCGCTTCAGATATAGATGCGCTCGCCGCACGCGGCCTGCTGCGAAAGGACTGGCAACGTCAACTTCCCTACAACAGCACGCCTTACACGTCGACCATTGTTTTTCTCGTGCGCGCAGGCAATCCAAAAGGAATCCACGACTGGAACGACCTGGTGAAGCCAGGCGTCGGCGTGGTCACGCCGAATCCGAAAACGTCGAGCGGCGCACGGTGGAATTATCTTGCCGCCTGGGCGTACGCAATGCGTCAGCCTGAAGGAAACGAGGTGAGTGCCAAAGCCTTTGAGAAAAAACTCTATCGCAACGTCAAGGTCCTTGACTCTGGGGCGCGCGGCGCGACAAATTCATTTGTCGAGCGCGGAATCGGAGACGTCCTTGTAGCGTGGGAAGACGACGCTCTACTCGCTGTGAACAAGCTTGCTCCAGGTAAATATCAGGTGGTGGTACCGTCTATCAGCATCCGCTGTGAACCGCCCGTAGCAGTGATTGACTCGGTCGTCGATCAGCGCGGAACCCGTAAAATTGCACAAGCTTATCTTGAGCATCTGTATTCGCCTGAGGCTCAAGCGCTAATCGCTGAGAACTATTATCGGCCTGCGGAACCGAGCATTGCAGCGAAATATGCCAGATTGTTCCCAGCTGTCAAGCTCGTTGGAATCGACGATCCGATGTTCGGCGGGTGGCACGTTGCGCAGGCGAAACATTTCGCGGACGGTGGCGTGTTCGACCAGATTTTCCAGCCAAACTAAGCGACGAATCATGTTCAGCACTGGTCGTCGTAAGAGGCGCAAATCAAGTCCGCTGCCGGGATTTGACCTTACCTTAGGCTATGCGATAACCTGGCTGAGTGTTATCGTCCTATTACCGTTTTCCGTCTTGTTTCTACGAGCTGGATCGGAGGGGTGGGCAGGCTTCATTCACGCTGTCTGGACCCCGCGGCTCGTCGCCTCCTACCGCTTGACGTTAGGTACAGCACTTGTTGCCGCACTAATCAATGCGGTGCTCGGCCTGCTCTGCGCGTGGATGCTGGTCCGATACCGTTTCGCGGGCCGACGTCTTCTCGATTCGCTGATCGACCTTCCATTTGCCCTGCCAACTTCAGTGGCCGGCATCACGCTAGCATTTATTTTCGGGCCCAACGGTTGGGTCGGAGGGTGGTTTTCTAACCGTGGGCTACCGCTGGCATTCAACTCGACCGGCATTGTTATCGCTCTCACATTCGTCGGGTTACCCTTTGTCGTGCGAACTCTTCAACCTGTAATTGAAGAGCTCGGTTCAGAGGAAGAGGAAGCAGCGGGACTCCTTGGTGCGTCTCGTTGGGCCACTCTTCGCCACGTAGTCTGGCCTGCACTACGGCCGGCGCTCTTGACTGGTTTTGGCCTTGCTTTCGCGCGAGGTGTAGGCGAATATGGCTCGGTCATTTTCATCGCCGGCAATCGCCCTTTCGTTTCAGAGATCACCTCGCTGCTCGTCGTAACAAAGCTGGAACAGTTCGACTTCGACGGCGCTGCCTCTATCGGCGTGGTTATGCTCGCAGCATCGTTTTTCATCCTGTTTGCGTTGAACCTGCTGCAACGGATCTATGAACCACGGTCATCGACTAATAAAAGGCGCGCTACATGAGTACGCGGCATTCAGAAACATCGAACGAACCAAATTTGCGTCAGGTGCGCCCCATGTCGAGCGCTCGCAAGCATGCGCATTGGTCGCTAACAAGCGAACCACCAGTAGCTCGCCGCGTCGTCGTTGCCACTGGCAGCGCATTCTTGGTCATATTTCTTGTACTTCCACTGATCGCCATTTTTTCCACTGCACTCGGTTCAGGGTTGTCGGCATTCGTCGACGCGTTCAGCGATTCTGACGCGCTTTCGGCGATTCGACTCACAATCGTCGTTTCGCTGATATCAGTGCCGCTCAACACCGTGTTTGGGATAGCCGTTGCATGGCTCATCACACGGTTTGATTTTTCCGGCAAAACGCTGCTAAAGACGGTAATCGACTTACCGTTCTCTGTATCGCCTGTCGTCGCTGGATTGCTGTTTATGCTTTTGTTCGGTGCTCAAGGGCCCCTTTGGCCTTGGCTTCGTCAGCATCACATCGAGATTGTCTTCGCATTGCCAGGCCTCGTTCTCGCGACAACATTCGTAACGTTCTCGTTTGTTGCACGCGAACTGATTCCGTTGATGGAGGCGCAAGGCAGTGACGAAGAGGAAGCAGCCCTCGTTCTAGGAGCGACCGCGTGGCAAATGTTCTGGCGCGTCACACTGCCGCGGGTGGGCTGGGGCCTGATCTACGGTGTTGTCATCACGAACGCACGTGCCGTGGGCGAATTCGGAGCTGTCTCTGTAGTATCTGGTCACGTCCCAGGGCTGACGAATACCCTACCACTTTACGTTCAGGTAATGTATGACGGCTACAACTTCGCCGGTGCGTTCGCGGCAGCGAGCTTGCTAGCGCTGATTGCGATGGGAACGCTCGCTGTAAAGGTGATACTCGAGCGGCGTTTGCCGCACTAACCTCCGGAAACGACGCAAGCCCGGCGGCTGATACAATCGCCCCAACCGCCCTTCCGCCCACACTCTGAGACCATGCGCGTTCTTGCAATCGAGGATGACCCTGACATCCTGGGCAACATCACCAGCTATCTGGAAGCTCGCAACTATATTGTTGACTGCGCGATGGACGGAATGCAAGGCTATGCGCTCGCGGCGAACAATCAATATGACGTGATAGTGCTAGATCTCGCCCTGCCACGGCTGGATGGTTACGAGTTATGTCGCCGCTTGCGAGGTGACGCGCGCTGCGAGACGCCAGTCATTATCCTTACGGCGCGCGACACGCTCGAAGAGCGACTGGCCGGCTTCGAGTGCGGAGCGGACGATTATCTGGTGAAGCCTTTTGCACTGGCCGAGCTCGCTGCTCGCGTCAAAGCGCTCATGCAGCGGCCTCGACAGCGGGCTGCCATCCGAATATTGCGAGTGGCAGATCTTGAACTGGATAGTCAGACACGCAGCGTGAGCCGCGCCGGAACAATGCTGAAGCTGCCCCCTGCGCCAATGGCGGTGCTCAAGCTACTTATGCAGGAAAGTCCGGCAGTCGTCCCGCGTGCCCGACTCGAAGAAGCGTTGTGGCTTGACTCACCGCCTGATAGCGACAGCTTGCGTCGGCATGTTCATCACTTGCGCCAGGTGATCGATAGGCCATTCCCGCGACAACTACTGCGCACTATTCACGGAGTCGGATATCAGCTGCGCGCAGATGAATCATGAGCACTGAGCAGCCTTCGCCGACACGGGACAAGCTATGGCGAGGGCATCGCACGGTCACAAGTGATCTTGTGGCCGCTTACCTTATCTTGGCACTGCTGGTGGGAACAGTACTTTCGTCTGTATCCATATGGACAGTTAACCGCCTGGAAGTTCATCTCCAACAGATCGATATGGGTATGGCCCTAGGTCGGGTGAGGGACGACTATCTGGCGGGCAAGGACGTAGGTCGAACGGATCGCTTCTTCCACGGGGTCGCCGGCAGCGACATATTTCCCGCGTGGCTGCGGGGTCTTGAGCCGGGTTTCTCAAGGCTTGACCACGATGCACGAGTGTGGCACGTGATCGTCGACGATCGCGCGGGCGTGCGCTATATACTCCTGCGGGATTACACCAGCTTTGAAGCACAGCGGGTCCGCTCGCACTGGATGACCATTCTCAGTGTCGGCTCGGCGCTCTTCATCGCTTTCCTGCTAGGCGCCCTTTTCACGCGCCGCCTGGTCCGCCCTCTGATTCAACTTGCCGAACACGTCGTTACGAGACCCGGGCTACCCCCGCAGACGCGTCTCGCACAGGCGTACCCAGAAAACGAGGTCGGCCGACTCGCCGCTGCATTCGACGAAACGTACAATCAACTGGAAGCCGCGTTGCAGCGAGAGAAGCTTTTCACCGCAGACGTCAGCCACGAGCTGCGCACTCCGCTCACGGTGATATCGAGTTCTTGCGAACTACTGCTCGACGACCCGGCTGTTACTCCGTCGCAGCGACATAGGCTCGAACGTGTCCATGCATCAGCACGAGAAATCCAGCAACAGCTTGCAGCCTATCTGATGCTCTCACGCGGTACGTCTACCGCTCGTGAATTCGAACAATCAGATGTCGCTACCATCGTGCTTAGCGAGATTGAGCGGTGGTCCCCGCGCGCTCGACAATTGGGGTTAATCCTGCTAGCTGACTTCGCACCCGGCGAGTCTTTACAAACCGGCCGTCTGTTTCCCGCAGCGCTATTGCGCATCGTGCTTTCGAACCTCGTCCGCAATGCTCTTCAACACGCGGTCACCGGTACTCATATTGTCGTCCGCGCAGGACCGGAGTGCTTCGAGGTCTGTGACGATGGGCCCGGAATCGCTGAAGATGTCAGACCACAGGTCTTCGACCCGTTTGTACGCGGGAGCGCAGCCAACTCAGACAATCTCGGCCTCGGCCTGTCGCTCGTACGCCGAATTTGTGAACATCAACGCTGGCGTATTCAGCTGCGCTCTGAAATCGGCAAGGGCGCGCAGTTTCTGGTGGACCTGTCTGCAGGCTACCTCAACGAAGACGACGCAGACTCATAGTCGCGGTGCGGACCCGGTGGTCCGCTGTTGTCTGCGCCCAGGACCAATTGCGCTGCATTCCGGCCACCCTGTGGCCCGCCGCCCATATTGTTCGAACGGGGCCAGTTGACCGCGTTGGCACCAAATGCTCTCCGTCACATGTGAAGCCCGCCGTCAACAGAATTTCAAAAGTATGTTCATCGACAAACCTTCGCAGCAGGAAATGGCGCGAACAACCACTACGTTATCAAAACCGCACTGCGCGACCGCGTATCCAGGGGAGTGCCGTTCAACCGCTCAGGCCCCCGTCTTCGCCATTTCCTCGATCACGTTCCTCGCATCGCCGAACACCATCATCGTCTTGTCCATATAGAACAGGTCGTTGCCTAGACCGGCGTAACCCGCCGCCATCGAGCGCTTGTTGACGATCTCGGCACCTTGCCTAGATGATCGGCATGCCCGCAATCGGCGACTTCGGATCGTTCTTCGCCGCTGGATTCACCACGTCGTTCGTGCCGAGCACCGGCACCAAGTCGACCCGGCCGAATGCATGTAGCGCGGCCATGTTCGTTTCGCTCCGCTCAGCGACTGGCGCCTGGTGGCGAACCGGCTTGCGCACCTTACCTTCGGCACGCTTCATGTGAATCCCCCGCTGGGTTGACCAATCAAGCGTGAACCGGGAGATCCAACGTCTCACCAATGCGGATTCAACCTACGGCATTCACTGCACAATCAGTCCAGCGATGGAAATTTGGGAGATCCAAGTAGCAAGGCCGAGACGCGAATCAGTCGTGGCGTAACCGAGGGTCGGTCGTCAAGCCTACTGGGTGCGTCAGAAGTCCCCCCTCCAAACTTCGCGAGATGCATTTCTTCGAATTTCACGTGCCTCGAGTCTCGCGCATCCATCGATCGATGCGCTCTACCACCCTCTCATCCATTCCCCAGTAGCCATGTGGCGCAAGTGAGCTACAGGGGTTTGCTGATGCGGACGTACCGCCGTCAATAAAAAGCACTGTTGTCGCTGCTCGCGACATAGCCTTTGCGATGTCCTCGGCGTGATCAGGAGGCGCCACCCAGCATTCATCATTCCGGTTTGCAACGATCAGAGCCGGTATCTCCACGTTTTCAGGATGGGCATCGAATACCGTCTCTTTTGAGTGCCCCAGAACCGAAACAGGTTCGGTCAGAACAACGCCGGAGACAATGCCCGGCCGCGCCGTCGAGGCGGCGAGCATAGCAGCGATTGAGCCTTGACTCGTCCCCATGATCCAGACATTTGCACCGCTCAATGAATGTACGTACGCGACTATTTGCCGCGTAACATCGGCATACCACGAAGAACTTCGTATGCCTCGCATGGATTTTTGACCTAATGCGTCGACGACAACAACCTCATAACCGCGTCGTGCCCAGAGACCACGAGTGCGAACCACGAAGTTCTCACCATGTCGGACACTTCCATCGCGTGCAATCCCGACTTCTCCTGTACCTCCAGGGAACATGATTAACACTCCACGTGAATCGACGGTAGGACCGTAAAATAGCAATCGCTGCGTTTCATTGCCGGCGACCTGCAGATCCCGCACCGATACACCTTCTTCGACGTGAAGTCCTGGTTGCCCACCACCACTGCCAGAAGCAACTGCCGACTGGTCGAAAAGAAGTGCAAATCCGAAAACAAACGCAACCTCAATAAGCAATCGAGCGCGGAAATTCCTCATGCTGATTCGAATCCTTTCTTCATCAATTTCGGGTCGGCAACGCCATCTGATTTCAACCAGTAGCGCTCCTCGAGGAGCAACGGTGACATCTTCGCTCCCAGCTAGATGTCGTGAAGTGTAGTCCAGCTTGACGAACGAATGTATATGCACCTATTTTGCATTGCCTGTTTCAGCTGAAGGCATCAGGCATTACTGAAAAAGGGTTGGCATTTCTGCTAGCTTGCAGGTTCACCAGCACTTTCGGAACGTTACAAACGAACCTGCCGTCGATATCGCACTGCTCTTTTCCTCATGCACTCGCGGTCTACAACTGCTCCCTGAAAAATACGCGTGATCGTTGACTCCGAGATAACACGCTGTTATACACTTGAATACATCTTTCAAATCTTTCGGATAGGGAGCCGCGAAGTTACACTCTTCGTGCGACACATCAGTCGGGTAGCCTTTGCTGTTTGCTTTTGTCATGCCATCAAGTCTCAACGGAAGTGCTTACATCCGTCACCACGCAAAGCCGCCCCGCCCTGTACAGTAGCGCGCACCAGAGCGTCGCCGTTCCTCGGTGATTTCTCGCACGCGCTAGCAATCGGAAAAGCGTCGATGGCCGCTGGGAATTCGGTGCGCGCTCCGAAAGCGGACACGCAGCAGGCGGCGCTCTTGGCGGTGATTACGGCTTTTGAGCAATCGCCTGCACGATCGCAACGCGCCCTTCACGGAGATTTTTGACTAGTGTCTTGACCATGTGAGGGAAATCTGGCCCCATCACGAACTGCAGACCTAGCGCCTGGTCACGCGAATCATAGGCGCGTGACTTTTCGCGTTCCGCGAACCAGGCAAGGCTTGCTTCGGTCCGATCGGACCACGACGTGATCTGAAATCCCCGATTTTCGAGCAGCTCACGTGTCTTCTTGGCGGTTATCGGGAAGCTCGATCGGGATTCACGCGCCCACGGAACCGGATAATGCAAAGGCTCGTTAGACACTTCCACGACGTCAAACATTGCGAAGCGTCCGTTGGGTCGAAGTAGGCGGAATGCTTCGCCGTAAAACGCAGCACGATCAGCGATATTCATCGCAACATGCTGTGTCCAGATTACGTCGAAAGTATCCGGATCGAAGGGAACCGATAGCGCATCGGCGCATGTATATTTAACACGTTGGGATAACGCAGTCCTCTCTGCAAGAAAGTTTGCCGCTTCAACGAATGACGGACTAAGGTCGACCCCTTCGACAGCGCAGCCGTAGGTAGCCGCGATGTAACGTGACGGGCCACCCAGACCGGAGCCGATGTCAAGAACGCGATCTTCCGCTACGAGTCGCAACTCATTGGCAAGTTCTACTGTCGCTGCAAGGCCGCCAGAGTGAAATTGATCCAACGGTGCAAGCTTTTCCAAAGGAAGCGGGGCGCGGTCAAGGCCGACCTCGCTAAGAAGATCCTTAAGACGTTCAGTCAGACCGTCACACGTGTAATGTTTCAGCGTTTGGGCAATGCTCAACGGAATCTCCTTAATCCGGTCGGTGGTCGTAACCAAGGGACGGGTGGTACCTGGCACGCAGGAACTTTACCTTGAGAACCAAGCAAAAATTCAAAGTCACTGGATACACCATGGCCTCGAAGTCGCCTGCCCGAATCTAGCGCTGCGTCTGCTGGCAGACCGCCGCCCCTTATCATTCGGAAAAGAATCACCACGGCACACCCGCGCGCACAATCGAGCTCAATGCGTTGAACATCTCACGCAGCTAGTAGCGGCGCTGCTGCCGCGTGCTTGTTCATCAATCCAGGTAGTGAGCGTCGAAGTACCATCCTTCATCCGATACATCCGTTGCTTAGGCTCTACGTCTTTCCATTCCACCAGGTTAATGGGACTGACCGAAGGTTCATGACCTCGACATCTGTACCGATGCCTGATCCACGTGCAGTGCATCCTGCGTGGTTGCAGGATGCACTTACGCCTTTCATCTTGCTATCAGCGGCAATGTCGAACCTAAGGACTCACTGCACATAAGACCAGAAATATTGGTACTATCATAGTAGTTACCATGACGGGAATCCACGATTTTCAAAAAAACCAACTTAACCTTTCATAAATCATTCGATCCCGTGAGCTCCACCTCTACCCATCCTCCGCACGCCAAGGACAATGCACTTCCTGCTGCATGGCCCATATTCTGGATTGCGAGCGGCGCCGTTTTTCTCGTTTCCCTTGACACGACCATGCTGTACTCGGTCTTCGAGTCAATCAGGCGCTCGTTCACGTATGCCACTCCCGCGAGTTTGTCGTGGGTCCTGAACGCATACACGATCGTGTATGCGGCGATGCTTATCCCAGCGGGGGGCTTCGCCGATGCGCATGGGAGAAAACGAGTGTTCCTCGTGGGCGTGCTCGTATTCATTAGCGCTTCAGCCGCATGCGGCATGTCACCGGACATAGCTACGCTTGTAGGTGCCAGGGTATGTCAGGCTATCGGAGCAGCACTCCTAACACCCGCGTCACTCTCACTTGTATTGGCAGCATTTCCGCCGAGTCAACGCGCAATGACTGTCAGTATGTGGGGCGCGGTCGGTGGTTTCGCAGCAGCTGTTGGACCAAGCCTAGGCGCATATATTGCGCAGACCTACAGTTGGCGTTGGGCGTTTCTTATCAACGTTCCCGTTGGTGCCATATCGTTGCTGCTTGGCATCAGACTGCTTGCGCCAACGGCGAGCGCAGGGATACGGCGCCGCGTGGACGTGATCGGCATGGCGTTGCTGATCGCCTCGGTCGCGTTGATGGCACTGCTCCTCGTGGAGTTGCGTGGCTCAGGGCGGACTAACCTCGAACTCGCTTTAATAGCAGGACTCAGCGTGGGATGCTTGCTCATATTCGTTGTCTGGGCCAATAAAGTTTCCGATCCCCTAATCGAACTCAGCCTGTTTGGGAATACGACGTACGCCGCCGTGAATCTGGCAACGCTAACGTTTGGTATTGCATTCGCGATGATGTTCTTCGCCTTCTTCTTTTACA
>BBSL01000232.1 GCA_001319865.1 Burkholderia sp. E7m39 | reverse complement strand
GACTCAGTGCATGCCGGACTTGCAATCATCCCTGGCCCACTGACTGTGATCCCCGTTGCTATCGCAACTGGACGGCTGGCGGGACGATACGGTTATCGCAGATTTCTCGTCAGTGGCTCTCTACTCTATGCGGTCACTGGCACATGGTTCTATTTCATACCGGGTGTCTCTCCCGAGTATGGTAGTCATTGGTTACCGGGACTGCTTATAAGTGGGGCGAGCGTTGGGTTAGTGATGCCGTCGCTTGCAGGCGCTGCGGTTAGCCGCTTACCGGTGGAGCATTATGCCGTTGGAAGCGCAGTAAATCAGGCAACGCGCCAAATGGGTGCGGTCATCGGTGTAGCGATTGTAGTCATGCTCCTTGGACACGGCATCCCAACGAGAGCTAGCTTTGACGCAGTATATGGTACACATATAGCACTCGCCCTTATTACGGCATTGCTTTGTGCGTTCGTCCGAGCGCGCCGAAACGATTGACGCCGATTGGATACATCCAATAGACGTGTGATCGAGCGCTCAGTCGACACCTCTGCTTCCGATCAACATCATCAGACTGCCGGGAGTAGGTGCATCAAGGCGTTGTCAGTTAGGGAGATCGTGGATAACGACTAATTGATCGACAACGTAGGTCGATCAATTCGCCATCAAGCAAGACGTCTCATGCAATCATGCCAGGATAGGTTGCAATCGCGATGCGCAAAAAAAGAGATATTGTGGTCAATTTTGATAGGTTAGCATCGGTTCTGTGCTTACCCACCTTTCATATAGCAAGAGTATTTTTTGATATCGGTAAGTGTGTTTATACACATCAGTGTCGACTTTAACAATTAGATCCTTGTAGTCATTTTCGATGATATCCACATTCTGCTCTTTAGATAGTGGGTTCTTCCTAAGTTTTTCGTACGATATGATCGAACCATCAGAGATAGACCCAGATGCATTTCCGGTATCCGACCAAGCTGATATTTGTCAATTTATGGAAATCGATAATATCTGCATCTCACTTTTCGACAGATGGTGCGAAGCACGAGAAGTTGTTCCTTTGGCGTATCTGATGCATAGCTGGCCGATGCCTTTGAACTCCCTATTTCTCCTTCGGAGGCTCTCCCGAGGACTCGCTGAGCTCCTCAAATATCATCGTGAACAGTTGGCCATGGAAGACCGGCTACTATTGGATATCACGATAAAGAAGATAAGTGCGGTATGCACGCACATCAATTGAACATAAGCTCATTCATCGGAAGCTTTCTAATGGACCGCATATCCGTTGACGTGTTTATCGCTCAGTCCATGGCAATTTAACCGACTTCGCGTGAGCCAAACAGGAGACGAGAGTGTCTTCGGTGATGGGGATGACGTGTCGATTGGGACGGTGGAGCGTGGTATGTTGCGATCGCGATTCGACCTTTACGACAGCACTCAAAGACAACCGCACACATGCCACAATTAGGATGAGGAACACTTCCGCAATCAGTCGGCACAGCTACCTGAGGTCGTAATCTTCCGGGTTTGCCGCCCCGTGGCGTACTCCCTGAGGAAAAGGTGGGCTCGAAGACATCCGTTCCCCACTTCGGGCATAATCGCACCCAGCTAAAACTGCGCGCTTGAGTTCCATCTAACTCGGATTCCCTTTCGAAGCTTCGTAGTTGGGGGTTGGCCAAGCTTCAGAAGATAGACTCATTTCTCCGAATACGCATTTACTCTTGTGTTCCGGGGGTGACCTATGACAGCCGTTTCATCAAACATCTTGACGATGATACCCGAGCTATCGAGGACACATATCGCGCTATTGTCGCCCGATGTAAGATAGATTGTTAAATTTGCCAGACCTTGAAGGTCGCTAAAGAAAAGCGTATAGAGGTCGATAAATATAGTGGCCGCCGTATTTCCGAAAGCCCGCTTAGCAGGTTGAACATCGCTGCTGCTACAGCGCAACTGCGATGCGAATGTTGAGGGCGAAATGTTTTCGTCAATAAAAGGAAGACTTGGGCTGGTGATGGGATTTTTAGGCATCCTCTTGGTTGAGATAGGATGCACAGGTCTCGTTGGTATGCATCACGCCGACAACACAAGCTACAATCTGTACGCCGAGAGTTTGCCAAGTGCTATTGACGTCGGCGACATTGCCACGTACATCGCCCGTGAGCGTCTCGCCTTCGACCGCGCCGTGCTCGACGCGGGATCCCCCGAAGCGGAAGAGGCTGTGCATCGAGCAACTGCGATGCGCGAAAAGTCCGATAAGGCTTGGCGTGCGTTTGTCGCACTGCCTATGTCGAGCGCTGAGAAAGAACTGGCAGTTTCTTTCGACAGCGAACGATTATCTCTCCAGAAAGTACTCGATGCGGGGTTCGTTGCTCTGCATGCGGGCGACAATCACAACATACGCGATATTACCAATGACCTTCAGTATGCTTACGCAAAGCTGGAATCGCGCGGCGAGCAATTAAGGCAACGTCAGATTGATGATGCAAAAGCTGCTTACGAGCAGGACCAAGCCGAATTTTCACTCTTCCGCATCCTAAATATAGCTTCGATCATTGTAGGCATGGTAGCCGCTGCATTCTCATGGTGGTCTTTGCGGCAAAAGATAACCAGACCTCTGGAGAGCGCACTTTCCCACTTCGATGCTATAGCCTCGGGAGATCTCCGTAATGAAGTTATGATCACCTCCAACGATGAAATGGGTCAGTTGCTCGGCGGCTTGGCAACCATGAGGCAAAGTTTGCTCAAGACGGTGCATTCTGTTCTCTCCGGCAGCGAGACTATCGTGCAGGCGACAAAAGAGATCGCCTCGGGCAACATAGATCTATCGAGTCGCACGGAAGAACAGGCCGCCGCCCTACAGGAGACAGCGGCAAGCATGGAGCAAATTACGAGCGTTGTAAGGCAGAACGCCGAAAACGCACGCCAAGCGAGTCAGCTCGCGCAAAATGCGTCAGAAGTTGCCGACAAGGGAAGCCAAGTTGTCGAACAGGTCGTGACGACAATGACCGGAATAAGCGACAGTTCCGCGAAGATCGCGGATATCATTTCAATCATCGAGAGTATCGCGTTTCAAACTAACATTCTCGCGCTTAACGCTGCGGTCGAAGCCGCTCGAGCCGGTGAGGAGGGCGCGGCTTTGCCGTAGTTGCAGGTGAGGTTCGTACATTAGCAC
>BBSL01000231.1 GCA_001319865.1 Burkholderia sp. E7m39 | reverse complement strand
GGAAATCAAGGAACTTATCGAGGCGTCGGTCGAAAGGGTTCGAACAGGATCAGACTTGGTCAACGACGCGGGCACTACGATGACCGCAATAAGCCGGTCTGTACAAAGAGTCACAGACATCATGGGAGAAATTGCGGCAGCATCGCACGAGCAAAGCGCGGGTATTGAGCAGGTAGGAAAGGCGGTCGCACAGATGGACGAAGTGACGCAGCAGAATGCAGCACTAGTGGAAGAAGCTGCTGCAGCGGCCAAGTCGCTCGAATACCAGGCCAGTGCACTTCGGGAGACTGTGGAGATTTTCAAGACATAGGGCGTCAACGGTGTACTGACAGAAAGCTGCTTAACAGCGACGCAGTAAGGTCCCAGTAATAGCCGCTTGCAACTCTGAGTCCTCACGCCCCCGAAGGGTGCGACCGGTCTCACTCATCTGCCTCCTACTTCCGCGCAAAGCGAGTATCTGATCTGGTTCGAATCTAGCGGACAAGCTCTCCGCAGCCTGCCGGCATAGTATGCATACTAGCCAATGAGCGCGTCAGTAAACCCTTGCCATCGCGCGATGGCTGAACAGATACGAAGCAGTTTTTAACGACGGCTTAGGCCTCCCTCCACCCGGGACTCGAACCTATGATCCAGCTTGCTGTTTCGGCTCATTGTCTTGCCGTGGTCCAAGCCGTTTCAGGGTGGACGCCGTCGCGTGCGGCCCCGACACAAAGGCATGTGTTTTACGGTTAATGGGCAAACCGGTCTTCCCGTCTATCACTATTGGATCAACCATGCGCCCAGTCTGCAAATCAATCAGGTCAACACCCCACCCTTTCCTTTTAACGTGGCGCCGCCCCCAAGCAAAAAGCATAATAAGGACTGGGCATAAGTCGCGGCTTTTGTCCGTGACACGATACTCATCTCGACTGGAACCTCCTGATCCAGACGTCTTTTTCAAAAGACCAACCTCGATCAGATCGCTCAATCTACGGGTGAGCATAGTCGGCGAAATATCGAGACTCTCTCGAAATTGCTCAAACCTCGTCGAGCCCTGCAAGGCATCTCGCAGTATCAATAAGCTCCACCACTCACCTACCTGATCTAGCGCCAAGGCGACCGGGCAATCCATACTCGAAAGACTCTTGCGTTTCAAAATACCCCCAACTTAAGAATGCGAGGCCTCAATCAACGCCTCAATCCGTCGCCAAGGCGCTGAAACCCTATGCGCCGACTTCTGTAAATCATTATCGCACGACACCGCAACAATGTAAGCTCAATGTTAGCCGCCGAGATGCGAATTGGTCATCGTCATCATGAACCATGTACAGACGCATTGAGAAACAGTGTTGATTAGGGAGGCTTCGCAGGATCATCAGACGCCGAACACGTGGATAGAAGTCAAAAGCTCGCAGCTAGTATAAGAAGTGGAGAGGGGCCAAAAAGCCTGGAAATGGATTATCGACACACTGACTCGACAATGCCCGCCAACGCACAACCAACGATGATGTATAGCGGCGCGAGCCTCCAACCAACCAGCCTGCCCGCATGCAACCTCCGCGAGTTCGTCCTTTGAACTGAAATGGCCTAAAAAGCCCCGTGGGTAAGGCCCGCCCCAGACATAATCTCAGCCACAGACACGCCATTAAAACCCCTCTCCTTGAAGAGTCGAACCGACTCCTTGCGGATACTTGCGTTGTGGGCCTCCATTTCTTCGCGTGAAGCGCGCGGCGTGACCTTCTCCAAAAAATCGACCATCGTTAGACATCAAGTCCGCGCATTTTACCTTGACCAAGCATGGCCCCGATATGCGCGCCGGCCTCGTCCGACACATTTCCCCCGAGGACCGCCTGCCAGGGCACGTAGCACCTTCCGTCGCCGTGCAAGTCCCACCACGTAACATTCCAGAGGTGGAGCGGCTTTCAACAATCCGTGTCCTTGGACGCCGGGAGCACTTCTCGAAAAGGTCAAGTATCGCCGCCCCCCCCTAAAGTGAGCGCACGGTTCGCCGTAAACGGATGTATATGCATCTTTGCATCAACGTTTGTGTTCCGGAAGGAGGATGGATGTCCATCGTAAAAATTTAAAGGTCGCGACCAAGCTCATCTTGGCGTTTAGCATCGTAATCGCATTTCTTTTCATGGTTGGGATAGCGGGCCTCATCGAGGTTGGGAAAGAGAACGCACAGTCAGAAGTGGTCCGTGCCGTTCGGCTCCCATCCGTTCGATATGGACTCACAATGCTTTCTGCAATGCGAGATACGCGGCTGAACGAGTATCGGATGCTGGTATCGACAGCACCCGAAGAAATCGTGAAATTTAATGCCGGAATTGACGCCGCAGTCGGTGACTTCTATTCAGCTGCAAGAAGTTACGGACAGCTGCCGGCTACTGCGGCCCAGGCTAGGGCTTACGAGGATCTCCTCGTAAAGTTCCGCCAGTATCAAGAGGGAACCCGGAAGCTCAGAGAGCTCAAGTCCGCCGGTAAGACATCCGACGCAATCGATATGATGCGGTTTGAGGGACTTGCATTGCGCACTGACATTGAAAAAGACATCGGAATCCTCGTTGACTCAACCGTCTCCGCTGCAGCTGAGGATGGAATGCGAGCCGCCTCCGATCACACGCGTGCCGTGATCATTGTAATCGTCCTGATCTTCACAGCAGTTATCTTCGCTGCAGTCTTAGGTACGTTAATAGCTCGTGCACTTTCTAGACAACTGGGGAGTGAACCACAGGATGCGGTACGGTTCGCCGGGGAGATCTCAGCTGGGAACCTCCTTGCAAGCATCACTCTGAAGGACGGCGATCATACGAGCCTCTCATTTTCATTAAACAAGATGCGCGAACAGCTGTCGTCGATTGTCCGCGGCATCAAAGCGTCGAGCCAATCAATCTCGGTCGCAGCGTCCGAAATCGCCCAAGGCAATACCGATCTCTCCCAGCGTACTGAGGAACAGGCGGCCTCTCTACAGGAAACTGCCTCGAGCATGCATGATTTGACGTCGAAGGTCCAGCGCAACGCCGAGAACGCAAAAAAAGCTTCGCAATTTGCAGGAACGGCTTCCGATATCGCTCGCGTCGGGGGACATTCGGTGCACGAGATGGTAAGTACCATGCGTGAGATACACCAGTCCTCGGCGAAAATGTCTGAAATCATCGCCACAATCGAGGGCATCGCCTTCCAAACGAATATCTTGGCGCTCAACGCTGCCGTTGAAGCAGCCCGAGCCGGTGAGCAGGGGCGGGGGTTTGCTGTCGTCGCAGCAGAGGTACGTACACTAGCCCAGCGAAGCGCCTCTGCAGCGAAAGAGATAAAGACGCTTATCCTCGAATCGGTTGAAAAAGTTTCCAACGGCACAACGGCAGCGGAGAAGACGAGTGCGACGATTAACGAGACGATCGCCTCCGTCGAAGAAGTCGCAACCTTGGTGACAGAAATATCACGTGCGTCTGAAGAGCAACGCGTTGACATTGAGCAGGTGAACCAAGCGGTCTCCCAGATGGATCAGGTGACCCAGCAGAATGCCGCTCTCGTGGAGCAGGCGGCAGCAGCAGCTCATTCCATGGCTGAACAGGCTCATACCCTCCTTGGCGCCACCTCCACGTTCACGGTTGCATCAAACAATCAACCTGTTGTATCGAGCGCGCCGAGCCAAATTTTAACGATCTAAGGAAAGTCACGGAGCCCTAATCCGCAAACATTCAGCAGGCGATATCCTCTTGGGTGATCATGACGACCGTATCATCGATGTCAGCACCATCGGCTGCGTCTGCGCTGCAAACGACGGCACGTCGCGTCGCGCCTCCGCTGGAGTCACAAGGATTGCGCTTACACCGTAAGCGTGGCATGGCGCCGTGTTGACAAGATCAAACGTCCGCTGGATTGATTAGTGACGCGAGGACGTGATCCGCCCAAACACCGTTTATCAATATCTCGAAAAACCCGAAGCCTGAAGTCGTCAAATCTGTCAGTGATACCGTGTATGAGGCGATGGTCAGCCTCTCCCACGTTCCGAAAAACGACAAGTTCCAGATCATCTCCCGCCATTCGGCTGATGAACTGGTCTATCTGACTGAGGGGTATCTCGGCATCGACTACACGTCGAACATCGTCTTCATTCAGGTCACATGGAATTCTGGTCGAACCATCGACGTCAAGAAGGCGTTCTACAAGGCAATCGCAGATGGCATCCACGCGAAGACCGGCCTGCGCAAGGAGGATATCTGGATCAGCCTTGTTGACGTCGCGCGCGAAGACTGGTCATTCGGCAATGGCGAAATGCAGTACGCCCCAAAGGAATAGGAGACGCAATTTATTTCTAAAAAAAGCTATTGGGTTATCGCGCATCACAAGATCTACGATGCTGAGAAGCTTGCCGCTTACTCTTCAATCGCGGGTCCCGCTGTACAGGCGGCAGGCGGTCAGTTCCTAGTCCGCGGCCCCGCAGCAACCCGGGAAGACATCGGAGATTCCCAGCGTACTATAGTTGTAGAGTTCGAAAGTCTTGAAACCGCTGTGGGACTCTATGAAAGTCCGACATATCGCAAAGCTCTGGCCGTGATTGAGGGTGCCGCTGACCGCGACTTCCGCATTCTCGAAGGACTCGAATAAACGAGCCGCACGGTTCGCCGGACGTCTGCCGGGGCGTCTAATATGTGACAAACTCACGCCGCTGGATTAGTGACGTGAGTTCGGTATCGTTGACTCGTTGCCTTCAACGCGTAGATGGACCCGCTACGACTCAGCGGTGCGTGCAAATCGTACGCTCAAGAATCCAGCAACAGGTCTTTAGAATCCGGGCACCTTGCATACGAGGCTTGCGTGACTGGAGAAGAAAAACTCCGCCCAAGATGCAGAGCATTGCAATGCAGTTGACCACATGAAGCGGCTCATCAGCGAAACCTACGCCGATAAGGCTGGCGACGACAGGCGGCAAGTAGGTAACACTGGACGCAGTCAGCGCGCCAAGCTTCTGAACGATGTAGTAGTAAAGCATGTAGGCCACCCCTGTCCCGGTCAACCCAAGTCCGATCGCCAGCCCAAGTGTCGCATGCAGGCTTTGCGTTAACGCTGACATTCCTTCGAAATGGGTAGTCAAGCCAATCGTTACGAGAGCAAACCCAATCTGCCAGGTGGATAGAGCCAAAGGAGACAGGTCGAGTTTTGCGAGGAAGCGCCTTGCGTAGACGAACGAACATCCGACGCTCAGACAGCCAATCATCATGTACATGACCCCTTCAGGGTTGACACCGTATGATGTTCCGGCCCAAGGGCGTGCGATGAGACAGATTCCAATAAGCCCGCTCGCAAGACCTGCGATCATGCGTCCAGTCGGTCGCTCAGATCGCAACACAAGCCACGCACAGACAAACGATACCAGCGGAATTGCGCCGCTCAGCATCCCGGCGATTCCTGACGGCAATAGTGATGCGCCCTTTGCGAAAGAGTAGTAGTAAATAGTCGTCGCAAGAAGGGACATCACGAAGAAGTGGTGAGCGTGCCTGAGCTGCTTCCAGGACAGCGCCCCGCGAAGGAGCGCGTATGCCAGTATGGGCACAAATCCAAACAACACGCGAAGGAAAACGATCTGGGACGGCGAGATGAACTCGCTGGCCCAACGCATGAACAGGAAATTAGTGCCCCAGATAAAACCCAGGAGCCCGAAAGCAACGCTTGCAGGATTCGTGATCGATCTCAACTAAAAACGATGTTTGTCAGTATTTTCCACAGTGGCCGCTCACACGACAAACGATATAAACTTGGCTATAGCATAGAAAAACTCGTTTATGAGCCCAACTCCACCCTTACGGGCCGTTGTCGCATTCGAAGCGGCGATGCGCCATGGCAGTTTTTCTTCGGCTGCCGATGAACTGAATGTCACCCCCGGGGCGGTGGGCCAGCAGATCCAAAAGCTTGAGGAGTGGCTTGGGGTGCCTCTGTTTGTCCGTCAGGTACGCCAGATCGTACCGACGCCCGAGGGCCGAACTTATTACACGCAGGTGCAGCCCGCGCTTGCAACGATCATCCAGGCGAGCAGGCAGATGCGGGAGAATCAGCATCGGGGACTTCGCTTGTCGATGCCACCGAGCTTCGCCGCCAAATGGTTTGCACCAAGGATGACGGCGTTCTTGAATGCGCATCCGGATATCTCGCTAAATCTCTCGACCTCGACCTCTTTTATTGATTTTGATCTTGATGCGGTGGACCTCGCCGTACGCTACTTCGACGGCGACAACAGCGGTTTGGATTTGACGCTCATTTTTCGGGATGCGGCGAGACTTTACTGTAGCCCTGAATATGCGAAACGCCTTGATTTAGGATTGCCGGCTGACATTGTCCGCGCAACCCTTCTGCACAACACCCTGCATCCGCACTGGGAAAGTTGGTTGCTGGAAAACAGCTTTCTGTCGCGGAGCCAGATCAAGTCGATTCCGGGAATCCAGTTCGATCAATCGCTAATGGCTGTAGAAGCCGCAGTGAGAAGTCAAGGAATAGTCCTGACAAGCGAATTACTCGTCGCCGAAGAGTTAGCGTCCGGCGCATTGATGGAGCTGTTTGACTTGCCATTGCAACTACCCACGGGATACTATCTCGCCCACCCAAAAGCTGCAGACCCGTCACCGAACGTCATCGCGATAAAACTGTGGTTTATCGCAGAAATGTCGAAGCGGTGAGGGAGCGGATATGACGGCTTGCAGCACGCAGACGGAGTCAATTCGCGCGCCGCGATGTCACAAGCTGTATTAGCCTGGACCGGACCTGACAGGTAGTCGGGGAAACGAATGAAGGAAGGCGATTCAGTGAGGAAGCAGTTTCTCCCTGGCGAGTTCGAGTGAGTCGAGGAAGGTACGCATAGGCGTTTTGCCGTAGCACCAGCGCCCTTGATGTTCGCGCTCATTGTTGTACTGGTCAAGCCATGCGTCGAGATCGGTCTGCAGGGCGGCGATCGAGTCGTAGATCTTCCTGCGGAACACGATGCGATAGAACTCGTTGAGCATGGTCTTGTGAAGTCGCTCGACGATGCCGTTGGTCTGTGGAGAACGAGCTTTGGTACGGGTGTGATCAATGTTCTCCACGGCCAGATAGAGCTCATATTCGTGATGCTCGGGGTTTCCGCAGTACTCGATACCCCGGTCAGTCAGAACGCGAGCAAGCGAAATACCGTAGCCGTCGAAGAACGGCACGACGCGATCATTGAGCAGGTCGGCTGCCGGCAGCGGGGTCTTGCGGTCGTAGAGTTTGGCAAACGCCACCTTCGAGTAAGTGTCGACGAAGGTTTGCTGATAGACGCGGCCGACGCCCTTGAGGGTGCCCACATAAAAGGTATCCTGGGCGCCGCAGTAGCCGGGGCATTCAGATTCGAATTCGCCATGCGTTTCCTTTTCCAGCTTGGCCCGCTCCAGCGCGGTGAGCTGCGATTCGGTCAGCACCAGCCCTTCCTGGGCGGACTTCGCTTCCAGCGCCTTCAGGCGCTTGTTCATGGTCTCAAGATCATGGCGCAGCCAGATGCTACGCACTCCCTGTGGCGAGACGCTGAGGGCGTGGCGTTTGAGCACCTCGTTGGCGATACGGATCTGGCCGTAAGCGGGCAGTTCCAGGGCCAGTTCGATCACCGCGGCCTCGACCTGGGGATCCACGCGGTTTTTTAGCAGCGGGCGGTGGTGGGAAATTTCCTGCAGGGCCGCTTCACCGCCCTTGTCGTACAGTTCCTTGAAGCGGTAGAAGCTGTCGCGGGAATAGCCCATTACCCGGCAGGCCTGACTGACATTGCCCAGTTGCCGCACCAGTTCGAGCATGCCGACCTTGGCGCGGATGACTTTCTGTTCCTGAGTCATGGCGGACTCCTTGCGGTTCACCGCGCGCGTTGCCGCTTCGGACTACGTCCTCCGCGCTCACGCGCAACGGCACGAGAAACCGACCACTGTCAGATTTAGTCTAGGCTATTGCACACAAGCTCTCTGTCCGCCCCCGTTACTATCTTCATTCCTCGACAATCGAGGATTTGGCCAGCTAGGCCCGGCATGATTCTCGCCCCCAGTCGCAGTCATGATCCGGGGGGTGTTGTCACCGGGCCTGGTGGGTGGCTGGTGATCGCTAATAGGGGCTCGGCCAGGATATCTTGAGGTCGTCCGTAACGTGGATGCCGAGACTTGCCACCGATGTTGCAGGCCAAACCGTTCAACCTGCAAAGCCTTCGATGCAAGAGAACCAACAACATAGCTTTGTCGATGTATTCGTCGGCGTCGATGTCGGCAAAGACCACCATCACGCCGTCGCCCTCGATCGGCGCGGAAAGCGCCTTTACAACAACGCGCTGCCCAACGATGAGGCCGAGCTGCGCGCTCTCATTACCGAACTCAAGACGCACGGCCGGCTCCTGTTCGTCGTCGATCAACCCGCCACCATCGGCGCGTTGCCCGTGGCAGTCGCCCGTGATGAAGGTGTTCTGGTCGCATATCTACCGGGTCTGGCTATGCGCCGCATCGCCGACCTGCACGCCGGTGAAGCCAAGACTGATGCTCGCGATGCCGCCATCATTGCTGAAGCCGCGCGCTCAATGCCGCATACGCTGCGCTCACTTCGGCTGGCCGACGAACCACTCGCCGAACTCACCATGCTGTGCGGCTTCGACGACGATCTGGCGGCCCAGTGTTGTCACCGAGGATCTGGATTTTCACGGCGGGGAAGAAAGCCATCGTGCAACTCAGCCCGAATGGAGCTCGCATGTTCTCGGGACTGCTCTACGCGAAATACCTGCAACTGCTCACGGCGAAGTGCTTTCGCGCAGGTGTCGAACTGATTAGGATGAACCCGGCTTACACGTCGACCATCGGTGTAGTCAAGTACGCATCGCGACGGGGATGGAGTGTGCATGATGGTGGGGCGGACGTCCTCGGCCGTCGCGGGCAGAGGTTGACTGAACGTCTGCCACGCGCTGGTACGGTGATCCGTGTTCCAGTGCGAGGCGGTCATCACGCCCTCGATCTCCTGGCAGGGAAAAGCAGAGATTCGGTTTTCCGCGCTACATCATTACCGAAGCGCAGCATATGTCGCACTCCAGTTAGTCTTCGTTGGCGCAACGGTCACCAAGTCCCGCGGCGTCCTGCACCGGGTGATGCCATCCCTCCGATTGGCGGCAGACAGGCGTCCACTAAAAGACCTCGAAGCGTGCAGATCGACCGAAGCTACAATCAGGAGAATTGCCGGCGCTCGACCGACGCGATCGACGTCGCCACTGAAAGAGATCGTCGTCTGCATCGACCGTTGCTGCACAAACAGAAGAGCTTATTTTCGAGAACGCGAGGTATTGACGCGCGGCCCAATGACCTCGACGCCATTCCGATAGCTACCTTGATAAAGTACTAGAAAAGACCTCGGATCGATCACGCAGTAGCAAGAAGAATCGTCAGCACACGACGAATAGGCTCCGCAGCCCCCCAGAGCAGCTGATCCCCAGTCGTTAGAACGGTATAGACGTTTTGGTCGATTCCCATTTTTCGGAGGCGACCGACGGCAACCTTCAGGGATCCGCTTACAGCGGCAGGCGTCAGACGCCCGACCGATTCCGACTTACTATTTGGCACATACTCAACCCATTCGTGCGCACCGGAAATCAAAGCTTCGAGTTCCTCGATATCCCTACTCTCTTTGAGCTTGAACGTGATGGCTGCAGAATGGCTCTGAAGAGCCGCGACCCGCACGCAAAGCCCGTCGACCCGAATGCTGCCAGGCGCAAGCCCTAGTATTTTGTTGGTTTCAACCTCCCCCTTCCACTCCTCCCTGCTGACTCCATTTCCCAGGTCGCTGTCGATCCAGGGAATGATACTTCCGGCAAGTGGAGCGCCGAACTCTGCTGTCGGGAAATCGCTGTCTGCCCATGCCTGCCGCGCCTTGTCAAGGACATCGATAGTTGGCGTCGTCGGGTCGCGAAGTACCTCCCGAGTACGGTCGGAGAGCGCCGACATCTGCTGCAGCAGTTCTCGCACGTGTGCCGCCCCCGCGCCAGAAGCAGCCTGATAGGTCATGACGGACATCCATTCAACCAGTTCAGCCCTGAACAATCCAGCGAGACCTACGAGCGAAAGCGTGATCGAACAATTCCCGCCGATATAATTGCGAACACCCGATGCAATCGCCGCTTCAATCTGAAGGCGATTGACTGGGTCCAGAACGATGATCGAGTCGTCATCCATGCGTTTCGCAGATGCAGCATCGACCCAATACCCATCCCAGCCGGAATCGCGCAATTTAGAATAGACAGCCTGAGTGTACGAGCCGCCTTGGCAGGTCACCACAATGTCCATCTCGGCCAGTTGCTCAATCGAATTCGCATCGAGAAGGACATGCCCTTGACCACGGAAGTCACGGTATGGCTGGCCCACAGCGGATGTGCTGAAGTAGTAAGCTTCAAACGTTCCAAAGTCGTTTTCCTCGCGCATCCGCTTGAGGAGGACCGATCCGACCATGCCCCGCCATCCAACCAATCCAACCTTCTTCATATCCAAAACTCTCCAAGTTGGGTTGCAACTATTCCCGCGTACACCATCAAACGCTGCAATCCATATTCATCTGAATCCCACGACCGGTATCTTCGACTACCGTCCATCGATCAAAAATTCCAGCGACAACTCGGATTGTGGATGAGCCTACCACCACGGATCATCGCAACCTAAGGGCACCCGATCCCCATACATTCCGTCGCCAACCGCTGAACAACACCCCGGTGCGTCGGGTCGAGCGATGATCGCTCAAGTTGCAGCATCATTTTTGGATAAAATTGCTAAAAATTGATCCGACGAAGCTGCTGGGTCAGAGACCGCGTAAGCGACTCGCCACGGCAACCTCCTCGTCGGGTGCGAAGCACAGGCGTGGCGCGATTGCTCACGCATTCGGATCCGGCGGTCCGCCTGGTCGTCGCTATCTGTTGGTCGCACGAAGACAGAAGTGTGTCAATGCGATTACCTTCGGTCGGTGCTGTGATTAAGCGCGTAGTCCTGGTAGATACACGAATATATTACATTATTATTACATCAAGCGTGGCCAGAGTGCACATCGGACGGCTCTACCGGCGACTGTCAGCGGCGCGTGTCGCACCTTCTGCATCGACTTACCGAAAATTGTTTAAGGATTGCTCGCGTAGACTACGGACTTCGCCAATGACCAGCTACCGTATTGCACACATCCAGACCCGATCTGATTCATTGCGCATGCGCAATGCTGCGCTAAAGCAATTTGCTAGGCGCATCGCGCCTAGATATTTCCTATTGTCTATCAATAGCAAGCAAATCGAAGTGGCACGGCTACCAATCTCGGACACCCATCGACTCCCGACTTGCCAGCAAGAGAAATCCGAAGCTGGAATGGCACATCGGCTCACATTGCCCTCAGTTCTGCAAGCAATTCCATTCCAATTGGCTTGGATCGGTTTTGTCTCCTGTAAATAGACCGCACGTTACAGGCAACAATGGAAAAATCCGGCCGTACCCATCCGTACGACCGGCGAAAGACACTCGCTTTGAATGTCGACTGCCTACGGGCGTCGCGCTACGCTTGTGACGACCAGCGACTCAGTACGTCCTTGTTACGACGACTGTTCCTTCTCTTGAATAAAATCAATGATGGACTTAACACCAACCTCAAGGTCTTCGAGACGTGTTGCGCACGAAATACGAATACTACGGTCCGACGACCTACCGAATGTTGCACCAGGGGCCACCGCCACTCCCTTCTCCGACAGCAATGCCTCAACGAAATCGTCAGATTTCATTCCGGATCGTGAGATGTCAACCATCGCAAAAAATCCGCCGCTAGGCTCCGCGAGCAAGATCCCTGCATCCATTAACGGCTTCTGGACGGCGAGCATGCGATCGCGATAAGTTCGACGCATCAGATCAACTTCGTCCTGCGGTCCGTCAAGTGCCGCAAGCGCAGCATACTGCGATGGAGAAGGAGGACAAGAAGTTGTAGGCTCAACAAGAGCAGCAGCCGCTTCAACGATCTCCACCGACGCGACCATCCACCCAATTCGCCAGCCCGTCATCGAATAGCTCTTCGATACTCCGGAGACCAGGAGAACCCGCTCCTTTGGTGCGACCTCGAGCATACTTATGTGCCGCCCCTCAAAGACCATGTCTTCGTACACCTCGTCAGAGAGGATGAACAATCCATGCCTTTCAGCAAATTGGGCGATTCGTTGCAACGTCGCTCTCGACCACGCAACGCCCGTCGGATTGCCCGGCGTGTTAACAAAGATAACGCGGGTTTTCGGGGTCACCAGTGCTTCGAGCGCCCCGAAATCCGGCTCATATCCTCGATTCGCCACAAGCGGATAGCTCACCGACTTTGCGCCGGACATAACAACACAACTATGGTAGTTCGGCCAGCCAGGATCCGGCACAAGAACCTCGTCTCCCGGTTCGAGAAGCGATGCGAACGCTAGATAGATCGCATTGACAGCGCCTGTGGTCACCAGAACTTCTTTCGCAGCGATCTCCGTCCCCGTGCGACCGGAAATGCGTCGCGCGACCGCCTCACGCAACTCGGTGATGCCCGGACAGGCCGTGTATCCAGTCTTTCCGTTCATGACTGCACGGGCAGCAGCTTCCTGAATGTGAACTGGCGTGGGGAAGTCCGGTTGGCCCACTTCGAGGTGTATTACTTTCCTCCCAGCCGCCTCAGCAAGCGCAGCGATACTCATAACCCGGCGAATTCCCGAACGTGTCAGGAGGTCAATTCGGCTCGCGACCATCAAACTCTCTCCAATGCCTGAGCAATGTCGGACAGAAGGTCTTCCGTTTCCTCTATACCAGCAGAAAAGCGGATCAGCCCGGGGTCGACGCCCTGTTTCGCGACAAGTTCCTCGGATAGGCGCCCAGCCCAAAGCGCCGATGGCTGAATGACCAATGAATCAATACCGCCAAGGCTAGCCGCATAAAACGGAATTCGAAGCGCCTTGATGAAGCGTTGACCGGCCTCGTAGCCGCCTTTCAACTCGAAGGTCAGCAAGCCCCCAAAACCTTTCATCTGCTGCCGCGCAAGCGAGTATTGCGGATGCGATTCGAGTCCCGGATAGTAAACGTTGCCGACCTTCGCGTTTCCTTCAAGAAATTTGGCAATCGCCAACCCGTTACGATTGGCTTGCTCGACCCGCAGTTTCATCGTACGCAAGCCACGCAACACGAGCCACGAAGTGAACGGGGCGATCACTCCGCCAAAAGTCATATTCATGTCCCAGATGACGTCGAGGTGTTGCTTCGAACCAACGACAACCCCCGCGAGCAGGTCGTGATGACCACCCATGTATTTCGTCGCGCTGTGAGCAATAATATCGACACCGAGATCGCCAGGCCGTTGATTAAAGGGAGTGGCGAACGTGTTGTCCACTACCGTGATGATTCGATGCTTCTTCGCGACATCACTCACGGCCTTCAGATCCGTCACATGCATTGTCGGATTAACTGGTGTTTCGAGCATGAAGGCTTTCGTGTTTGGGCGAATCGCTTTCTCGAAAGCGTTAGTGTCCGTCTGATCGACCAGTGTGACATCTATACCGTATTGCGCAAACGTCTCATTCGTCAGCGTGGTGGTGCCAATGTAATGACTCTTCTGCGCCACGATGTGATCGCCCTTTTTCAGGAACGCAAACAGCGTAGTCGAGATCGCCGCCATGCCCGAAGCGAACATCATTCCCGCTTCCTTTCCTTCCATGTCTGCAACAATCATGGCGGCTCGAGATGCAGTTTGGTTGCCGTGCCGAGCATAAAAGACATCGTTATGGGGCTCGGTTGCTTTCAGCGCGAAGTCGGGGCCGTCTTCAGACACGTAAGTGACCGACTGCATAATTGCAGGCGCAACACCAGTTCCCGGTTCAAGATGTTTGTCAATATGCAAAGCCCGGGTCGCCGGCGAAAATCCATCATAGTCGTGCGCGCTTTTTTCCGTAAGTTGCCTTGCCATGAGATGCCCCTTTCAAGTTAAGAGTCGTATTCGGGACGCGTTCGATTCCTGGGCGCCGCTACCAAACGACACGGTCGGTCATCGGTCAGCGACACTGGCGCCTGACAATGCAATCGTAAAAGAGTCGAGACAGGCTCATTTATACAAAATTGATTTTTGTTGACGACACACCTCAACATCAGCGCCCCTCACGTCGCAGCGGCAATCAGTCAACCGTGCAATGAAATTCCCCCACGTCGAAGAGGTATTGCGGCCGATTCGCAGTCGGGGAACCGAAGAAGCGCCCCACGACCCCGCACCAGGTAGATCCCGAGAATTAGTCATGAACTCGCAGATGCTGCGACGCGCCGCAGCTCAGCCCAGATGCGAAACGACGACCGGCAGTCTGCTCAGGAGCGTACTGCACGTCCTGTATTGATAATCCACCGCGAGCGGTATAACGGAAGCTCTCGAACGGGGGAATAACCGTGTGCGACGTACTTATCTATGAGGAGTGTTATGAGATCGTTGCGTCTGGCAACGGCGATACGCTCTTGAATCAATGGAGATGAGCGCTTGTGCGGGACCCGAGTCAGCAAGCAGTTCGGCATCGACATGCACCGGAACGTAACGATGCAACACGCTGCAAACGAGTGTCCCTAGTGCACTCACAGTGGGGCGGAGGCCAACGAATCGGCAATTTCCGCATCGAGGTATTACGGCATCACGGCGCCGTTGTTCCAGCAGATGCACTTTCGTTTGCGTGAGTAGTTCACTGCTCAGCCATCGGCCACGCGGCAATTCTATGACATGGTTGTTCGGATCGACCGCAATGCGTCCGAGCACAAGCTCAGATAGGCTTCGGGTTACCACTGAGCTGTGGTGTGGTGCCGACGAGACTGTAGATCTAAGCGCCACGTTCGCCGTCGGAATCCGCGCCAATAAGTGAAAATAGCTGCGTTGACCGATCGATGTGCCAAGTAGCGCGCGCCCGACTGGCAGATTGTCCATTTCGAACCGGCCGTCATCGCGATAGTGTAGGAGCACTTCCCACCGGTTCAGCGCGTAGGTGTTTGCGCGACCCCATAACCGATTTTCGTGAGAGCGTTTCCAGCGTCACCTTGTCTGCGTTCGAACGACTCAGTGACGGGTCGCCCCATCTTCGAAAGACACTTTGATCGAACCGTCACCCGAACGTAACAACGCCTGCCGTTCGCTTGCGAAGTCACGAGGAAGTCTGAGTGCGTTCGGTTCCGGATAGAACATCCAAGGGTCATCAGCTGAGAATATCCGGATCCCAATAATCGCCAGAAAATACCCGTTTACTAAGAGTGCAGAATCTAAGTGCTCTCGCGACAATATCTTCACAAACCGGGCAGCAATTTCGCTTTCCCGCGATACAGGAGATGCCGGGTGACCGCCGTCGACGCCGTCTTGCCACGATGCAATGAACTCGACACATTGCATTGGAGCGTTCACTGCGGACTCCATTGAACGCCGAATGCTTTCGGAAAATGCAAGACTATCCGAAATGTGCCCCAGTCGGTTCAAGCTATTTATCGCGCGCTCCAGGATTTCATTCGCACGATCTGGGAAACGCACCGCAAAGGCTGTGAGGCCCAATGCCGCGTCAAGCACACTGAGCTGTGTTAGCGCCACGTCCATCCGACGTTGATATAGATCTACGGCTTCGATGCTAAACCAGGTCGCCGCCACTGCGCCTTGTATCGCCGGTAGCATCAGGCGCTCACGAGTCATAGAACTTGAAGGCGTCCATGTTGCCAAATTCGGAAACGTCGATATCTCGGAAAGCCACGGCGCGTCCGTCGATGTACTTGCCAGCGACAGCATTGATCTCATTGCGTTGACCGCCGAATGGTAGTCGCTAACTATGGCCAATTGCCGGGAAGACTTCAATTTCGCCGCACGCTGCATCGATGACCGTTTACTATCGAGATATGCCGACATTCCCGTTGCCCAGGTATAAGCACTGGTAGCGATGACATGTCTCCATCGAAACAATCGTTTGAAAACTACTCGGGTTAATGTATCGGCTTCAGTCAATACTCGACTAATCACACGCTGTGATCGTTCTTGAAATCCAGATTCAATCAATAGATCATGTAGCTTATTCTTGATCTCCCACGGCGCCTTATCGAGAATTGCAGATGGTGGACTCGACAGCCATGCTCCCGGAAGCAATGCGCTACGGAGTTCCCCTCCTTCGAAGAACAGTCCCATGCCATCGCCCGAAAGAACGACTGCGCGTGTACGGCCACCCTTTTTCAATTCTGCTTCACCCATTACCATATCGGCGACTTCTGGCATTTCCTCCAAAGCCATCGCGATTGCGATTCGTTCGACCATGATGTTCTCGGAATCTTCGAGCATAGCTACTATCCGCTCACTAACGTTTGCAGTCCCGCTCACCTTTCATTCCTTATAAAGCTGCATGATCAATCGATCCAGTTCAAAGAAACTTGGTATCACCCGATTACTCAGTACCATAAGCCGTGCTCCACTTGATAAGCGGTCCTGTTCGTACACTAGAGCCGTAATTTTGTGGGAACTGGAACACTATGCACCGCCTTCTCGAGTTTAAAGTCGGCATTAGGGCTATGAACTTATCGAAAATGTGGGCCTCTTTCGTTCAGGAGGAAACACTCGCCAGCCGCCATCCCGATGACGGAAGAAGAACATTTCGATAGCTCCTTCCTCCTTCCATACTTCGACACGGACGTAGCACTCGCGCCTAGAATGACCACGCCGGAATTCGATGACTTTAACCCCGCGAAGATCAGGTGCAAGCCAGAGACTAACCAATGCACGCAACGACCTCTGTTCGCTGTTCACGACTAGTCTCCAACGATGTTCCATGCCACGCTCTCGCACCAGATGCGCTCTCGTGAATAGGTCCAGATGCTAAAGCCGTCCAAGCTAGGACTTGAACAATGAAGAGGTTCACGTGCCTGCATGCCAACTGCGGCGTGCTATATCGCAGACGAGGCGTGCAAAAGTGCGAATCGGATGGTTTGAAGTCAATTTATGAGATGGTGAGCACTGTTACCGACGTAACTATATGGCTCGGTCGGGGCAGTCTCATCGGGTTCATCCACATACCATCTTTGGCTGATACCTGTCTCGTATGCCTCTTGCGCATCAGCTTCGTTACAGACAACCGCAAGTGCCCGATGCGAAGGGACACCAAGAATAGTCAATGCAGATGCGATTCGAGGGAGACCAAGCCAGCCCATGAAGGAGTGGTCACTTGGTATCACAACATCAAATCGCTTAATGAAATGTCTACCGAATATAATCTCACAGGTTGCCACGACGTCATGTGACGTCATCTGAGTGACCAGACCTAACTTAACACCTCTCAGACCGGCATCTTCCAGAGTAGCCTCCATCTCATCTTTAAAAGCCATGGCTCTATCTGAGTTCCGATCCGTGGCGAATCTGATCAACGCTTCATCAATAGATACAATAAATGCTTCCGTCGACAAAATAGCCTCCAACATTGTTTCGTGTGTCGATCGATAGTGTGACTATCGAAAGCGAATGATTTCACTTCAGTGATACTGGGGGCCGCCGCCAACTGAAATTTTTCACTTCATTTAATGTAACTCACTAACCTCTACAATCTTAATACACGTTTAGTTAAACCAAACAACTATCGGGTTGCACTAGGAGGAACACCGAAGAATCGGCTGAATTCGCGGCTAAGATGACCCTGATCGTAGTAACCTACCTCGATAGCGACCCGACGAAGCGATTTACCTTTAAGATAAAGGTGCTTTGCAAGTTCTATTCGCCTCTGAATTAGGTACGCATGCGGTGCGACGCCGACCACGCGCTTGAATTCACGCAAGAGATGAAATGTGCTGATCCCGGCGACGGCTGCCAGCGTTGTTAGAGACGGATTATCCGCTACGTTCGCGTCGATGTATTCTCGCGCGCGCTTCACTGCTGCCGGCACAGGAGTACCTAGGTGGATTTTCCGAGATATCCTCCCATGTCTTTCGACCAACTGAAAAATACACTGCGTGAGCTTCGATGCCACTTCGATTCGGGAATTCTGTTTGCACTCCGAGCATGCATGTGCGGCGTGGATCAGCCTCAGAGTCTCCCGATCTTCGATTACCGTATCGGTGAAATGCAGCCCATGCACCATAGAATTTCCGTTCGCGTCTACGAGCACCCGCTCTAATTCAGAGCGGGAGATATAAATCATACGATAATCCCATCCTCCGTCTGTGATGGAACCACCCTCATGGACGGCGCCGGGATTTATCACGCATATTTTCCCCTGCGGCATCATGACCCGCTCACCGGCAACGTATATGAATTCCTGGGCACCCCGCTCGATAAATCCAATAGCAAATTCGTCATGAGAGTGAGGCGGAAACCGATGGCTCCGATAGGCAGCACGCAACATTTCCGCGTTACCGAAATCATGCTCCTGCCAAAGTTTGGCGAAATTCTCCCGTTTCATCATGCACTCTCAAAAGGTGATTGACGCACCTCCAAGGCATCTTTCTGACGCTTGCTCCTATCGCATAGACCTACCCTAGTCTTGCGCCGCAGGTGAACTGCAATCGATGATCCCCTCTTCGCGCGAACCAACTTTGTATAAAATTGCTCTTTTTGATGCCGCGCTTCTAACCGCCCTCCCCCTCATCCCGCGAATCAGTGCAGGATCTTCGCGAGAAAA
Organism: Burkholderia sp. E7m39; assembly: GCA_001319865.1. Lineage (GTDB taxonomy): Bacteria > Pseudomonadota > Gammaproteobacteria > Burkholderiales > Burkholderiaceae > Paraburkholderia > Paraburkholderia bengalensis. Next base: position 13,237 of record BBSL01000231.1, on the reverse strand, counting down.
TCTTTCGCACGATCCGATTTCGGATTCGCAAAAAAGTCTTCCTTGCGGTCGTCTTCGACGATGAGGCCCTTGTCCATGAAGATCACGCGATGTGCGACCTTCTTCGCAAAACCCATTTCGTGCGTCACGCACATCATGGTCATGCCTTCCTGCGCGAGTTCGACCATCACGTCGAGCACTTCGTTGATCATTTCAGGATCGAGCGCGGAAGTGGGTTCGTCGAACAACATCGCAATCGGGTCCATCGACAGCGCGCGCGCAATCGCCACACGCTGTTGCTGACCACCCGACAACTGGCCCGGATACTTGTCCGCATGCGCGCGCAGGCCGACACGATCGAGCAGCTTCAGGCCCTTCGCCGTCGCTTCATCCTTCGAGCGGCCGAGCACCTTGATCTGTGCGAGCGTAAGGTTTTCGGTGATCGACAGATGCGGGAACAGCTCGAAGTGCTGAAACACCATGCCGACCTTCGAACGCAGCTTCGACAGGTTTGTCTTCTTGTCAGTGAGCGACTGGCCGTTGATCACGATCTCGCCCTTCTGGAACGGCTCGAGCCCGTTCACCGTCTTGATGAGCGTCGACTTGCCCGAACCCGACGGGCCGCACACGACGACCACTTCGCCCTTTTTCACTTCCGTCGTGCAGTCGGTCAGCACCTGGAACTGGCCGTACCACTTCGACACATTCTTGATAGAGATCATCTTGCGACCTTTTTCTGAAGACTTTTGACGAGGCTCGACGCGACCACGCAGATCACGAAGTAACACGCACCGGCGAACAGTACCATTTCGACGTTCGTGCCGTCACGGTCGCCAATATTCGTGGCCGTGCGGAAGAAGTCGGCGAGGCTGATCACGTAGACGAGCGACGTATCCTGAAACAGCACGATGGCTTGCGTGAGCAACAGCGGGACCATCGCGCGGAACGCCTGCGGCAGCACGACGAGGCGCATTGCCTGCGGATAGCTCATGCCGAGCGCGTACGACGCGTTCACCTGGCCGCGCGGCACCGCCTGAATGCCCGCGCGGATGATTTCCGAGTAGTACGCGGCCTCGAACAGCGAGAACGCGACCATTGCCGACGCGAGCCGGATGTCGATGTCGGCGGAAAGGCCCAGCACGTTCTGCAGCAGCTGCGGCACGATCAGGAAGAACCACAGCAGAACCATCACGAGCGGGATCGAGCGGAAGAGCGTCACGTAGATCTTCGCGAACCACTCGAACGGCTTGAACGACGACAGCCGCATGATCGCGAGCACCGTACCCCACACGATGCCGATCACGATTGCGAGAATCGTGATCTTGAACGTGACGACGGCGCCCGTCCACAGCGTCGGCAGTGCGCCCGGAATACCGCTCCAGTCGAAATGATGCATCACTTGCCTCCGATATAGCCAGGCAACCGGCTCTTCTGTTCGACGATACGCATCAGCGTCATCACGATCAGGTTGATGAGCAGATACGCGACCGTGACGGCGATGAACGACTCATAGGTCTGCGCCGTGTAATCGACGAGCTGGCGCGCCTGGGCGGACAGATCGAGCAGACCGATGGTCGATGCAACGGCGGAGTTCTTGAAGATGTTCAGGAACTCGGACGTTAGCGGCGGCACGATGATCCGGTACGCTACGGGCAAGAGCACGTAACGATACGTCTGCCATTGCGTGAAGCCGAGCGCGAAACCCGCACCGCGCTGACCGCGCGGCAGCGCGTTGATGCCCGAGCGCACCAGCTCGCACACGCGCGCCGCGGTGAACAGCCCGAGACAGATGATCGACGACGAAAAGAACTGCGCGCTAGGCGGCAGTTGCTTGAACCACGTGCCGATCGAAACGGGCAGCAGTTCCGGTATCACCAGATACCAGACGAAGAACTGAACGATCAGCGGAATGTTACGGAAGATGGCGACGTAGACGGTGCCGATTGCCGCGACGCGCGGGTTCTGGACCGTGCGCAGCACGCCGAAGAACGACCCGACGATCAGCGCGATCACCCACGCGCAAAGCGAAACGGTGACCGTCACCCATAGACCGGACAGCAGCCAGCCCAGATAGGTGGTCGGCTCGCCGGTGGAAACCGGACTCAGCAGAATGCCCCAGTTCCAGTGGTATGACATGACGAAGACTCCAACAAAAAGAAACGGAAGAAGCGCTTGCCCCTTCCGTTCCGTTCAACACGTTGTCCGACAGTTGACGTTCTTAGTCGATTGCCTTGTCGTTCGGTGCCTTGTACAGCGCCTTGATGTCATCGCTTTCCGGGAAGGCTAGGTTCAGGCCCTTCGGCGGAATCGGCGATTCAAACCACTTCTTGTAGATCTTGTCGGCGTCGCCCGACGTTTCGAGCTTGGCGATCGCATCGTCGACGACCTTCTTGAATTCCGGATCGTTCTTGCGCAGCATGCAGCCGTACGCCTCATGCGATTGCGGCGCGCCGACGATCACGAAATCGTTCGGCGTGTTCGACTTCGCGCGCTCGCCTGCGAGCAGTGCGTCGTCCATCATGAACGCAGCAGCCCGGCCCGTCGACAGCGTCAGGAACGACTCGCCGTGGTCCTTCGCGCTGATGATGTTCATGCCCATGTTCTTGTCCTGATTCATCTTGCGAAGCAGGCGCTCGGACGTGGTGCCGGCCGTCGTCACGACGGTCTTGCCTTTCAGGTCCGCCCAGTCCTTAACGCCGGAGTCCTTCTTCGCCATCAGGCGCGTGCCGATCACGAAGATCGTGTTCGAGAAGGCAACCTGCTGCTGGCGCTCGGCGTTGTTCGTCGTCGATCCGCATTCGAGATCGATGGTGCCGTTCTGAACCAGCAGAATACGGTTTTGCGATGTGACAGGCGTCAGCTTGACCTTCAGGTCCGGCATGTTCAGCTTCTGCTTGACGGCATCCACCACCTTCAGCGCGAATTCCTGCGAGTAACCGACCACATTCTGCTTGTCGTCGTAGTACGAGAACGGAATCGACGATTCGCGGTGGCCCAGCGAGATAACGCTCGACGAAGCAATCTTGTCAAGCGTACCGTCTGCCCGAGCAAGACTTGAATTAGACAGGAACACGACTACAGCAGAAAGAAAGACAGACAACTTTTTGTTAGGCACGTATTTGACCCCTACTCTGACTTTTCCACAACATATTAGGTAATTGACCACTGGACAACGAATCAATAACCAACTGCCGCCCCAGCTGGGCGACGGGGATCGTTCGACCCATATATATAACCGATCCGAACGTTGCCGGACACCGACGAGTCGTTCCCTGAACTCTGTCGAGTTTCAATCCTCGCCTCAGGCAGACCGACTAGTATCAGTTCGACTGCACCCCATGGAGTTTGTTCGAGCATCTTGTATCCGGCCGAACGCAGGATCGCAAGGGTATCAGGCGAAACCCCGTTCGTTTCATAGTAGACTTCATCTGGTAGCCACTGGTGATGGATCCGCGGTGCGTCAACCGCTTCTTGCGGCGACATTCCAAAGTCGATGACGTTAAGCGCTACTTCCAGAGTGGTGGTAATAATGCGCGATCCACCAGGTGAACCAATAACCATAAACACCTTGCCGTCCCTCTTAACGATCGTAGGTGCCATGGATGACAATGGTCGTTTGCCCGGTGCGATGGCGTTTCTTTCGCCTTGAACAAGACCGAACATATTCTGGACTCCTACTTTCACTGTGAAGTCGTCCATTTCATCGTTCAGAAAGAAGCCGGTTTTTGGTGCCATCACCACAGCACCAAATCGTCCGTTTACCGTATAGGTGGTAGAAACTGCATTCCCGGCATGATCAATTACAGAGTAGTGAGTCGTCTCTGGCTTTTCATGAACGCCCACTCCCGGCTTGATATCTTTTGAAGGAGTCGGGGCATCATAATTTATCAAGTTTCGTACATCGCGAGCGTAATCTTTACTGATAAGTCTATCGATAGGATTTCTCACAAAATCCGGATCTCCCAGGAGCGTATTCCGGTCTTCGTAGGCGTTTCGCATGGCTTCTACCATGTAATGAATGGACGCCGCCGATTGAGATCCCATCTTCTTCAGATCGTAACCCTCGAGAATATTCAACGTTTCACAAAGAGTTACACCACCGGAACTCGGTGGAGGAGCAGATACGAACTCGTATCCTCGATAGGTGCAGGTTAGTGGCTCCACGTCCTTAGCCATATAAGACATAAAATCTTTGACAGTAATCAGCCCCCCTTGATTTCTCGAAGCAGATTCAATACTATTCGGAATGCTCCCGCGATAAAATGCATCGGGACCCTCGTTGGCAATTCTTTGAAGCGTGTTTCCCAACTCTCTCTGGACCAACTTGTCACCGGGCTGGAGAGGAGTACCGTCTGGACGCAAGAAGATGCGTGCGATATTAGGATCGGACTTAAAGCGCTGCACCGTCGTATCGAGTATGTCGGTATCGGCACGCGTAAGAATGAACCCATCTCGAGCGAGTTTGATTGCAGGCGCCATGACCTGCTTCCGCGATAGCTTGCCGTACTTTGACTCTGCCATATCGAGTCCAGCAACGGTACCCGGAACTCCGACGGCCTTATATCCATAAAGGCTCTCGCCAGATTTAACTTTACCGCCCGCATCCAAATACATGTCAGCGGATGCAGCCGCCGGAGCCGTTTCCCGGAAATTAATGAACCGGTCTCGACCATCTGCGAGATGGATGGTCATAAATCCGCCACCACCGATATTCCCACAACATGGGTTTGTGACGGCTTGAGCGTAGCCTACTGCGACTGCTGCATCAATCGCGTTACCGCCTTGCTTCAAAATAGTGATACCAATTTCTGATGCAATTCGTTGAGAAGATACCACCATACCATTCTTACTTTCGACAGCAGGTTCTGACGCAGCAAATGCAGTAATGTGTACACCGCAGCAAAGAAGAAGGCCGAATAGTAGCCTCACATGATTCTCCCGTTGGAAAGTTTCTATGGTCGCGTGCATGCGACGCATGACGTGTGTGTTTTGTGAAGATGATCGTCACTAACGCAATGCGGAACGATTGCGTACGCGTATCGAGTGTGCATGGAGTTGGTCATGAGAGGTCGTCGTCACAAGCTTCAACGTTCGCCCGAGATAGTCCAGAAAGCCACGTTACGTAAGTTTTCTGACCATCTACAAATGACGTATCCCAATGTCAGCACCAGATGGTTGCTTCCTTGTACGCCGAACAGTCTATTCGCTAAGAACCCATCCAACTGTCTTTGGATAAAATTGCGAAAACCCGCAACCGACAGATGGCCGTGGCATGGTATATAAGTGATCGCTGTCCACATGGGAATTTCAGGCCACCGCGTGAAGCGGGGTGTTGCCATTCACCCAACAGGATTGCTGCGGCATCGGAGTGCGACTCGCTCGAAACTTGTTCGGATGGCAACAAGGGCGATGCGATGCAGTTTTCAACCGCAAGCGATTGATAATCACCGTGCAGCGAATGCAGGTCGGTTGTTTGTGCTAGTGGGCTGCGTTAAAGTGCGCGCAGCCGACATGCCTTGCGCAACATTGAGTGATACGATGGCTTGGCGCATGCCTCTGACGTGACCGCGCGATCGAGTTGACTCTTAATGCCTACGTCTGCGGTGAAGTCAAGCTAACAATCAAAGCGGTTTCCTGGAACAATAGCCCACGCGCTTTCCAAATTAGCATCTCTGGGTACACCGTCTCCGACCGTACTGCTCTTGTTCGCGGCGACCGCCTTCTACTGCGCCGACCCGACCTTAGAGGTTCGATCGCGAGGTGTTGCTTGCGATTGCGCGGAGCCGGCGGATCGACCGGTCCCGCCTCATCGTCGATTTTTCGCCATTCTCCGCCGTAAAATCAGGCGAAAACAGGGGCGAATTTGACAGACCGCGCGGGACTGGGCTCGCAGCAGCACCTCATCACCAAAGCGCAGGGCATTCCCATCGACGCGATACTGACCGGCGCCGACAAGAACGACGTCACTCAGCTTGAAGCACTGGCAGTGGTCGTCGATATTATTCGCCGGTTTAGTAGCCCATGTGCCCCTGCATGACTCGACGCTTCGATAGTGTTCTGTCACGCTAGCCGCCGATACGCGGGATATCCCCAATTCGGAACCACTAGCGCACCGTACAATGGAAACACTTTTGCATCTTCTCCCTGACGCGGAGGCTATGGAATCGGAGATTTTTGTGGTTTGCTCGGGCAGTCTAATTTTGTTGCTCTTGCCAATAGCTCGCCTCTATTTCATCGCCAGTGAACAACCACAAACCGTACACGACAAGACCATCATTGAACAAAAAAAGCATGCGCCCGAAAACGCATGCTTCACGGTGTAGAAAACTACCGTTGGTCTTCAGTACCCTGCCCCTGCCGAGGCTCCAACCGCGTATGCGGCTCCCTTAGCGGACCCCGCGTGCTCTTCCGCGACCGACGCAATAATGTCGATCGCCTCCTCGACTTGTTTGCGTGAGATATTGAGGTACGGAATTGCTCGCACCGCGTCCGCACCTGACGGAAGAACGTAAAGACCTTTTGCATACAGCTTTTCTACAAATTCACCGGCTGGCAAAGACGTAACGCCGAAGCGCACGATGTTGGTCTCCACGGTCGCAACGTCAAGAGAAATACCAGGCAACCCTGCAATACCCTCTGCGAGGAGCTTGGCATGCTCATGATCTTCTTTCAAACGATCGCGATTATTGCGCAGCGCATAGAGGGCCCCCGCCGCGATAATTCCTGCTTGGCGGAAGCCACCGCCAATCTGCTGCTTGAACCGGCGCGCACGTTCGATGAATTCACGAGGCCCTGCTAGCGCCGAACCGATAGGCGCTCCAAGCCCCTTTGAGAAGCACACACTGACCGTGTCGAAGTGCTTGGCGTACTCACGCTCAGGAATACCAGTGGCAGCAGTGGCATGCCACAACCGCGCTCCATCCAGATGAAGAGCAATGCCCCTTGCCCGCGCGACATCACAAACCGCCTTCAGCTGTTCAAGCGGCCAAACCTTCCCGCCACCAATGTTGTGAGTGTTTTCAAGGCACAGGAGCTTGACGGGTGCAGGTATCGTGCTTGGGAAGAATCGATGTGAAACACCTAGCGCGCTAGAAACATCTTCTGGTGTAAAGACTCCGCGAACTCCGGGCAGGAGGCGGGGCAACACTCCCGAAAACGCGGCCGGAGCGCCACCTTCCAGAATATAAACGTGCGCGTTCTGATCGAACATGACAGCGTCGCCGGGTTCGGTGTGCGCACGGATACCGACCTGATTAGTCATCGTCCCGGTGACCATATATACGGCGTCTTCCTTGCCGAGCAAATCAGCTACTTCACGCTCAAGCTCTTTGACAGTTGGATCGTCGCTATATACATCGTCTCCGACGACCGCAGAAGCGATCGCCCGGCGCATTTCCTCTGTGGGCTGGCTGCATGTATCGCTACGCAAATCAATCATATTGTGCTCCGTGGTGGGCATCGTTTACGGTAGCGAGAGTCTGCGCCGACTAAATTCGGGCTTTTTGGATAATTTTGCGCATATCACTGACGCGCCACTCCCGGAGAAACACCAAAAAAGCGGCTGAACTCACGACTCATGTGACCTTGATCGCAGTAGCCGACCTCCATTGCGACTTGTCGTAGAGGTTGACCCTTCAACACGAGATGCTTGGCCAGCTCGACCCGCCTTTGTACAAGATACGCATGTGGTGCGACACCAATGGCTTTTTTGAATTCGCGAAGCAGATGAAACGCACTCATCCCTGCGGCTTCGGCGATGATGTCCAACGACGGATTCGTTACTAAGTTTGCGTCAATATAATCGCGGGCCCGCTTTACGGCGCCCGGTATCGGTGAGCTTTCTACAATTCGATGCGACATTTGGCCATGTCGGCGCGCCAGTTGCAGAACCGCGACGGTCAATCTCGATGATTTTTCCAACTGAGTCGCGTCACCGGATTCAGAGCAGAGGTGCGCTTCGTACAACGCTCTCATCGTCTGCGCATCATCGATTACATTGGACCGGAAGTGTAGGCTTCCCGGCAAGTCCTCGCCATCAGCTTTCAAAAGATTCATAAGAGCAGGCGTTGGGATGTAGATCATCCTGTACTGCCACCCTTCATCCGTCGCAGGCCGCCCTTCATGCACATGACCAGGGTTCACGACGCATATCGTGCCCTCAGGCATTATCACTCTTTGCCCTCGACCGCTCAGGAACGCCTGAGCGCCACGCTCAATCACGCCGAAAGCGAACTCATCGTGCGCATGCGGGGGGAACCGGTGCGTTCGATAGGTGGCGCGGAGCAGCTCGGCACCTGCGAGTGATGGCTCGCGCCAAAGCTTGACAACATTCGATCGTGAAGAAGCTGACGCGCCCATATTCGGTTCCAAACAGTTCAATGGCCAACACCCGCCTACTGATACCGGCGTCACCGCCCAGAATGCAAGCGATTGCGGCGTCCGCAGTATGACCCTTTAATTGTACCTACATCTAATAGGCCAACCATCCTCCCGGACATTTTAGATGCAGGGAGCGTAAACGCAAGCAGCCAAAATACAGCTTCCTTGCGTCCATTTGGCTCTTTCACAGCGCTGGCGGCCCATCCGTCTCGAAAGCGGCATATATGATGTGCCCCTTATTTAATGGCAGTTCAGTACCTAGGCTGCCGTTGTGCGTTTGCCCCTTAACGCAAAAAACGCAATTTTGTCCACTTTTTGAAAGCAGGAACCAACGAACATACCTTCGCGGTCGAGACACTGCGGTCGGCGCTTTTCCCCTGGGCGCCACCCTGCTTCCGCTGGATCAAATCGCGTCAACCGCCCGACGCGATGCCGCACGTGTCCGGCCGGCAGTTTCACCACTTGGGCGATCGAACCCGGATGCGTGACCAGTTAACTACAGTGAGGCAATTCTTCATGAATCATGCAGAGCTCCAACATCTCCAGATTGCGTTTCCGTACAAACGGAAGTACGAGAATTTCATCGGTGGCAAGTGGGTAGCTCCTGTCGGCGGCGAATACTTCACGAACATTTCGCCTATCACAGGTCAGCCGTTGTGTGACGTTCCTCGTTCGCAAGAACAAGACGTAGAGCTTGCGTTGGACGCAGCCCACAAGGCCAAAGCAAAATGGGCTGTCGTGTCTCCCGCAGACCGAGCCGTCCTGCTGAACAAGATCGCTGATCGAATGGAGGCGAACCTCGAACTGCTGGCAGTCGCGGAAACCATCGACAACGGCAAACCGATTCGCGAAACCCGAGCCGCAGATCTCCCCTTGGCTATTGACCACTTTCGCTACTTTGCGGGATGCGTTAGGTCTCAGGAAGGTGGACTGTCAGAGATAGATCACGACACGGTTGCATATCACTTCCACGAACCCCTCGGTGTCGTGGCACAGATTATTCCGTGGAACTTCCCGCTCCTGATGGCCGTGTGGAAGCTGGCGCCGGCTCTGGCCGCCGGAAACTGCGTAGTGTTGAAACCCGCCGAGCAGACCCCAGCGTCAATCCTCGTGCTTCTCGAACTGATTGAGGACCTGCTCCCTCCTGGCGTCCTGAATGTCATCAATGGATTTGGCGTTGAGGCCGGTAAGCCACTTGCATCCAACCCGCGTGTAGCAAAGGTGGCATTCACGGGCGAGACCACCACTGGCCGGCTCATCATGCAATATGCCAGCCAGAATCTCATTCCCGTTACGCTCGAACTCGGCGGGAAAAGCCCGAACATCTTCTTCGAAGACGTCCTCGCAGCCGACGATAGCTTCTTCGACAAGGCGCTCGAAGGTTTCGCGATGTTCGCCCTCAATCAGGGTGAAGTCTGCACCAGCCCGTCACGCGTGCTGATCCAGGAATCCATTTACGAGAAATTCATCGAACGCGCCATCAAGCGTGTCGCTGCGGTCAAGCAGGGGCATCCGCTGGATCCGAATACGATGATCGGCGCCCAAGCGTCGTACGAACAGCTCTCGAAAATCCTGTCGTACCTCGACATTGGCAAGCAGGAAGGTGCCGAGTGTCTCATCGGCGGAGAACAGAATCGCCTTGAAGGTGAGCTCAGCGCTGGATACTATGTCCAGCCGACAGTCTTCAAAGGCCATAACAAGATGCGCATCTTCCAGGAAGAGATTTTTGGCCCGGTCGTGTCCGTTGCGACATTCAAGGACGAGGAAGAGGCGCTGTCGATTGCAAATGACACGCTGTATGGGCTTGGTGCGGGTGTGTGGACTCGCGATGGCGCAAGGGCATATCGTCTCGGCCGAGCGATTCAGGCCGGACGCGTGTGGACCAACTGCTATCACCTTTACCCCGCACACGCTGCATTCGGCGGCTACAAGCAGTCTGGTATCGGTCGCGAAAATCACAAGATGATGCTTGAGCACTATCAGCAGACGAAAAACCTGCTGGTCAGCTACAGCGATAAGCCGCTCGGCTTCTTCTGAAGCAAAAACCCGATCGATTGATCGTCGATTTTACGCGAATCGACCCTACGAGGAGAGTCGTACCGTCGCTCTGACGGGTTTGCCGGCGCACCACCCAAGGTGCGTCGGCGCTTTTTGACATCATTTCCGCGCGACCGTGGGCGGCCTCTTCACAAACATCCTTTCTAGACGATGTTGGGCATCTCGGACAGTCGATCTGACTTGACTTGTACAAGCATGAGCATGACGAAGGCGGCGAAGTGCACCTCGGCGTTGGCCGGCGTGATATATACCGCGAGCAAAAGACCCAGCGCGTCGACAGTTATAACGGATTTGCTGCCATGTTTGCGCTCTTGAGCGTCGTAACCGACACGTGGTTCGCTTTCGCGGTGGGCTGCAACGCGCTTTCGCGGTGGGCTGCAACGCGCTTTCGCGGTGGGCTGCAACGCGTGCGCACATCCCATCGCGCACCTTACGGGCGGGTCACTGCTGATGAAGGGAGCCCTCCGTTCGAACAAACATATTCAGGAAGGGTACGTGCATTCGCCGGGATCGCGTTTGACGACAGTGGAATAAGCGTAAGAGGCGACATTGATGTAACGCATTTCCGGCCAACAACCTAAAAGAACATCAGCAGCCAAGCATAACTCGCATTCATGCGCCGATATGCCGGTACGTCATCAAATCAAACCGCAAGTGTCTGACTTGCCAGACTACCAAACAACATCGCCCTCCATCGCATCGCTTCGCCTGAAAGTGCTGCTGAGGAGCAACAGTAACGCCTACTGCTGATGGTCAGAGCAAATACGGACTAGCTGCAAGCATCGCGTTGTGCTCCGCGCCCATCAGAAAGTCGCCCTGATCAACAGAGTGAACGCAAACTCTCATCGAGCCGCTCCCGGCGGCAATCGAACGACGTCAGGCGAGCAGGATCGCATTGCTCCGCACCGCCGCAAAGCGGCCCACAGTACCTGCAATCGCACACTGTGATTGGTCATAGAACAGATATCAAAGCGATGTCACGAAGACCCCGTGGTCGGGAGAACGCCACGTTTCATATGTCGCTTCATAAAGCCGCGTAAAAGACAGCCGTCAGCGCCGATGTTTGGGATGCCTCAACCGGCGCTGACCCTTGCAGCTATCGGACGATTCCGAGTGCTTCGAGTTCCGCCTCAGAGAAAAGCCGCGATCGTGTCAGGAACCGTAGACCGGACGCCCGCTCCAAGGAGAACATTCCGCCGTTCCCGGGTATGGCGTCGATGATGACCTGGGTATGCTTCCACGACTCGTACTGCGCTTTCCCCATATAAAACGACACGCCCTCGATCTCTCCCAGACGAACGTCTGAGTCGCCGACTATAAGCTCACCTTCTTGCAAACACATCGGCGCACTTCCGTCACAACAACCGCCCGACTGATGAAACATCAACCTCCCGTGTCTCTTGCTCAGTTCCCGAATGAGCTTAATTGCTTCTAAGGTCGCCGTCACTCGTTGAGGAATTTCTGACATCTCATACTCCTTGGTTTAGCAGATCAAGCTACTTTCGTCGCCGTGCGCGCGGCATCGTGAATAACTGGGCTCATGAGAGAAGCCACGGTATACGCAGTTGCGGCTGAAAGCGTCCACCCCAAATGTCCATGGCCTGTATTGTAAAAGACACCCGGAATCTTGCCTCGTCCTACACGCGGCAACATGTTGGGCAGCATCGGCCGTAAGCCGGCCCATGGCACGACTCGGGAAGTCGACATCTCAGGGAAATGCTTTCGCGCCCACGCGATGAGTGGGGCGACTCGGTCAGCACGGATGTCACGATTTACGCCATTGATCTCGGCCGTCCCAGCGATCCGAAAGCGATCGGCCCCCAAGCGGCTAGTCACAATCTTTGCTGCATCATCCAGAAGGCTTACCCAAGGCGCTGCAGCCCTGCTCTCCTCGTCATCAAGATAGACCGAAATTGAGTACCCCTTCACCGGATAAACATTGACATGGTCACCCAGTATCGCCGCGAATCCACGGCTCCCCACACCTGCGCAGATCACAATTTGGTCGAACTCATCGACCTGCTCTTGATCGGGGGTCGCTGACACAACCCGAATGCCTCCCGCGGATAGAGGAGTGATATTCTGCACATTTGAGTCGAACCGGAATCGGACGCCGTGGCGTTCACACGCGTCTGCAAGACCTCTCGTGAACTTGTGTATGTCTCCGGTCGAGTCCGACGGTGTGTAGAAACCACCATAAAAATCGCCGTGTAGAGTTGGTTCGATTTTGCGTATCTCACTTGCCGATACGGCTTCACGGTCTAATCCTCCCGCTTGCAGGAGCCTATTTACCTTGGACGCCGCGTCAAAGCCCTTTCGATCCGCATAGAAGTGCAGAATCCCACGCCGCTCGAGATCGAAAGAAATATTCTCTTTCTTCGCGATCTCGAACAGGTGTTCTCGCGCTTGTAGTGCGATGCGCACCGTCTCCACAGTGTTCGCTTCGTAACGCGGGATCTGCTTCAGGAATTCGGCCATCCACGAATACTTATGGTACGAAGGCGACGGATTTAGAAGCAATGGAGCCTCCTTCGTGAGCATCCACTTAAGCCCCTTTAGCACCGTAGCACTACTGTTCCAGACTTCAGCGTTACTCGCGGACAGCTGCCCCCCGTTCGCGAACGATGTTTCCATGGCCGCGTAACGATGACGGTCAAAAACGGTAACGTTGAATCCCCGCGTGGCGAGGGCGTAGGCAGTCGTGACGCCGGTGATACCGGCACCGATCACAGCGACTTTCGGCATGGTCATATATCCAGATGGTTTAGTGTTCGCCAGAAAACTGGCGTCAGGCCCATCTGTCCATGTACCTGAGAGCTTC
>BBSL01000230.1 GCA_001319865.1 Burkholderia sp. E7m39 | reverse complement strand
TTCCGGGGCGGTTGCTCCGTCGGCGTCGCCAAAATGCGATCTCTTCCGCACAGCATGTTCGAACCCCTACACCCTACCCCACACAAAAATCCTAAGCAAATGCTTTCTCAGTTCTATCGATTGTATGAAGCGTAGAAATGCGAAACATCCAGAGCCCATCTCTTAATTCTTGACTTCTTATAAATGTTGCATATAAGGTAAAAGGTGCGACCTTCACGCACGCCACAACTTCATTGCATACTAACGAAACCATTCTCAAGACACTATGGATCAACTCATCGAATCAAGACTTAGGAAAGCGAATCTCACACTTCCTAACGCAGTCAAACCGTTTGGAGCCTATGCAAATGTGAGCCAAGCGGACGGACTGATCTACGTATCCGGGATGGCCGGCTTTTTGGATGGAAAGCTAATTAAAGGGATAGTCGGCGACTCGATTGATGTCGAGCAGGCGGCTTTCGCAGCTCGACAAACCATGCTAATGACACTTGCATGCCTCGATGAAGCGATTGGTCTCGGAAAGATAAGCCGCTGCATCCGGCTCACCGTGTATTCGCGAACGACAAGCGACTTCGAACAGCATCCGGCAGTCGCCAATGGTGCTTGCGATGTTTTGTCTAGTGTCTTTGAAGGCCAACCGCTGCCGGCTCGAACCGCGATCGGCGTGTATACCCTTCCCATGGGTATCGCGGTCGAGATCGATAGCGTATTCAAATTGAGCTGAAAGAAGATTGGCGCACTTCGGGTGCCAATCCCTAATACCGCGAGGTCGGAACCTCAACGACCGCCTTACTCTACCAACGCACACAACGCGGATTACACCGCACGTTGTCGCATCCCTCGCGGCCTGGCTGCGGGGGATGATGCGACGAGAGAGTATCTGTCCGCTATTCAGGACGGTTCATTACGGCCCTCAAGATTGAGAAAAGCACGTATACCTGATCCCATACTGGTACTCAGGCAACCCAAGCGTAGCGAGGCATATTCCGCCAAACCCGGCCGCCCTTTCCCTTTATGCTTCAATATTACGACTTTTCGTTTCTGGGAGAAATAGCAGACCGACGACGAATGAGACCGCTGCGATCGACACTGGATACCAGATGCCTGCGTAGATGTTCCCGGTAGCGGCGACAAGCGCAAACGCAGTCGTTGGCAGGAAACCTCCAAACCAGCCATTGCCGATGTGATACGGCAGAGACATCGCGGTGTATCGGATCCGCGTCGGAAAAAGCTCGACCAATGTTGCTGCGATCGGACCGTACACCATGGCGACGAGAAACACCAAGCCTGTTAGCATCAACATAACCATTGGATAGTTGATCTGACTCAGATCGGCTCTGGTCGGATATCCCACCGCGCTTATCTGCCTGCCTAGCGCTCCATTAAACTCCTTAAGCTTCGCCTTGCGCTCGACCGGACTCAGGGTCGCCCCTTCGAAGCTTGCAATAACTTGATCGCCGACTCGCACAGAAGCGACGGTACCTGCTGGTGCAGCTTGATTCTTGTAGCTAACGGACGCCTTGGCAAGGAAGGACTTGGCGATATCACAGGAGTTCACAAACTCAGACGTGCCAACCGGATTAAATTGAAACGAACATGTCGCCGGATCCGCAACCACGACCACGGGCGCGCGCTGCTGCGCCTCGGCGAGAGCAGGATTTGCATAGCGTGCCAAACCATGGAATAGCGGAAAATAGAGAAGCACCGCAAGCAGGAATCCGGTGAGCATGACCGGCCGCCGCCCGATTCGATCCGAAAGCGATCCGAACAGGACAATCAAGGGTGTGCCGATAACCAAAGCACCTGCAACCAGCAGGTTCGCCGTAACTGACTCCACCTTCAACGTCTGGGTCAGAAAAAACAGAGCGTAGAATTGACCCGCATACCAGATTACAGACTGCCCTGCTACCAGACCGAAAAGCGCGATCAGAACGAGCCTGACATTCGACCATTGTCCGAAAGCTTCCTTAATCGGGGCTTTGGAGGTCGCATTCTCAGCCTTCATCTTTAGGAATACCGGTGACTCATGAAGACTGAGCCGAATCCAGACCGACATGGAAACCAGAACTATTGAGAAGATGAACGGAATTCGCCACCCCCAGTCGGCAAAGCTCGATTCGCCCAACGTCAGCCTTACGCCCAATACGACCAAGAGAGAAAGGAAAAACCCAAGTGTCGCAGTCGTCTGAATCCACGACGTAAATGCACCCCGCTTACCAGCGGGTGCGTGCTCGGCGACATATGTGGCAGCACCGCCATATTCCCCTCCGAGCGCAAGCCCTTGAATCAAGCGAAGTACAATCAACGCGATAGGCGCTGTGATACCAATCGTCGCGTAGCTTGGCAGGATGCCAACAATAAACGTCGATGCCCCCATCAACAAGATGGTGATCAAGAACGTATATTTTCGCCCAACAAGGTCCCCCAATCTACCAAATACCAGCGCCCCAAATGGTCGGACGGCAAATCCCGCTGCAAAAGCCAATAACGCAAAGATAAACGATGCCGTCTCATTGACGCCGGAGAAGAACTGCTTCCCAACAATAGCGGCCAACGACCCGTACAAGTAGAAGTCGTACCATTCGAAAACAGCGCCTAGCGAAGACGCGAACACGATCTTTCGTTCCTCGCGTCTCAACCCTTTCGATGGTTGTTCGGTGTATATCGATGTACTCACGCCCCCTCCGATTCGCCCATTCACTTATGTAGATTACGCACTAGATTCCCAGCAGATAACGACGGTCCTCTTCGGACATCGACTCAAGCCATTGCGCTTCAGCTCCCGGCTCCGGCAAGACCTTGCCATATTCGACCATCTGCGAGGGAAGCAGATCAGATACGTACACCCACACGGAGCGGCCTTGTGTATCAGCAGCCTCAACGACTACTTGGGAAATGTCTTCGAGAAGTTGTCGCTTCTGCGCGGCAGTCCTTCCGGCCCGAATGTGGCCGTGAATGAAGATCAGTTCAGACTTCAACGGACTCCCCCCGAGAAAGTGATCCCCTTGCTGAATCTCCTGAAAGATGACCTGAGCAAAAAAACTCTGCGCCCCCGTTGCATTACTATGTGACCGGGTAATACCGTGCGCGATTTTCTGCTTCATTTCTTTCGTGAGACGGCCCGTGGCCGCAGACACTACGTAGGTAGGCATGAAACTCTCCGTGCAAAAATGACCCGAATACTTAAACGTATCTGACCGCTAGAAAAGCAGACGATGAAGGTACATAAAAAGATGTAGATACAACTATTTTAGCGAAGATGTATAGATGTAGATACATCTTATCCAATGCAAATCAGCATTCGTACGGGTGTTTACCCTTCTTTACGCTAAAAGCGGGGACTGACCTGCTGCAGAGACTCCAGCGCCTCCAGCAGACGCGTATTTGCCGGGCCCCTCATGAACCGCTGCACTTCGGCCTCGACTTTCGCCTGCGCGACTCGCCAATAGGGTTCGGCGCTTCGCAGTTTTTTCACACCCTCTTTGCTCAGGCTTGCGAGTTTATAGCGCGCATCTGTATCCGGAGTAACTTCTACCCACCCCGCACTTATCAGAATATTCAGGTTACGTGAGATCGTAGTTCTGTCCAGAGCCGCCTCTGTTGCTACCTCGCTGAACGTCGCAGAACCAAGCCTCTCAAGAGCGCGAAGCAGAGAAAATTGGGTGATTTTGAGGCCAATGGGCCTCAACGCTTCGTCATAAACGCTAGTCAAAGCGTTTGCAGAACGTCTGAACTGAGTGCAGTAGCAATCGGTGAACATACGATTTGCAGTTGGCCTTTGCGGTAGCCGAACGAGTGCCAATAAATGTATATACATTTACCATACCCCGAATTTACCAAAAAGTCAACGCCCCTTTGCGTTAGGCCGCCCACGCCTCCTAGGTGTTGCGGCAGCGCGGCCAGCGCACAAAGCAACCTATAGGTGACCGCTCGCACTAGGGGTCGAAACGTCGAAATTGACTGGGCGTTCACGTAGCTCAGATTGGACGCATCCCTGCCTGCTGATATGGCAGCGGTCCTGTCCCGACATGCATGAGTATCTGTCCGACAACAGGACGCCCAACACCAGGGATTTGCGTCATGTCGACCTGGCGTTACCTCGAACACCATATGTGGATTCTGCGTCAGCTACCGTCCAGATATCGCCGGGACTGCCCTCCCCGTTCGATGAGCACATGGCGTCTCGGAAGATCTCGACCGTCGGCGGCGAGCGGTTCAGTGGTGCGCTCTCCACGCGATCCATTTGCATGGTCAACCAATATCTCGGGAGCATTGGCGTGCATATATCTTGCCGTATGTGTTGCCTTCAGCCGATTCGCCTTTAGTTCAGCATCAAACTGCCAACGGATACGCGGCTTTCCAGCAGTAACTGTCGAGTCCGCACAAACCTGATCACCGCGTTTAAAAACGGTTTGCTTTATGAGATATCACGGGAGATATCTCATGCGACTGTTATCGATTGGTGAAACAGCAGCACAGCTGGGTGTTGCGGTTGGCACATTGCGGCGCTGGCATCGGCAAGGGCTGTTGTTGCCGACTTGCCGGACTGTCGGCGGGCATCGGCGCTACCAGCATGATGCCGTGCAGAGCGTAGCCGGTGGTGAGCCTGCTGCAACCGGAAAGACGATCTGTTACGCCCGTGTTTCCTCACACGACCAGGCTGAGCAGCTGAAGACGCAGGCCTCGCGGCTGCTGAAGCACTGTATTGAGGCTGGCTTTGCTGATATCGAAGTCATTTCCGACCTGGGCAGCGGGTTGAATTACCGCAAGAAGGGGCTGCAGCGATTATTGCAGGAAATCCTTCGTGGACGCGTCGCCCGGCTTGTGCTGGTGACGAAAGACCGGCTGTTGCGCTTTGGCAGCGAGCTGCTATTTCGCATTTGCGAATTCTTTCGCGTCGAAGTCGGAGTTCTGGATGCCACCCCGGATGCCAGTCGCGAACAGCAGCTCACCAAAGACCTCGTCGAAATCCTGACGGTCTTTTCGTCCCGCCTGTACGGTTCGCGCCGCCGCAAGAACCTGCGGGCGCTGGCCGTCTGATGCAGTCGACCACGCAAACACGGCTCTGCCTGCCGTCCCGCGACATCCAGACGCTCGACGCGATGGCCGCACTTTACGGCACGATGAAACGCAAGCTGTACGCGCGCATCGCAGCGAACGGCGGCAAGGCGAAGTCGCACAAGACGGCGTTCTGCCGCGAACACGGCATTTCCGCCCGGATGTTCAACGCGATAGCGATCGACCTGCAGGGGCTACTCGATGGCACGCGTGAGCTGCTGGACACGGAACGCAAGGACCTGCTCAAGGCAATACGCCGCCAGCAGCGCCAGCTCGATACGCGACAGGCGCGCCTCGCTGACATTGACGCTGACCGGCTGCGCATGCGCCCGCCACGCGAAGCGAAGCTTCGCCACACCACCCATCGCAACGGGCTGGCCCTGACGCGCCTGCAGGCGCGTCAGGGCCAGGGTCGAGCGTCGGCTCGCGGCCAATGTGCCAGGCATCTGCTTTGGCACTCGCAAGCTGTTCGGCCAGCAGCATCGCCTCGCACTGGCGGGATTCCGAAACCATGATGCGTGGCTGGGCGCCTGGCAGGACAGCCGCTCACATCAGGTCTTCTTCGTCGGCTCGAAGGACGAGACGGCGGGTAACCAGCTGTGCCAGCTGCGCAAACTTGACGACGATCATTACCGGCTCAAGGTGCGGGTTCCGGACTGCCTGCGTAAGAAATGCGAGCGCAAATACCTCATCGTCTGCGACGTGACATTCAATCACGACCGTGTGGCGCTAAACGAGGCACTGGACGCGAATATCGCCCTGACCTGGCGTCTGCACTGGGACGGGCGTCACTGGCGCGCCTTTGTGTCGTTCGATCACGCTCCCGCCCGAAGGGTCACGCTGGACGTGCAGCACGGCGCGGTTGGACTGGATTTCAACGTCGACCACCTGGCCGTCACCGAGACCGACCCGTTTGGGAACCTGCTGCGCACGAAGCGATTTTGCTTGCTCCGTGAAGATGCCACCTCGGGCCAGCGAGGCCGTGCTCTCCGATGCGCTGTCGGCGGCGGTGGCGTGGGAGAGGGTTGAACTGACGCCCGTCGTCGCAGAGGATCTCGATTTCGCAGCGAAAAAGAGGACGATGGCGCAGCTCAGCCCGAAAGGAGCGCGGACGCTTTCGGGGCGGCTCTACGCAAAATACCGGCAGCTGCTTGAAGCGAAGTGCTTCCGGGCAGGTGTCGAACTGATTCTGATTGACCCGGCCTATACGTCGACCATCGGTGCGGTGAAGTACGCAGCGCGACGAGGCTGGAGTGTGCATGCTGCCGCAGCGGGCGTGATTGCCCGTCGCGGACAGAAGTTGACTGAACGCCTGCCACGCGCCGGCACGGCTGTAAGCGTACCGGTGCGGGGTGGTCATCACGCCCTCGAGCTACCTGCAAGGAAAATCGGAGATTCGCGTGTGGCTGCCTGGCGCAGCGTTCATGCAGCGTACAGAGACGTGGTGCGCGAGCGCTGGCTCGCCGCGACGGAGTGCAGCTACCACTGGCTTCGGCGGTAACGCCGTGCCCCTCAGCAGGGACTACCGTTACCCCTGCGACCCGAATCTGCATGGACAGATTTGTGCACCATCAAGTTAGCGGTTGCATACAACTCCTTATTGCGTGCGATGGTTTGAGCGGAAGGCGGATAGTCGTTCTTTGGAACGGGAAGCAACCCATCAGCCTCAGCGTCAAGCAATTGCGCATGAACCTGAGCTCGCGTAAGTCCATCCGGGGAAGCTTGTGCGAATGCGTTAGCACCGGAGATCAAGCCGAGTACCGTGACGGCGACCAAAAAGGGAAATTTCATCGTATCGCTCCTTGAGAAGAGTTGTGGCTAACTCCACGCAACAGTTCTAGGAAGAAGAGCTAACCCTGCAGTTACTGGCTGATTACAATGTTGTTATCCAACGCATATAAAAATTCGCCAGGGTACTGCCTGCTATCGAAACCAACCCGGTTCGGCAAGTCAATAAGCACCGCAGGTCTGGAAAGCGGAAGTAGCGCATTGCGCGAAGTAACGACGAAAGGTTCGTTTGTCGCCAGCATACTCGGGATGAAAATGCTTCAAACGTTCCAGTTTTCCAGCTAATCTCATGCCATCCTTACGCGTCTCTCGTTCCACGGCCGCCATCAAACCGATGTGCCATGACGCTAGCCCGGATTCGGTTCGCTCGACGCGAAGCGCTCTTTTCTGACGTTTAAAGACAAAGACACCGTCTTGTGACCGACTCCAATGCGCTTCGCGCTACTGAAACTATCGATCTTCCGAGCCGTTCGCGAACGCCATCGAAGATTCGTGACCCTCTAATAGAACTGCTGTCAATGGGTTCAGGTTGTCGGAAGACTTTCCTGATCCCAAGCGATGTAAAGGCATCACGGTGATGCAAGAATCCGAACAACTCCCCTCGCCACAGCGATCGCGTGAAAGCGCCGATCGCCACGATCGCTGCACCGCGTTGACGCTCTCCCGCGGGAGTTTGATTGCCGGATGGCTTCCGACACTAACTGATGTTGTGCGGAGTAACCGTGACGGAGATCTGCCTGAATAAGCATAACGCCCATGACCGGGTTAAATCGTTAATTTGTGGCGGCGGTAACCGATTTAAAAGGAGACGACTTTTCTCTTAACGATGCGCCGGCGTGGGCAGATGCAACGCTTAAAACCAAGACGCGGCAATTAGACCATTGATGACATGCGTCGACCGGCTGCCGCAGCAAAGACGGGATTAACATAGGCTTCGTGGATACCTACCGAATCCGTGCGCAAAACATTGCCGCCGCGCGACATCACATGCTAGGCGCGAAGCTTTGTATTGAGCGCGGTGCAATTCAACCAGTGCTCATCAGCGTGCGCGCCCGCCCGCGTATGCACCATCGCGATCCGCAGCGCCAACCGGCGACTGGCCCGCGAGACCGCCCAAGCACGAGGCCTTTAGCCTGGCGCAGCCGTTGACACTCGCGGGTCGGGGCCGAATAACGAAGTTGCCAACTTCAAACTGATGGCAAGCTTCGCTAAGATTCTCGATTAAAAGCGCGTTCTTAAGCCAATGGTCGCTGCCACTTGGCTGTTCGTCGACGATGCAGAAAGTCCCGTAATGTCAGCTGTGATGCCGGAGTTGCCGGTTCCACCGACATGTTGATATACCCCTTCAAGGTAAACGTCTGTTCGCTTGGATAGCGAATAATCGGTACGCAAGCTAAGCTGATTGTATTTCGGACTCACGCCTGCGAGGCGAGCATCAGTGAATGTGTAGGCACCAATGAGCGCCAATACCGGGGTCACGTTGTAACGGCCATTCACCTCATAGTTGGTGAACCGCGCATTACCAC
This sequence comes from Burkholderia sp. E7m39, assembly GCA_001319865.1. Taxonomy (GTDB): domain Bacteria; phylum Pseudomonadota; class Gammaproteobacteria; order Burkholderiales; family Burkholderiaceae; genus Paraburkholderia; species Paraburkholderia bengalensis. The sequence goes on along the minus strand of BBSL01000230.1, from coordinate 10,542 downwards.
CGCTAAGTGCGACACCTTTACTCGTCCCGGAAGCATATGCCCCAATGCCCGTGGGAGCTGTCAGGTTTGTCTGCGTAATTACAAGACCTGCAACAGCAGGCCCAAACGCGTAGTTAAGACCGCCGCCGAACGTCCGTTGTACGCTCGCGGAGAACGTTGCGTCATCGCTAACTGCTCCCCCGGAGAACGTCGAACCTGCGTTATTGAGCTGCAGATAACCAGCTGCGGCGTTCAGCGGACCATAGTTGTACGACAGACCGACGCTGTAAGCACGGTTGGACGAAAAGCCACCTGCTTGATTGGAGAATCCGTAGAGTCCCCCGAATTTCAGACCTGCGTAATCCAGGCTCTGGTACTTGACCGAATTGCTCACCCGGAACGAATTATCAAGGTTGTCGTTGTCGTAGGGATGCGCAAAATGAGTACCGCCGTACTGCGTTCCCGTCAAAGCCAACGGCCCGAGGTAGTCGACGACGGAGTCGTATTGGCGACCGAGGGTGACCGTACCATATTTGTTATCGGACAGCCCGACGAAGGCTTGTCGACCGAACATCCGGCCACCCTGACCCAGTTGGCCGTTCTGGATATTGAAACCGTTTTCCAAAGTGAAAATTGCTCTCAATCCACCGCCCAGATCCTCACCGCCCTTGACACCCCAACGCGAGCCGTTCACGTCGCCGCTGGTCGCCTGAACGTTTTTCTGGCCATGCTGGTTATTGGTATAAGTGATCCCTGCGTCGATCAATCCATATAAGGTGACGCTACTCTGTGCGTGCGCTGTCCCTATAATTGTGCAAGCGGCGCAAAGCGCAAACAGTGTCTTTTTCATCAAATCATTCTCCGAAAGTTATCGGGTTCCATGTGGTCGCGGCCTGGTACTGGAGGAAGTGGGCACGCGCTGCCGGAGCGGTGTGCGTACTTCGACATCGTTTGCCGCCCTCGCCCCATTAAACTGCGATGTGACATGTCCCGCGAGGCCTCATTCCGTGCGAAACGAGGCGACGTGAATGCTAGCTATGTTTTTAGCTGCCTATCACCCGATTCGCAGAAATTCAGTTTTTCTGCACAGATCGAAGAACTAAGACGGCCACGAGGCAATATCAGCGTGTTGCTTCAGTCAATTCGTTAGCGCTTCCCTGGTGCCGGCACTCTCTTGCATCGCACGTTTCTACGCGTCGTGCACTGCAACGAGAATTCTCCCTATGTTGTCGCTATGGCGCTCTCGGCTGGGCGGAAACGAAGAAATCAAAGCGCGGTAAGGAGGCGGCTCGAACCACGGCCCACGCGGATGCATTACTTGCCTTTTCCGTGGACAACGTTCGTCACCGCCGTGGCTGACTACGCAGTTAAACCGCGTAAGACAATGCTGCCGTATATTACGGCTGGTTCCCTACCGCTGAACGCAATGGTGGTCTAGACTCACTCGTCGCGAGTCGCACGTTGCATCGGCTCGTAATGTCATGTGATGTTTCTGACCACCCCCGAGGCTCAACACCTAGGCTACGTAAATTGCATCCGTAAGATTTCCTTTTATCCTGTGGAGACCATATCAGGACGGGGCATCACAATGCACTCCACAGCAGTTTCCGCTGTCCAGCGTCTTGGGGCACCGAATACGAATACACGCCCTCTGCGACCGTCTCTCTCGTCACCTGCGTGGCCCGATAATGGTCCGCTGCAAAGTCAATGAATGTCCGCAGAGCGAGGGACATATGTGGCTGACCAGCATACAAGAGCCAGACGGTCCACTGATCTTCCAAAAGCTCGACCTCGTTCATTAGAGGGCGTAGGATCCCGCTAGAAAGCTCCTCGGCAACGACCGACTTCGGAAGCCTGGCGATGCCGAGATCGCTACATACCGCTCTTTTCAACACCATCGTGCTCTGGAGATTCATGACCGGCTTCACAGCAACACGCTGAGTTCCGTTCCCGTCCCGAAATTCCCAGTACCGACTTGGGGTATCAGAAGCTAGAAGTACGTCATGAAACTCGAAATCTTCGAGCGTTCGAGGTGCCGGGTGTTGTGCAAGATACCCTGGACTCGCAACGATCACGTCACACGTTCGTGCAATCGGTTTGCAGACTAACGATGAATCGTGGAGTCGTCTCGACGCATTGAAGCAAACGTCGAACGCCGTCGGGTCCACTTCAGACGGGTTCTCGAAGACGGAAAGTTCGAAGTCTATACGTGGCTGGAGGCTTCTGTATTTGGCGAGTAGATGTGGGAGGTCGGTCGACGCAAACGGCGCGGATGCAGAAATCCGAAGCGTGCCAGCGGGCAATCGGGAAACATCGGCAACACACTCGTCCATTGAATCCAGAAGCTTTATCAAATCGAGCGCGTATGAGAGGTACTGCTTTCCCGCTGGTGTCATCGAAACGTGTCTAGTCGTGCGGTTGACAAGACGAACACTGAGGTGAGTCTCAAGCAGCGCAACTCCTCGAGTGACTACCGAATTCGACACTCCAAGCTGTCTTGCTGCCTCTGCAAAGCTCAGACATTGAGCAACCGCCGCAAACATTCGAATTGAGGAAAGCTGGTTCATGAGAATGTGATATCGGTATCGGAAGCAAACGCGTCGGTAGCGACACAACACGAAGACTGCAGCTGAGAACTCGAAAGCGTACAGATTAGCGCTTGCACAACACGGTCAGTTCGGTTACAAACTCGTTATCTTTAATCCATTGCCTTGTTCTATAACTAACGTCCCTCGTCCAGTGTCGTTGCGTGTTCATCACCAACACGCCCCATCGCACTGCGAGTGCTTCCATAGCATCGATACATCGCCAACAGATAACGACTTTGTAATGAAATCGTTCGTGTCCCGTCACTTGCGCACCCTCATGCTAGCGGGACCCGCGAATCTCTGGCCGACATGAATCAACTCGAATCCATGCGCATTTTTTCCAAGGTTGCACAGTGTCTGAATTTCGGCGACGCTGCCCGGCAGCTTGGCATCTCGAATTCCGCGGTGACTCGCGGTCTTACCAATCTTGAGAGGCATCTCAACCTTCGGCTCATTAATAGAACCACGCGGCACGTGTCGCTAACGCCAGCGGGCCATAACTATCTCGAAGGCTGTGCCGATCTTCTCCAACAGCTCGAGCAGATGGAAAACAGGGTACGCGCAGAGTCGCGCTCGGCGGCGGGGCGACTGAAGCTGGCCGTCCCGGCGTTCTTCGCGTCAACGGCTCTACCGTCGCTAATATCAGATTTTCGGCTATCAAACCCTTTGGTCGGATTCGATTTGACTGTTTATGAGACGGCTTCTCAAATTGTGCCCGAGGACTTTGAGGTCTGCATCATGATCGAACGCAAGCTACGAGACTCCTCATTGATCTGCCGGTCGATCGGTCGAACGTGGGATGTAATCGTTGCTTCGCCATCCTATCTTGCACGTCGAGGAGTTCCCGATTCGCCTAGGCAGCTTTCGGACCACGACATTCTTCTGGATGCTGAGTCGCTTATGCGCTATTGGACCTTCAAGGATTCTTCTGGCGACATCAGAGTCACTCTTGTCCCTTTTATTGCCGCTCAGAATGCAAGCGCGATCCTTCGCGCCTCATTAGACGGCTTGGGTATCGCGAGACTTCCGTCCATGTTTGTCCAGGATCAGCTAAGAACCGGGAAGCTAACGACCGTCCTGGACGGATTCGAGCTCGAGGGCAGCGAACGAACCGTTTGGATGTTATATGCCAGTCAACGCTATGCAAGCCACATGGTACGCACGTTCATCGACTTCGCTGTCAGTAAGGAAGTCGGCGATGAGCCGCCTGGACGACAACGATCGCTGATTACTCAGACTCTTTGAACGTCCGTCTCGCCTTACACCTTTATCAAGTATGGGATCAGGCGATGACGTATGTGCTGCATCCAAAAGATCCCCGCGTTGCGACCGCGCATCCAACCCGCTGACGCGAGCATCGGCAGGACGCTCCGATTCATGCAACGTTGATATCGGGGTCGTGCGAGGGATTCGTCAAAATCAACTAGGAACCAGAATACGAGCCGAGGTATCGCCGCGAGCGCTTACTAGGATGTCCGATCTACGATAAGCCCGGCCATTCCGCAATCAGCGCTGCAATCTCGCCACTATCGCTTGCGCAAGCCTTTCATCTCAACATGCAGACATGAGAACTCCGACTGCACCAAGATAAGGTATCGGCAAGCGCGTCGCCACTATCTCGAGCGCGGGCATGTTACGCAGACGCAACGTGCCTCCTGAAAAACAGTTTTTTATGCTTGCAACAATTTTTTGTCCCTTACAGTCCGTCGCCATGCACGCCGTCGTCTAGAACGGTTTAGTGAAAGTGCATGTTCATCAAGACCACTCAACGGACCCATAAATGAAAAAAAACCTTCTTCCCGGCGTAATTTTTAGCGCACTCGGGCTCGCCTTTCCGCTGTCCTCTTTTGCGCAGTCTACCGTAACGCTGTATGGACTGATCGATGAAGGGTTTGACTACACGAATAACGTAGGCGGCCATTCGAATCAGGAGTTGGCAAGCGGGTATGCACAGGGTAGCCGGTGGGGAGTTAAAGGAAGCGAAGACCTCGGCGGTGGTCTGAAGGCGTTGTTCCAGCTCGAGAACGGCTTTGACGTGAACAGCGGCAAACTTGGACAGGGCGGCCGAATGTTCGGCCGTCAGGCTTATGTCGGCTTGGGTTCGGGCACATACGGTACCCTCACGTTGGGCCGACAGTACGATTCTGTTGTCGACTTCCTTGCACCGCTTACCGCCAACGGCAACTGGGCAGGCTATTTGCTTTCTCACCCGTATGACAATGACAACACTGATAACTCGTTTCGTCTGAACAATTCGGTGAAGTACACGAGCAACAACTATGGCGGCTTCACCTTCGGCGGCCTGTACGGCTTTAGCAATCAGGCTGGCGGATTTTCGAATAACCGGTCTTACAGCTTGGGGGCCCAGTACGTCACGGGGCCATTCTCGGCGGCTGCAGCCTATATGCAGATTAACAACCCCGGTGCAACGCAAAGTGGCTCTCTCACGACTGACGACACCAATTTCTTTGCTGGCCGTGAACGAGTCTGGGGGGCAGGGATTAACTACACCTTTCTCGAAGCAGCAACAGTTGGCTTCGTCTACTCGCATACCGATCTAAACAATGCGACCGGCTCGGTATACGTCGGCAACTTCGCGAACACGGCAAGTTCGCTCAAGTTCGACAACTTCGAGTTGAACTTCAAGTACCAGTTCACGAAGAACATGTTTGCAGGTGCCATGTATAACTACACCGTCGCGCACTTTGACAGCAACGCGGGTAATTCGACGCCGAAATGGCATCAGTTCGGCTTCATGGCTGATTATGCTCTTTCATCCCGCACGGACGTCTACGTTCAGGGAATGTACCAACACGCGTTCGGCAGTGGCGCCGTTGCGGCTCCGTTTGACCAGGCATACGTTACCGGCGCAGATGCCCCGTCCTCAAACGGCAATCAGTTCGTCAGTCGCGTCGCGATGCGGCACCTTTTCTAACACCTGATCGGCCGGTGGCACGCTTCGCACCTGGCACTGTGCCCGGTGCGAAGCGTTCCGCGGTGACTTCTAGCATTGATTTACCGTTATATCTTCATTCGTCTCTTTTCCGTGCTTCAGTTCCAACTGGTCCGTATGGAGCGACGTTCGGCTGAATCCACAGCTTCGCGCGATATCGCACTGCGGCTCGCGTTTCTATACTCGCCTAACTGACTAAGGAAACTATAAGCTCTGCCCCATAAGCTGGAGGCTTCAGACGGAGCGGCAAGCAGGCACACAATCGCGAGTTGTCCGGTAGTCGCGAGCAATCTTCGATCTCTGCTCAAGCGAGAAAAACAGAGTTTCTGGTCGGGTTCTTGCAGCGGGTCGACGCTTAGGCGGGCATTGTCTTGAACTAAACACGCGGCAATGGAATTCCATGAGTAACGGGCTCGTCACAACTATCGCAACAGCGTAGCGATACCTGCGCAACAGGCGCATATTGATAAATCAATCTCATAGATCATCAGTATTTTCCGCCCACGCAGACAGTTGCGTGATAGCGACTGTCCTTAAGCCCGGCTATAGCCGGGCTTTTTTTCTGTGCGGATCTCACGGTCACAAGACTCGATGCGCCTGATGTTCAGACGCACCCGTACCACGGCGGCGCACCTGTCAATGCTACATGCTGGAATGGAACGCTAACTGCCACGCTTTGGAAATAATCAGTCTTTGTCGAGCTTGCCAGAAGCCGCTCGCGACCGCGACGACATGATTTGCGACGGCCGAACTAAGATGACCAAATTGTAATTCAGTAGAGGCTCGATACGCGTAGAATCAGACTCGTGGATACTTGCTATTGCAGAGAATTCTAATGCGTATATTGGTTGTCGAAGATGAGCTAAAGGCCAGCGCGTACATCAAGAAAGGGCTTGAGGAGGCAGGCTATCTCGTCGACGTGGTCGGCGATGGAGCGGAAGGCCTTATTTTGGCAAAGGAAGATGACTACGACGTCATCGTACTCGACGTAATGCTCCCGTCAATGGATGGCTGGACCGTCATCCGCAGCCTACGAGTGTTTAAGTCGACGCCCGTTCTATTTCTGACTGCGCGCGACGACGTCGCAGACCGAGTCCGGGGCCTTGAATTGGGGGCCGACGATTACCTCGTCAAGCCCTTCGCGTTCGTCGAGCTTCTAGCTCGCGTCCGATCGCTCGCTAGGCGCGGCCCCCCGAGGGAGACTGATCTGATTTCCCTTGGTGACCTGGAAGTAGACGTCACCCGGCGCCGGGTACGACGTGGCGGGCGCCGCATCGACCTTACCCCACGAGAATTCGCACTTCTGCAATTGCTCGCCCGCAGGCAAGGCGAGGTCCTGAGTCGTACGCAAATCGCATCTTATGTTTGGGACATGAACTTTGACAGCGATACAAACGTGGTCGAAGTCGCCATCCGGCGGCTGCGTGCAAAGATCGACGACGGTTTTGAAGCGAAGCTTGTGCACACCATACGCGGTGTTGGATATATGATCGATTCCGTCGAGCGGAACTGATGCGCCCGCGTTCGTTAACAGCCACCCTTGCGCTCGCCTTTGCGACTACGACGCTCGCTGTATTCGGCTTGGTCGGAAGCTTCGTTTATTATGCATTGGAGCGACAGGTGGGCGTGCAGGACGACATGGACATCGTCCTAGCGGCACGCCACACTCGCCGACTTGCCGACGAACTGCGAGATTTTGCCGAAATTCAACAATATCGCGAGCGTATCGAGAGTCAGGTTCTTGGCAATGTGGCGCTTTCTTTGAGGGTTCTTGATTCGGCGGGCAATCTGCTCGTGCAGCACAACGTCGACCACAATGTTTCCAGCCTCTCTCTTCCAGGCCATACCGTACCGGCAGACGCCCAAATTACCGAGAACGCCATAGTCTCGCTAAAGCAGCAGAAGCACCAGCCGTATCGAATGCTCGCCGTTGACGCGCGACTGAAAAACGGAACGATTGCAAAAATTGAAATCGTGCGGAATATGCGGGACCGCTGGCTCCTCCTTGATCATTATCGGGACAGGCTTCAGTGGGCAGGCGGTATAGGCGTCCTTACGGCCTTTTTTGTGGCCTTCTACCTGGTTCAGCGAGTACTTACACCCGTGCGCGAGATGGCAAGGAGCGCGTCCGCAGTTACCTCCGACAAGCTACACATCAGAATTGCGGTTGATCGACTGCCGCGCGAACTTAACCCGCTTGTCGCGTCAATTAACGGGATGTTAGCGGGACTAGAAAGGAGCTTCCAGCATCTTTCCCAGTTCACCGCGGACCTTGCGCACGATATGCGCACACCTCTCGCCAACATGCGGGGGGCAACTGAAGTCGCGCTCGCACGTGCTCGTTCGGCCGAGGAATATCAGGCTCTGCTCGGTTCGAATCTTGAAGAATGCGACCGCCTGTCTCGCATGATCGAGAATGTGCTTTTCCTCGCCCGCGCTGAACATCCTCGATTTGCGCGTCACATGCGGGACTTTGATGCGATCGGGGAATTGCGACGTATCGCGGAGTATTTTGAGGGACTTGCCGACGACGCTGGCGTGCGCATCGTTATTGAAGGCAACGGATTTGTGACAGCAGACGTAGAACTGTTTCGACGTGCGGTAAGCAATTTGCTCGCGAATGCCGTGAGATATACGCCGCGACAAGGAACCATTGTGCTATCTGCCAATCCCGATGCCGATTGGATGCGTATTTGTGTCGAGAACGAAGGAGACCCCATCGCACCGCAAATGCTCGAACGCGTTTTTGACCGATTCTACCGGGGAGACCCGTCTCGCGGTGGGCCCGCTAGCGCTAGCGGCTCTTCCGGTCTGGGTCTAGCCATCGTCCGAACTATCATGGAACTTCACGACGGTCGGGTCTACGCGGAAAGCGACGCGCGCAGCACGCGCTTCGTACTCCTGTTTCCCGTTGTGACGCCTGCCGACAGCTGACGGCAAAAACCGACTCATCAGCCGCACGCATGTTTCGTTAAGGCGGCCTTACTCGATCTCGACCAGGACCGAATTAGCGCCGCACCTTGAGTTTCGTGTGGAATCCTCAACCGTGGCGGCAGATGAGACAACTGTACCGTAGAATCCGACTGGTGCGCTTGCTCTGTTTAATTCCCGTCGTCCACTCTCCTCCGTACCGCCCCGAAGGTTCCGGTGCATCCGAAAAACCGATCCGTTAGCACGATTACGCGAGCGACGGGCCGGGGACACGGACCGTTCGCGAGGCTACAATCGCTGCCTTTCTGTCGGCGACGGTCAAGAATTTTCTGGTCCGTCCCGAGACTTCATCGCCGTTAGATTCACACACACCGCTCCAGACTCCGCGCCATACCGGTGGCACCGGTGATCCATCTGAAAAGTTTCTTTGCGCACTCGTCCGTCTGGACGCTTCTGCATGCTGCTCCTTTCTTGTAGTTATCAAAATTGTAATCAACGCGACAGATTGTCGACAGTCGGTGGCGCACAAAATAGCCCCCAACACCTGAGCAAATCGGTGCATCCAAGAAGATTCAATTGTGATCTCGATCATATGTTCGCCGCAACTGTGAGGATAGTGACCATGAAAAAGCAAATCTCCGCCGTTTTAATCGCGACACTGTTATCGCCGCTCGTCTGCTTCGCCCAGCCCCAAAGCGGGGAACCAACTCGGGCGCAAGTGCAATCCGAGCTTGCCAAGTTAGAGTCTGTCGGATATCGGCCGGTCGCCGAAGACTTCAGCTACCCGCAGTCAATTCAGGACGCAGAAGTCAAAGTTGCCGCGCTGGACCAACACAACTCGCCGCACTCGGCAGCCGTCTCCGCTACCCGGAATCCCGGTCAAAGCACCGCCAACGCCCAATAACAACGGAACGCTCGATTCCGGTGTCGCACCAACGAGACTTCACGCGTGCCTGTCAAATCCGAAACATCGTCACTAAAGGCCGCGAAAATTACGCGAAGGAAAGAACCATGAAGAACTCTGCCAAATTAATGTTAGCTGCATTTGCCGTCGGCTTCGCAGGTCATGCCTTTGCCCAAACAACCGATGTCACGCGGGAACAGGTGGAGCAGCAGCTGATTCAGGCAGAGGCTCAAGGACTGCTCCCATCTGCCCGCAACGACTACCCCCCAAGCGAAAGAACGATTGCACGCAACAAAAGGATCTACGCCGTTCGTCATAACTACGAACAGACAGGAACTTCGAATGGAACGGGGTTCGCCCTGCCTGAGAACGGCACATCGGCCCATTGATGGATCGGTTCGGACCATATAGCGGATGCCAGGCGCTATCAATCGAGCGTGCACCTGTACGATCGGCCTCAGGCGCACATCGTGTCCGAACCGAACCAAAGTTTTCGACATACGCTGAACGCCGACCACCTAACCAATCAACACACCGGCAGCACCAGCTTCTTTTGATCACATAAGGCTGTTTTCGTAGCATACCCGAACGACAAAGCGAGCAAGCATCGCCGGGACACAATCGGCAAAAATGACAAATTTGTAATCAAATTGCTCCGATGGCGTCATGTTCGCTCGCCGAAAATGCTGGAAAACCCGCCACCTTCCTCTGATGCTTGACAGGTCCGGCGGCGCTCGGTGCACCGCGATATCTAGCGCTTCACCGACGCCGATTAATGCTTTGTGGAAAATTCTGTATGGTGCAGATCAATCCGTTTGTATCAGCCTTGCAGCAACTGCGAAACCTTGCGGCGGAAGCGGCCGGTCCAGCAACGTTAGCTCCCGTGCAACCGGATCCAGCAGCCAGCGGGTCTCTTGACTTCGCAACGCTCTTACAGCAATCGCTCGCCAAGATAAGTGCAAGCCAGGCGGCCTCACGCGGTGAAATGCAGGCGTTCCAGCTCGGAGCACCCAACGTCTCACTGAACGATGCAGTTATCGACGGTGCAAAAGCAGGTATAAAGTTTCAGGAATCGTTGCAGATCCGAAACAAGCTCGTGAGCGCCTACACTGACATCATGCAAACCCCGTTGTAAGGAAACTGCTTTTCATGCCGTGTCGTCCTTTCCCTGCTTCGCTCACCAGCTT
>BBSL01000229.1 GCA_001319865.1 Burkholderia sp. E7m39 | reverse complement strand
CCTCGCGTGTCGCGTAGCAGGTCTTCTCAGGCTCAGAGGCTCACCGTGTTAGACAAGATCGATGCCGCGTTCGAGTTCGACAAACAGGCGCTCGATGTCCGTGCGTACAGGCAGGAATTGCTGTCATCGAACATCGCCAATTCCGACACTCCTCGCTACCAAGCTCGGGACGTCGACTTTTCATCCGCGTTGGCCCATGCACTGCAGGAGAAGAGTCGGTTTGCTTCACCAAGCACGTCGAACCAAGCTGGATTGCCTGTTGTTTCAACTGCGACCATCGAGGCCAGCGGCGGTATGACGTTGACACAGCAGGGACATATTCAGAGCCACGTCAAGCTTGTAGCGACGGGCGGTTCGGCGGACGACTATGGCCCCTTACTGTACAGAACACCGGTTCAACCCGCGCTCGACGGCAATACCGTAGATCTCGATATGGAGCGAGTCCAGTTCGCTGACAACTCACTGCATTTCGAATCGCTTATAACGGACGTTTCCGGGCAGATTAAGTCACTGCTAGCGGCAATTAACTCAGGCGGATCATGACTGATCGCCCAGCGGCGGATTGTACGTGGGCAAAAGCACACACCGCTGCGCCGACGCAGATGGACTCGTTAGGCACCTAAGACGGTCTCGAGTGCGGCCGACAACCGATCCCCTACGAGTGGCTTACTCAAGGTCGTTGCGGTTCCTAGCAAAAGCACCGTGTGGTGAACTTCATCCAGGTCTCGGCCCGTTACAAAGATCACAGGTAACATGCACGGAAGCGCCCTTAGACGGCGAACCATTTCGAGGCCACTCATGTTGGGCATTCGCACGTCAGAGATGACGCAACATGATCGCTTAGCCGCATCTGAGTTGAGAAACGCTTCTGCAGATGCAAAACTCCTCGCCGAATATCCAAGCGACCGAACAAGGCTCGCGGTCGCGATACGAATCGATTCGTCATCGTCGACGATTGATATCACTGGTTTCTTCGTCACTTGATGACCTGATCAGTTCGTTTCTGTTTGCTCTATGAATTCAATACAGCCTTCGAGTCATCGTATCCATGGTTGCGGAAAACCGAAACCAGACCTTCGTATAGGTTTTCGTGCATATGCACACTTAACGCGCATGCGGACTGCGAACCGGAAGCCGCTCTCGATTGTCCGCCCTGCACAACCAGAAGTCGCTACTGCGTCGTCCACAGCGATCGTGTCTGGTCGTCGAGGGATGCAGACCTGCCGCCTCCTTTTTGACAAGCGCCGCGTTCTTCTGCGTAGCATCATCGTTAATCCAAGTTACCGCCTCGTTGAGTTGCGCGCTGACTTCGGACCGAACCATGCCGCGTCAGTCGATAGCTCCTCACCATTAGGGCCTTTGAGTGCGTGAAGAAAGCGATCGGTTAGAGCTCGCGCTTTGCTTGTAACTTCCATGAAGCGCTCGCGTGTCTGTGCATAATCACGGCTGAAACAATCGAGAGTCGTACCTATTCATTGAAGGGGCACAGCTCGAATCTTACGACATAGTATGAGCGTGCCGCCGCTATCGGCAAACCGACTCAAGCATACCAGCGCATGCACAACCGACGACAATGTAAATCGGTGCTAGCCTCCAGCGGATCATAAGCACAAAACCCACCGAAGCAATTGCAAAATCGGTTCCTGTGGCGACCGCGCTCGTCCAGATCGGCGAATAAAGCGCCGTCGCCAGAAGTGCCACGACGGACGCATTCACACCGGCAAGCATCGCGCCTATTGAGGGCCTCCTTCGCAATTGCTGCCAGAAAGGCAAGGCGGCGACAACGAGAAGTAGGCCCGGAAGGAAAATGGCGACAGTAGCCAGCAAGGCCCCGCCCAAATGCCCCTTAACGCCGCCCATAATCCACCCGAGATAGCCCGCGAATGAAAAGAGCGGACCAGGCATCATCTGCGCGGCACCATATCCCGCTAAAAATTCGTTTGCGGGCACCCACCCCGTCGCGACCGTCCGCTGCTGCAACAGTGGCAGCACAACATGACCGCCTCCGAAAACGAGCGCACCCGAGCGATAGAAGATAGTGAAGATCCGTGCAGCAAGAGCGTGCTGCCCAACGTTGAGTGTGGCTGCGCAGACAAAAAGAATGCCGAAAACCGTTAGCGCCAGCAAACCGACCGAGCGTGTACTTACAGTCACACGCAGTTCGAGGTTCCCGCGTACTACTTCCAGAACAGGGTCACGGCAAATGAGCAATCCGAGGATCGCGCCAATCGTAATCACTAGAAGTTGGGCATAAACGGTCGTCAGAACGCCGACGATAACCATCGCTACGAGCGCTATGGCGGCCCGGCGGTGATCTGAACATAGCGTTCGTGCCATGTCCCATACAGCCTGGCTAACGATGACCACAGCAACCAGCTTCAGGCCATGGGTAAGGCCTTGCCCCCACGGTCCGCCTAGGTCGGGCGCCAAGATAGCGAACGCAAGCATGAGCAGAACAGATGGAAACGTAAATCCCACCCATGCTGCCGCAGCCCCGAACCAGCCAGACCTGACCAGTCCGATAGAGAATCCAAGCTGGCTACTTGCAGGACCTGGAAGGAACTGGCAGAGCCCCAGGAGGTCGATAAACGTCACTTCGCTTAACCATCTGCGACGTTCAACAAACTCCCGACGAAAGTAGCCAATGTGTGCGACCGGCCCACCGAAACTGGTAAGGCCTAACTTCAGAAACGCCAGGAAGACCTCAGTGACGCTGCTTCGCTGTGGCAGCGTTAGAGACAAACTTTCAGGTTCCATGTAACCCCGTTCTGCAGAACGCACACCCGGCGGTGGTCGGTAAGACAACACTGCTGCCTGTGCTACGTAATCGCCCGCCGCGCCAAGCTCGCCCTATTTCGCCGCACCAGCGCCCGCCGAAAGCGCCGCATAGTCTTTGGCGGAAATGCCTCGGCCCTTGTTCAGAAACGCCGTCATCTGCCAGATTTGTTTGTCGTCCCAAGTCTTTCCGAACGCCGGCATCGCTGTCATCTTCACTCCGTTCTTGATCACCCAGAACATGATGGGAGGATTGTTTCGGCGAGTCGCGCTGAGAAGCGTGGGTGCCAGTGGCAAGATTCCCTGTCCGACCGGGCTGAGCGTCTCACCGGGCGCTCCATGACATTGAGCACAGGTCGAACGATATAGTTCAGCCCCAGCTCTGATGTTCGAGTCGTCCATCAAGTCTGCCGGTACGACAGCCCCGACCGCGTGCCGGTGCAGTGACTGTTCGTACGTCGCATGCAACACCCAGGCAACGACCGGGTTGTGCCCCGATGCAGCGGAAACGTTATATACCCCGGAATAGATAACGCCTGATGCAACCACGACCGCACAGATTGCGGCGAGGCCTAACGTGGCAAAGTTCGTCCGTGCTCGGCTACCGGACGGTTCGCGTTCTCTCGACATTTAAATGAAGCTTTCCATTCTGAGGCTCGCCTCCTCCACGGGTGCAGCCGAGCCAAGGTTAGACGCAATCGAATCGTGTGCCGCGCGTCCTCCGGCAAGTGCGAAAAGCCTTTCGCGCAAGGCGGTAGCATTCTGGGTCTGGCAGGATTACCGCATCTTTGCCGGGAGATTACGAAACTGACATCTTTGGGACCGGCTGCTGGGAAGCCCACCGATGCATGAAGAACACCACGTTGCGGCTGCATCCCACGGCAGCCGCCATTATCGGGCAGTTACCGCCTAAATAATTGCGGGCTTCTTTGAATAGAATTGCCAGCTTTCAACAGAGCAGGCCGACCGGGTTTCGATTTTGACGGTGCAGGATTCAATCGGCTGGCGTCACCCGCCGGAGACGGCTGTGCTGTCTAGGGGTAACTGCCCGATAAAGACGACGGCAGCAGAACAAAGCCCTGCCCAGCAGGTTTCTCGCTTGTCCACCGATCCCACCGGCTATATTGCCAAAGATGTCAAATTTGTAATCTCAAGGTCAGAATCAGGTAAATCCACTGCCCGGATACTCCCAACTTCCTCGCTAAATGCCCAAAGAGCGAACGCGAGGCATTGCGTTACACATCTAGGGAGCATCATGTGGATAGTTAACCTGGCGCTGCGACGACCTTATACCTTCATTGTTCTCGCCGTCCTGCTGTTCATCATCGGGCCTCTCGCTGTACTGCGCACGCCCACGGACATCTTTCCGAATATCGACATCCCCGTTGTCAGTATCGTTTGGACGTACAACGGCTTTTCAGCCGAGGATATGGCGCATCGCATAACGTCGAACTACGAGCGCGCGCTTACGTCGGACGTAGACGACATCGAGCACATCGAGTCTCAGTCATTGAATGGTGTCTCAGTCGTGAAAGTCTTCTTTCACGCAGGAGCAGACATCAACCGTGCGATAGCGGAAGCGTCGTCCAACTCCGCGTCGATCTTGCGCATTCTGCCGCCAGGTACGCTCCCGCCGAACATCATCACGTACAATGCGTCAACGGTTCCGGTTCTTCAATTGGGACTGTCGAGTTCGACGTTGCCCGAACAGTCACTCTACGACCTAGGCAACAGCTTTGTTCGCACACAACTTGCAACCGTGCAAGGTGCCGCGGTTCCGCTCCCATATGGCGGCAAGATTCGCCAGATCATGGTCCAGCTCGATCCGAAAGCGTTGCAGGCGAAAGGTCTTGCTCCAATTGACGTCGTCAATGCGGTTAATGCCCAGAACCTGATCCTGCCAGGCGGCACGGCCAAGATCGGATCTCGCGAATACAACGTCGAAATGAACGGTAGCACGCAGACCGTTGCAGCTCTGAACGATCTCCCTATCAAGACCGTAAACGGCGGTGTCGTCTACGTTCGTGACGTCGCGCATGTGATTGACGGCTATGCTCCACAGACGAACATGGTGCGCGCCGATGGCAAGAGAGCCGCGTTGCTTACAGTCGAAAAGACTGGTAGCGCCTCGACTCTCACCATCATCCAGCAGGTCAAGAACATGCTGCCCAAAATCGCAGCAGGCCTTCCGAGCGCCCTCAAAATCACGCCTCTTTCCGACCAGTCGGTGTTCGTGAAGTCAGCGATCTCCGGCGTGGTTAGAGAAGCGCTGATTGCGGCATGCCTGACGGCAGCCATGATCCTGCTTTTCCTCGGTAGCTGGCGCGCCACGCTTATTATTGCTGTTTCAATTCCCCTTGCTGTCCTGACGTCGCTCATTGCACTGGCTGCACTTGGCCAGACGATCAACATCATGACGCTTGGTGGATTGGCGCTTGCGGTAGGTATTCTCGTTGACGACGCCACCGTCGCAATCGAGAACATCACGCACCATCTGGAGCGCGGCGAACCTCTGCACGACGCAATTCTTATCGGCTCCGGCGAAATCGCCGTCCCGACCTTCGTCTCGACGCTGTCCATCTGCATCGTCTTTGTTCCGATGTTCCTGCTCTCCGGCGTAGCACGATATCTTTTCGTGCCACTCGCAGAGGCGGTCGTCTTCGCAATGTGTGCGTCGTACTTCTTCTCGCGCACGCTAATCCCGACCCTCGCCATGTATCTGTTGCGGGCACGCGGCACCGACGCGCCGCCGGCGCGCGGCATCGCAGGGGCGCTGACACGGTTCCAGTCAGGTTTCGAAGCCCGATTTGAGCGCATGCGTGAGCGATATCATGGTCTGCTCAGCAGCGCTATTGCCAGCCGGCGTCGCTTTGTTGTCGTCTGGATTGCTGTGTGTCTCGCATCACTTGTTCTCGTGCCCTTCACGGGTCGCGACTTCTTTCCAAGCGTTGATACGGGAGAAATTCGACTGCATCTGCGCGCGCCAACCGGCACACGGATTGAGGAGACCGCTCGAATTACTGACGAGGTCGAAGCGAAGATTCACTCAGTCATTCCGCGCAACGAACAGGCGGCTGTCCTCGATAACATCGGTGTACCGGTGAGCGGTATCAATCTGACCTACGACTCATCCGATCCTGTTGGACCAGAAGATGCGGATGTGCTCATCACGCTGACCCCGGACCACAAGCCAACCGCACAGTACGTTGCACAACTGCGCAACGCCCTCTCCACCGCGTTTCCGAGCGTTACCTTCGCATTTCTGCCTGCCGACATCGTTAGCCAGATTCTGAACTTTGGGTTGCCAGCCCCGATTGACGTTCAGATTGTTGGTAACAAGCTCGAGGAGAACCGCGTTGTTGCGAATCGCCTGCTCAGCGAAATGCGGGGCGTGCGCGGCCTCGTGGATGCGCGAATCCAGCAACCAAGCGACGAGCCAACCATCAACCTTAACGTCGACCGGACCAAGGCGATGCAGGCAGGGCTGACGCAACGGGACGTCGCACAGAACCTGCTGATCGCACTGTCAGGAAGTTCTCAGACTACGCCCAACTTCTGGCTTGACCCGAAAAATGGCGTGAGCTACCCGCTGATGGCGCAAGTTCCGCAGTACGACATTCATTCTCTGCAAACGCTTGCGAACATTCCCGTCACGACGCCCTCCAGCGCAAACCCGCAGAACCAGCTTGGTACGTTGGGAACGGCATCGCGGAGCACGCAACAGGCTGTTGTTTCGCACTACAACGTGCAACCGGTTCTTGACATCTTCGCGTCTACACAAGGACGCGATCTTGGAGGGGTCGCAACCGACGTATCCAAACTTGTTGACGCTGCACGTGCTCAGCTACCGCCCGGGTCGTCGATCGTGATGCGCGGCCAGGTCCAATCGATGAGCGAATCATTTAGCGGCCTGGCGTTTGGTCTCGTCTTTGCAATCGCACTGGTCTATCTCCTGATGGTCGTCAATTTCCAGTCGTGGCTTGATCCACTCATCATCATCAGTGGTCTGCCGGCTTCCATGGCCGGAATTGCGTGGATGCTGTTCGTGACACAAACAACGCTGAGCGTGCCGGCGTTGACTGGAACTATTCTTTGCATCGGCATCGCAACAGCAAACAGCATTCTGGTCATCAACACGGCGCGGGAGTCACTCGCGAAAGGCATGCTTCCTCTGGCAGCCGCTCTCGATGCCGGATTTAATCGATTCCGGCCGGTTTTAATGACTGCGCTTGCAATGCTGATCGGTATGTTGCCGATGGCACTCGGACTTGGCGACGGTGGGGAACAAAACGCGCCATTGGGCCGTGCGGTTATCGGTGGCCTGGCCATTGGTACGTTATCGACACTTATCTTTGTGCCCGTCGTCTTTGGCATGGCCCACAGCTGGCTGGCAAAACGCCGCGAGTCGCGCGCTGACAGGCTCGACAACGCTGCCACGCATTCTTAAAAGGAAGCTTTTCAATGAACGAGAACCTTTCGCCAGACCTTGGTGGGACCCCAGAAGAGAGGCCGAGAAAACATGCGAATCAGCGCCGACGTGCGGTGGTCATTGGCCTTAGCTGCGTTGCCATCGCGCTGCTTGCCATCGGGATTATTCCGCGTATCGCGACACGCAGCGCACAGGCGGCGCAAGTCGACATGCAAAGCGAACTGACGGTGTCGGTCGTTGCTCCCACGCTGGCACCTTCGAGTCAGGAGCTGCTTCTCCCCGGATCGGTAACGCCGTGGGCCGATGCTTCCATCTATGCGCGAACCAGCGGATACGTCCAACACTGGTTCGCCGACATCGGTGCAAAGGTGAAGGCAGGCCAGACACTCGCACAGATTGATACGCCCGAGCTTGACGCCGAACTCAAACAGGCCCGCGCAGACGAAGCTACCGCCCAGGCCAACTACAACTTCTCGAAGACTACCGCTCAGCGGTGGAACGCGATGTTGCAGACACAGTCTGTCGCACAGCAGGACGCAGACTCGAAAACGAGCGATGCGGCCGCGAAACTGGCTACGCTGCAAGCGGCGCAGGCAAACGTCGCCCGCCTTCAGGAGCTGGTCGGATATCAGGCCGTAACCGCACCATTCAGTGGCATCATCACTGTTCGCAATGTACAGATCGGCGCTCTGGTAACGGCTGGCGGCACGCCCGGACTTGCAACGATGCCGGGCGAACTCTTCCATATCGTACAGACCGACCGACTTAGGGTGTACATCGACGTGCCCCAGGACGACTCCGCTGAGATATCTCCAGCAACTTCAGTCTGGCTTAGCACGCAGCAGTATCCGGGCCGCCGGTTCGCAGGCACTGTCGCACGTAGTTCAAATGCTATCGACCCGGTGAGCCGCACGATGCATGTCGAAGTCGACATCGACAATGCTGATGGTGCATTGAAGCCTGGTTCCTACGCTCAGGTGCATGTGGCCCTGAAGACCACTTCTCCTGCATTCCAGCTACCCGTCAGCGCACTGCTCTTTCGGCCCGACGGCGTAACAGTCGCCGTCGTCGATGCCCAGAACAAGGTGGAGCTTCGCAAAGTGACTATCGGACGCGATTTTGGCACCTACGTTGAAGTTGCGATTGGCGTCGCCGCAACGGACCGCGTAATCAATAACCCGGGGGACGCAATCGCGAACGGGGAAACTGTCCGGATCCAGTCGAAAGCAGCAGCCAACGGAAAGGCATAGGGCTCGATTATGTTCTCTTCGCGCTTTTATCCCCTCAGCAGGGTTGCCATGCTCTGCTCCATTACATGGCTCGCGGCGTGCTCCACGCTGCCTAAGTACAGTGTTCCTCAAACTGATGTTCCGGAACATTTTGCGACGACAAGTGCCACGCCTGGCTGGTCCAATGCGAAGCCAGGCGACAACGCGCCGCGTGGCCCATGGTGGGAAATCTTCCATGACGACACGCTCAATGGCCTTGAGTCTCGCGTGGACGTCTCAAACCAGACCGTGCGAGGTGCCATCGCGCAACTGGAAGCCGCGCGTTCGATGATTGACTATCAAAGAGCGGGCTATGCACCTACCATCACGGCTGGCATCGCCCAACAGCGATATCGCACATCGGAGAATGTGGTAGGGCGGTCCCTCGCAGGCAAGACGATTCCCGATTACTCAGTCGGTGCTTCCGCCTCGTGGGAGCCGGATCTCTTTGGCCGGGTCAAAGATTCCAGCGTGCAGGCAAAGGACAATGCACAAGCCAGCCAGGCAGACCTGGAATCGGTCAGACTCTCCGTTACGAGTCAGTTGGCCACTGACTATTTTGATCTCCGTTCATTCGATCGTCAGAAAAAGCTCCTCGACGATACGGTGACGGCCTACGCTGACGCGCTTCGGATTTTGGAGCAACAGCTTACGAACGGAGCCATTGACGCGTCGGCAGTTGCACAAGCGCAGACGCAGTTGGAAAGCGCGCGCACTGCAGATAGTGATATCGATGTGCAACGTGACCAGCTTCAGCATGCAATTGCCACGCTAATTGGAGTTCCTTCCTCGACGTTTTCTATCGCCCCGCGAGTGGATCCAGAAGAGATTCCGTCGATTCCGGCAAGCGTCCCATCGATTCTGCTTGAGCGTCGCCCAGACATCGCTGCAGCGGAGCGGCGGGTCGCCGCAGCAAATGCCCAGATTGGGTTGGCGCATGCTGCCTTCTACCCTGACCTGACATTGTCTGCATTTGCAGGTCTTGAAAGCACCTTTTTCGCACCTTGGTTGACCGCACCCAGCCTGTTTTGGTCGCTGGGATCGCAACTCGCAGGCACTCTATTTGACGGCGGGCGTCGCAACGCAACGCTGAGGGACGCAAATGCCCAATACGATTCAGCCGTGGCATCTTATCGCCAAACCGTTCTTACGGCATTCCAGCAGGTTGACGATAACCTCACCGCGCTGGACACACTCGCCAGCGAATCGTTAAGCCAGCGAAGGGCAACGACGGCTGCCCAGCTTTCACTAAAGCTGACTACGAATCGATACCACGCCGGTGCCGTAAGCTATCTGGACGTCGTGACAGCCCAGACAATTGCGCTGCAAAATGAGCGCAACGAAGAACTAATCGCTGGCCGACGGCTTGACGCGAGCGTTCATCTACTGCAAGCCTTGGGAGGCGGATGGGACCGCGCCGAGTTAGCACCTGAGAACGGTCCCGCTACGACCACCGCATACCAGCCTCACCAGTGAATACCCCTGGCACATCAATGGTCGCGAAGTTTCCCTCGTCTGAACTTGGGGCGTATCTACTCGAGGCCCATCGGGACAACCGCCGGGCGGCCCAGACGCGTGCTCCGGGAGCGGCGGCTCGCCACACGGCATCACGCGCCGCGACGTAGTGTGAAAGGCAGTCATGCTAGCGGCGTGCGCGCCGCGCCTATCAGCCGGGACGACAATTTGACCTGCGAAGTCAAACTGCATGAGCAGGTTTGTGCACCTTCGAACGATGATGGTAGTGGCAGTTCATGACTGAACTTTCCAGGATCCGTTTTCACGCAGTGGTCAGTGACTGCCTGTCGTTCCATGCACAGGCGAACGCCTTCGCTGGTGCGTCTGGGTGACGCAGAAGCGCTGGTCTGTGATCTGGAAGACGAGTACCACAACCGCCTCCACTTCATCTTAATGCCGGCGCCTCGAAAATCACGTAACCTGCTGAAGACAATCCGCGGTGAGGGGGTGACTGTCAGTCCGTTCCTGCATGGACCGTCCGTGCGTATCCTGACTCTCGCGGCCATCGTTCGTCGAATTATGAACATGACGGCGGTCGCGTCGGCAAATGCTCTATTTACCGTTGCTGCGACCGTTACGAACCGTCCCGATCCGCTCGCAAGCTAGCGTTCTTCAATCCATGGCGTGCGGCGCACGACGGCAAAGTCCGTCAAACCGCGACCGTCCTGAGTCGGTATCCGACCCCACGGACCGTCACAATCTCTTCGGCGCCGAGCTTGCATCTCAGATTATGTATATAGACTGCGATCGCATTACTTCCAATCTCATCGCCCCATCCATATAGCGTATCTTCCAGTTCTGCACGACGGAACACTCGTTCAGGCTGTCCGATCAATGCTTGCAGTAACGCATACTCTCTCGGTACCAGATTGACCGGCACGCCCGCTTTTGTCACTGCGTGTGCGACCGTATCAAGGACCAAGTGACCATGAGCGAAGATCGATCTGTTGTGGACGGTTCTCCGCCTCATTACTGCGCGCACGCGTGCCGCGAGCTCATTGATATCGCACGGCTTGATTAAATAGTCATCTGCGCCGGCGTCGAGAGCGCAAACGATATCGTCCACCGAATCCCGTGCGGTAAGAATAATTACTGAGGCTTCACCTCCGCACTTCCGATATCGACCAAGAAGTTCGAATCCACCGCGTTTTGGAACGTCGAGTTCCAGAAGAACGAGATCGTAGACGCCATTGCTAAGCGACAGTTCAGCGGCACGTCCGTCCTGTGCCCAATCAACGGTGTATCTGCGGCAACGCAATTGTTCAACAAGCATTGCAGCAGTGTTTTTATTTTCTTCGACCAAAAGAAGCCGCATTTGTGCCTCATGAATTCCAGCAGCGTCGGCCGCACGGTGCGGTCAGTTTCGGGTGACTCAAAACTGACACTGGGTAAAAACGCAACTTCGCGCTGCTGATCCAGCATTGCGAGCTGCTACCACTTCCGGGAAGGTGTGTGCCGCATACTCCTGTCAGGGCAGGCAAGCGTCGTAGGGCAATCGCAGATCGCCTAGGAACAGCCACCAGTCGGCTCTTATCGGGATGTCACCGAGGACAGCGACTGCTCGGACATTGATAGCCGTGCCCCGTTTGGAGCTTTTGATAGATCTGGATAGCTTGATTCTCTCATCTTGCATGTGGGCAAACTGCACGGACAACCGTTTTTCTGGGTTGTGCAAAAGAGATTTTCAGCCGCTTCGGATGCGGTCACGTCGAGCATCACGCGACTTTGGCATTGCACGCACCACGTCGAAGGCCAATTTTTAATATATCTAATCAAACCGTACGACATCTTGCTGCCAGGAACCCATGCAGAAAACATACGCAAATTCCGCAATTGAGGCCGTTATCCGAGATGCCAATTTCAGCGTAACGTACCCCAACAATCGCGGCAACAAAGCCAGCCCGGAGACCATAGCGTGCAGTCTCCCTGACATGTGACCCAAAGCTACGGTAGCAGCGTTGCAACACCGGGACTGGTTCTGCGGGGCGCAATGCCGTGTGCTGTGCCCGCGACAGCAAGAAAGACGCGTCAGACTGCATCTCAACAGTGAGAACCACAACTCCGCCAGACAACGTCGACTTTCCAGCGCACTCTCGATCAGGTTCTCCAATTCGCAAAACTGCACGTCTCTGTCCCCACGCAGAGCCACGGAAGACGGGACTTGCAGCACAACGCCGATGCGGTGTTCGTCAGCAACGGGTTGATATAGCTCCGCGACTCTTCCTGTCCGAGGCCGCGGGCCATCCTCAATGAGCAGCACACCGGCACGTGAAGCGCTCAGCCGCGCGGTGGAAGGCCTAGTACTGAGCGACGTTCGCTTACATTGAGTCCCGGACTAAGACGATCCCTCTTCATGGATCACGCGCTGCTCAGCCAGAGCTAGCGCGAAATCAGCGAAGGCGAGCGGCTTGCAGAAAAGATAGCCCTGTCCGAGGGGAATGCCAACTTGTGCGAGCCATCGACGTTGCGCTTCGCACTCAACTCCCTCTGCGACCACCCGAACATCCACCTGCTGGCCGAGATATACGAGGCCTTCTAACAAGCGCTTACCGTCTTCGTCCTGGCGCTGCACGAATCTGCGATCTATCTTCAGGTAATCAAACGGGAACCGTTGGAGAAGCGCGACGTTGCTGTCGTAGGTGCCGAAGTCATCGACCGCAAACTTGACGCCAAGGCTCCTGAAGGCGTCGAGCGTCACATCAAGATACTCGACCGATTCGAGCATGCCACGCTCGGTGAATTCCATCACCGTCCCTAGGCCAGGCGGAGACTCTCGTAGCATTGGGAGGAGATCCTCAGTAAATCCGTTCGTTTGTGCATGGAAGGGCGAAATGTTGAAGGCCAGATAGAAGTTTGCCGGTAGCGAGAGTGCGCCGAAGTCGTCGTAGGCAAGCTGCATCAGGCACTTCGTCAAATCGATGATCAGCGGCGAACGCTCCACCTCCTCGATAAATGCAGTAGGCGTTATCATGCCGAACTTCGGGTGCAGCCACCGAACCAACACTTCCGCTCCTAGCCAATCACCCGTGTTCATATCGACTATCGGCTGATAGAAGGGCTGAAAGTGACCCCGTTCGATACCCGCCCGTACAGCTCTGAGCAAACGAGCAGATGGTCTCGTTAGACGAGCGGCGACACGGGCGCTCGCGGTCCCCATCATCAGTCCGATCGCAATGGAGAATGCCCCGATAGCGACCCGGTTACGCGTGCGCCAACCTTCATCGGCCCGAGCATATACAGAGAACAACCCTGTTGGGCTCTCGTACTGCCCGTCTTCGAGCACGGTTTGACTTACCGTACCAATGAAACGCGAATCACTTGTGAGGCCTGCCTTATCGGAATCAAAGACAGTAGCGGATGCTTCTCCTGTCCTCGCCCCAAGTAGAATGTCGTCGACGTAGAGACCGCTTACCACCAGACCAACGCTGAAATGATCCTTAAGCCGGAGATAGAGTATCAAGGCCGGACGCGATGGTACGAGTTGGGTACCCGGCCGGATCACGATGTTCGGTGAACCACTTTTTGGCGTTAGATACTCGGCGAGAGGATAGTGAAGACTGCCGCCCACAAGCGAACAGTATACCTCACCGCCGTCTGCAAAAATGACGTCCCGAACGTAGGGGGCAACTCTTTCGGACAACGTCAATTGTTGACTGATGTCTGAGCAGGGCAGCCCTGCCATAGATGCGAATCTTTTCCCGTCCCTGTCAACCGCAGATACGAGCTGTGTAAGCGCATTTCCGATGTCACTCGCGATTTCCAGTTCATGTTGCCGCTCGCGATGCTTGATGAACGACAATCCCGCGCCATAAATCGGCACGAAGATCAATAGGAAGGTCACGACAGAGACGAAACGCGCCCTGAGCCCTCTGCTGAACGGGTTAACGCCCACCACGCTGGTCGGACCCATGTCAAACAACGCGGAAACGCGCAACAGCGAAGCGTAATGACTCCGCCTGCTGTTCCATTGCAATCGTTGCCGCGGCAGCCTCCTCTACCAGCGCTGCGTTCTGTTGCGTGACTGCGTCAATCTCAGACACCGCCTGGTTAATTTCCTGTATCCGACCGCTCTGGTCTGCCGATGCTTCGGCTATTGCGCTCACGATGCGCGACGCATCCTTGACAGCAAGCACGACATCGTTAATTGTCTCGCCGGTCTGACGCGCTTTGGCCGAACCGGCATTAACGGCCTCAACGGAAGTGCTAATCATATCTTTGATCCTTTTGGCAGCGTCGCCAGTGCGTTGAGCGAGCATCCTCACTTCGCCAGAAACAACCGCAAAGCCCCGACCGTGCGCCCCTGCGCGTGCCGCCTCTATTGCGGCGTTTAATGCAAGCAGGTTGGTCTGGAACGCAATGCTCTCTATCAGGCTGACAATCTCAGTGATGCGCGATGAGCCCTCTGCAATCTCATGCATCGTCCGGACAGAAAGCGCCGTCTGCTCCTCCCCGCGGTCGGCTATTGCCGTCGTTTGCTTCATCGAGAGGCTCACCTGCTCGGCATGCGCGGAATTTCGACGCACAGCGTCGGACAGATGTTCGATCGTCGCCGATGTTTGTTGCAACGCCGCCGCCTGCTGCTCAGTACGCTGCGCGAGGCTTGTATATCCGACAGATAACTGGTTTGTGACTGTGGCAATCGATTCGCTGGCAAGCTTAACGTCAAGAACGATGCTCGCAAGAGACCGAACGGCTCGGTTTAATGCCCCTGAAAGAGCCGAAATTTCGTCTTCGCCGGTTTCACGGAGTTGGAAGCTCACGTCGCCCGTGGCCAAGGCATCGGCGCCGGCTACAACCATTCTTAGCGGAATCACAATAGAGCGCGTGACTATAACGCCAAAAGATAGCGAAACTATGAGCGCCAAAGCCGCGCAGCCCCAAAGAACCGTCAATGCATGATGATATGCTTGCCGGGCGCGACCTTCCGCAAGCGCAGTAGCGCGTTGCTCGTGGTCCGAAAGTTGGTCAAGCGAAGCGAGAAGGGCGCTTTGTAATGGTTCGATCGCAACGACTTGAGCTGTGGATGCTAGCACCTGCTGGCCGGTAAGCTGCTGCAGAATCGGCTGCAAGGCGGCGTCGTATTTCCTTCTTGATTCCTCGAAGGCATACAAAGCGGAATCGTCAGGGCCGCCATAAAACTTCGACTGCAACTGACGCACTTCGACCCCTGCGTTCCGAATAGTATTCTGGATGACGGCGATGCTTGAGGACGCGCCCGCAGAGTTAGACGCATCGTCGACGGCCTCATAAGCCATCAAACTGATCTTGTAGGTTTCTTCCTTGACTTTTCCGATAGCGCGTTGCTTTTCCTGATGGTCGTGGACAATTGAACTCATTGCTTCGTTCATATCTGCCATTTGTCGATTCACGGCTACGACGAGCCCGAGAATCAATAGCAAAAGCACAGAAAATGTCGCTGCCAACCGCTTACCAATGCTCATCTAGAATTTTACCTTTCGTATCACGCGCCGACTGCGGAATCCCCGTTCACTGCCCGCGTTTTGACTGGCCTCGGCACTTCGAGTCATGCTATCGGCATAGGATTACGGAAGCGCTTTATTCCAGATTACGTTTTTGATATCAAGTATTCGAGATTCGTGTATTTGCAGTACCGAATTTGCACTGAAGAGACGAGGTACGCAGCCCGGCGTCGCTCAACGGCATCATGGCGGGCGACGTCGCCTCCATCGGTTTCACGCTCAGTGACTGCGGTCAATCGCCGCCACGGCATCGGCAGCCCATTGTCAGGTCACGTGACCTGACAATGGTCATTTGCAAGGCTGAAAGCTGGAGGGAAGCGGGCGTTGAACGGCCGCATAGGAGAATGAAACGGCACTTCCTGTGCTGAAAGTGTCCGCCATGCTGGATGGCCCGACGGAGCGGCCATGACCAGATTCCGAACAAATACTTATACGGTCTTATCAAGGCTAAAACGGGTTTCTATAAATATCAAAAACTTCTCCTCTTTCAAAGTCTACGTTGATATGTTTGCTTTTTCTTTGGCGGGAAAACCGTTTCCAAAGGAAGCGCTGGCCTTCGGCCAGCGAGAAGGCGTCTTCGACGCCATGGCTGCCAGCGCTCCGCGCAAAACAAACTACTGTGCAATCCCACGGTCTCCGGAAGTTTGAGGCAGGCGCAACCTGGCCGAAACCGTCATACCACAAAGGCTTCGCCTTAGACTAATCATCGCGCATCATCATTCGCCCACAACCGGCAAATCCCCGACTTGATTTCCGAGCACGTCCAACGGGCTGCCCTGTCCGAAAATGCCTGAAATCTGGACGTTTCATGTACTCCGTCACCTCGGGCAACACATAGGAATCTCTCAGAACGATACAGCTTGTCTTCTAACTGGGATTTTCCCCGTAGCAAGAAATAGGTCGCACACGCGTGTGAGCCATGGTCGATCACCCTCGAAGACCAAAACGATGACGGCGTCCGACCATACGCAGGCAGCCGTTCGATGTATCAGACTCTGGGAGTTTTGAACCACGATGCCCACCAATACCACGAAGATTAGGTCGGGCGGGGCAAATTGACCATGGGCTTTCACGATTGACATTCCAGACTTTGGCAGTATCACTGCGATGCTGGAATTTGCACATGCCTTGCTCTGTGGGGCATTGCCGTAGCCGCGATCAGCGACAGCATCCGCAAATCCTTTTCTTGAGCAGTGTGCAAGGCGCTGAACATCGGGTCGTCGACAACTAGAAGTTTGTCCACAGGGAATGTTCGGAAGTATTTGGCGGCGAGGCTAATCTGTGGTCATCACGCGACTGGGTATGACGCGGCAAAGTCGGGCCTCAGCTTACCCGGATTGTACGCAGGTCGAGCGGCTGGACGGTGTTGCGGGCGCCCGAGCCGCATCGACTACTTCTCTCCACGCGAACAGCAACGCGCAGCGCTCAAGTACGGTCGCGCAGATGTGCGCATTCATCAAGAATTTGGTGCGCCACTCCTAGGCCTGTTGCCCGGAACGCGAGCCACGGATTCACGCGGCATCGGGCGTTAGTTCTGCGCGTCGACAACTAATGAATTTCCGGAAACAAGTTGTTTTTTCACCAAGAAACATTTTGACGTCGTCAGTTGCATTGATTGGGGGCCGCCCTCGCAGCGCAACGGCCTGTGCGACCAGATGATCAGCGCCCCGTGTGTTTTCGTTTCCGCGCGTTCGCGATCTCTCTATTAATTCAAGTCTCCATTCGTCAGGTAAGAGCTCGCGATACCTAACGGTGCTGCCTGTCACAGCAGAAATCGCGTCAACTATATCTGGATAGCTGAGTTGTTCGACGCCACCTAACGTTACCACCGTGCCGGCGACCGCATCGAGATCAAGCAGTAACCTCGCTGCCACCCGTCCCACATCAACACTAGACACCCAAGGCAGCGGAAGTGTACCGAACGCATTGCGGATTTCGCCCTCTGTTCGAATGGTTATTCCGTCGATGTAGCAAATGTTCTCCATAAAGAAAGCCGCAATGCGGAGATGCATGCTCCGGATGCCTGACCATTCAAAGATCTGTTCCGCGACCCATTGCGCACGCCCTTGGGGGCTTGGACTGTCAGGACGAGATGTGCCGAGTGACAAGTCCACAACCCTGCTGACGCCTTGGTTCCTCGCGGCTGACGCAAAAAGGCCCGCGGCTTCGACGATGCCGCTTCCCACCGGGTAGCAAAAATAGGCGGAGGCCACTCCCTCGAGAGCTCGGTTAAGGCTAGCATAATCGGCAAAGTCACCGACAACCACTTCTGCCCCGAGCTTTCTGATGTGCTCGGCTCGATCGTCGATGGCCCTGACGAGCGCGCGTACTGTCTTTCCCGCTGCCACTAGTTCTTCGAGAACAACTCGGCCAGTACCGCCCTGTCGCCCCGTTGCTCCCGTTACGAGGACTGCTGGTGATACTTTGACTGGTTTCATCTCTACTCCATTGGTTGAAGCAACCTTCTACCGCGGGCGATTGGTGTCTTCGATTTGGGTCGCAGATATGTCAATACTACTATGATAGTACTATTATGCTTTGAATTCGGTGCAAGTTCGAATTTTCGTTTGCCAATTGGGATGGCGCCGTACTGGCGAGCCCAACACGAGTCACGCCGTAAAATAGGCCTCAAACGGCGTCCCTCGATGATTTACGTTGGCAAAACCACCTGAAGCAGCCACGTGGGAAATCGGGGTACAAGTTTCAACAGAGACTGCGTGTGGCAACTCGCAGGACCATCTGATCGTGATGCGGCGGAAGACTAAATTTTCCGGAAAAGGGGCGGCAAAAATGAGCCTCCAACATGACCCCGCGGCGTGCGAGGTTTGCGATGGAAACGCGTTCGTCCCAGTAATCGCGGAGTTCAACCTTATGTACGAGCGCCAGTACAAAATGGGCTAGAGCTTCCCGATAGCCCGACCAACGACGAGCATCGTTCGACCGCCTAGCCCACATCGTTTCATTGGATAACATCCATGCACCGAGGTGACTCGTTCACTACCACGGGCGCCTTCAACTTTGCCTGATTAGGCGTTCACGCAGGCAAAACTCGCGGCGGAGTTCGCGTCACCGCCCATGTATCGCGGCCACAGCGGATACCGGCACAACGGACGGGTCCTTCCGAGCGTCGCCGTGTTCAGATCTGTGATAGTGAGCGTACCAGGCGCGACTCCGTTCTCCACCCATTGATCGAGTGCCGAGAGCGCATCGATGGTGGGGTGCAACGGGCCTGTGCCATGGCCGACACCGGGCATCAGATAGAAACGCACGAAACCATCTACGGTGCCTTGGCCGAAGCGCTGCACTAACCCGTTGTAGTAGTCGGTGCTCGAATCCGTGCTGACGATCTCATCGGCGAGGCCGTGCGTCATGATGAGTTTGCCGCCTCTCGCAAGGTACGCGCTCAGGTCTGTACTGGTCGCATCCGTCAGCGTCGACACGGCCTGCACCCGCGACTGATACGTGCCGGGATTCGAAGGATCGAAAGTTGGTGAATTGAAAGTGGGCACGCGCGCGACGAAGTACTTGACCCATTGATCGCCCGTGACCCATTGATTTGCGTCCTTCTTGCCGGCCGGATTAGAAGGCACTGGGGATTCGCCTAGATCGCGCGTGGTGTAGGGTCCAGCAAAAACCGACCCTGCAAGGATATTGTATCCAGCATACTGTGTCACGCCATTGGCAAGCGAATACGGCAACTGCATTGGCGCGGCGATCGTCTGGACGGTCGCAATCTGCGCGTCGGAGAGACAGGTGTCGCCGGTATCCGCGCCGTTCGCACAGCGCACAGATGCGAGCACGTGCGCCGATTGCGCCTTGCAGGCGGCCACGTTTGACACGATGCCGTCGGCGCCGCCGTCGAGCGTATCGCAGGCGGTCATCACAGCGTTCTGCAGCAGCACCGTCTTCGCCACATCGAGCCAGCCGGCGCCGTTGTTCAGATAGAGCGCGCGTCCCAGCGCGACATTACTGAGCCGCAAGCCGGTGTAATTGAGTGCAGGTCTATTCACTACGATACCGTCATAGTCGGCGGGCCAGCGCTGCGCCTCGCTTAGTCCGTCGCGGCCACCGGTCGAACTGCCGAAGAAATAGGTCTTAGACGGCGCGCTAGCATAGCGCTTGCCTATCAACAACATCACGACGTCGTGCGTCTTCTTGAGGCTCAAGCCGCCATAGTTGGCGAGCGACTCATCGTTGGCCGCGAACTTGCCGTCTGTGATGCTTGCGCTCTGGTGGCCCGAGTCATCGCCGAAGGTTGCGTAGCCGCTGGCCAACGGCGTCGGCGTGCCGGCCGGCGCCATATCAAGCGAATCGACGCCTGTGACCAGCGTGCCGTCGAAGCCACCGCCGCCATAATGCAGCGCCTTGTGGTTCCAGTTGGTCGGCAGATTGACCTGAAAGTTGATCTCGGGCGCAGTAGTATCGACGGGCGAAATCGCACCGTTCACCTGGCAGTATTCGCCGTCGGTCTCAACAAGAGTCGCACTCGTGACCGTGGCGCCGCTGGTCGGCACGCCAATCGCCGATTCGGGAACGACGAGCCCGCTCAGGGCGCTGCATTGCGCCGCCGCCGTGGGCGTCGATGTCGATGTGCCGGCGGCAGTACTCCGGCCGTTACCACCCCCACAGGCGCTGATGCAAAAGCTGAGGACAAGCGCCCACCCCACGTCCGCTGGTCATCGTCGTCTCCTGAAAGATTGATTGGCTACTGTGCTAATCGGCCGGAGCCGGATTGCTACTCTGTCGCGCTGCCTTCTGTTTGCGTGTACGCGTCCACGAGCCACGCGGAGGCACCGAACAACGCCCGCACGCCGGCATGTGACACGAACATTGCATCGCCACTATGCGAAGCGCCCTCCACTTCTTGCAGTACGTGCTGCAACTGCGGATGACGACCGCGCAAATACGCGAAATAAGCGCGGCCTCGGGCGAGCCGTTGCGGCCCTTGCGTCATCGCTGCACACGATATGTCAAGCGCCGGGTGCGCCGGATCGTCATCGCCTGTGCCGAGCAGATAAGTCACCTCCTGATCGACGTAGCGCTGTTCGAGCGTTCGTGCATCGACGCCCTGCGCGTATCGCGGCAACCTTTCAGTGCCGTATTTCCAGTCGTTGAAACCGGGGCAAGCGCGTGGATCGATCAATTGCAGCCCGCCGTCGCGCTGCGGCCGCGCTGCATCGAAATACACATACGACGAAGGATTCGCGATCACATAGCGCACCTTCACGCCACGCGCCTTGCAACGACCCGCCGCGTCGCTCAGTATCGCGTGACGATGCGCGACCTGCGCCCCGCCTGAGTGCCCCGCGACGACGATCTCCCGCAACTGCGGCAGCTCAAGTGGGTAGCGATCGATCAGCGCATCGAGCACATCGAACGAACTGAGCGGTGCTGGGCCGACGGCATCGAGGCCACCCATCCACGATGTCCACTCCCAATGCAGACAGTCGTCCGTCAAACGATAATGTTCGACATCCGCCGTCGCCAGAAACTGCGGCACGAGGAGCATGACCTCGTTCGCATTGACGGACGACGCGGCAAGCGCCCGTTGTATCGAACGGATATAGGCATCGGCATCGCGCAACCGTCCATGCAGCATCACGACGATCTGCGTGACAGTCCCCAGCGTGCTGCTGCCGCCCATGAAAACCGGCACACTACCACTGCCGCGCGACGTCGATACATACAGCCTTTCCGTGCCGATCACCCCTACCGGCCGTTCATTGCGCGGCCTCGCATCGCTCACGACGGCATTCAACGCGATGCTCATAGGCCCTCGCCCGGCCACAGATCAGGCTGTCGACACAAACGGCGCCCGGAAGCCGTCAGACCCACAAGCAGCAGCGACACGATGCCCGCGAAAATCAGATACCAGGCCGGTACGATTCGCGACCCGGTCACGTCGATTAACGTCGATACCGTGAGCGGCGCGAGTCCACCGAACAGCGTAACGGCGACGTTGTACGACAGGGCGACGCCCGTTGAACGCGTGGCAGTCGGAAAGAGCTGTGTCAGCATACCGGGATGCGCGCCAGACATGAGACTCAGCACGACTGTGGCAATCATCTGCGCGGCAAATACGCGCTCTGGCGTCGGCGCGGCGAGCACCCATGCAAATAGCGGATACGCGGCGCAGACCCAACCGATAGTCACTGGAAAAAACAGGCGATAAGCGCCAAAGCGATCGGCCAGCCGTCCCGCAAGCGGATAACCGACGATGCCGATCAGCCCCGAAACAGCCGTACCGAACAGTGCGTTCTTCAGCGGCAGATGAAGCTGATGCTCGACATAAAGCGGCATATACGAATGCCACAGATAATTCGTCGCGGCGCCGACGATGATCACGCCCATCGCACACAGCGCCGCGTCGCCGCGCTCGCGAAAGAAGATGCGCAGCGACTGACGCGGCGCGTGTCCGAGTCGCTCGCGCAGATGCACAAACTCCGGTGACTCGGCAACCTTGTGACGGACATAGAACCCGACAGGACCGACCAATGCGCCCAGCAGAAACGGCGCGCGCCAGCCCCAGGACACGAGCGCATCATGCGACAGATGGGTGGTCAGCAGAAAAGCGCACATCGACGACAGCAATAGCGCAACCGCCTGCGACGTCATCTGGAAACTGCCGAAGAACATTTTGCGTCCGGGTGGAGCATATTCCGTCAACATCGCAGCGGCGGTCGCAAACTCGCCGCCCACGGACAGGCCTTGCAGAATACGCGCGATCAGCACGAGCACCGGGGCAGCAATGCCAAGCGTCGCATAACCCGGCGTCAGCCCCATCATCAACGTGCTCAGTGCCATCAGCAAAATCAGCAGCGAGAGCGTCTTGCGCCGTCCGTAACGGTCCGCACATGCGCCGATCACGATGCCGCCGAGCGGCCTCACCACAAAGCCGATTGCAAACGTCGCGAGCGTCAATGTCAGCGACCAGAAACCGTTGCCGACCGGGAAAAAGACCTGCGAAATCGTCTTCGCAAAATACCCGTAGATCAGAAAATCGAACCATTCGAGGCCATTCCCAATGACGGACGCAAGTACTGCGCGGCGCACTTGCGAGCGGCTCAGTGGCCGCACATCGTGGTTGGGCATGACCGCATGTAGCGCGGATTGCATGTGTCTCCTTAATCGTTCGTTGCTTCTTCATGCAGAGTACGTGCCGATCGGGCCAATGTAAAATACATATCAGACTTGTTTGCCATATTCCCTGCATATACCGGTACAGCGATGGAACTCAGACACCTGCGCTATTTTCTTGCCGTTGCCGAAGAAGGCCAGTTGACACGCGCCGCCGCGCGGCTTCATATCCAGCAGCCGCCATTGTCGTTGCAGATTCAGGAGCTAGAACAGGAGCTTGGATTCGCGCTATTCGTGCGGCAGCCGCGCGGCGTCGCGCTGACAAATGCGGGAGAGGCTTTCGCCTCCAGCGCACGTGCCTTGATGCACGATCTCGAGCGCGCGGTCACGCAGGCTCGCCGCGTAGCTCAGGGCCAGGTGGGGACAGTTCGTGTCGCGTTGACGAGCTCGGCTGCGTTTCACCCGCTCACGCCCACTGCGATACGCAACTTTCGCGACACGTATCAGGAAATCGCTATTGAAATGACTGAGGTGAACGCGGCGGAAATCATCGAAATGATGTTACACGATCGAGCAGATGCAGCGATTCTGCGCAAAGCTGTCGATATGCCCGCCGGATTACGATTCGAACTGCTAGCGGAAGAACGTATGTTGCTGGTTCTGCCTGTCGGTCACAGGCTCATCAGCTCGCGGGCGATACCGCTGGAACGGCTTGTCAATGAGTCGTTCATCTTCGTACGCCGCCCCGGCGCGCCCGGTATGTATGCGGACTTTATCCGTGCGTGCCAGTCGAAAGGTTTCGAGCCGCGAGTCGTCGATGAAGTGCCGCGCATGGTGACTGCGATCAACCTCGTCGCGGCAGGCGGCGGAGTATCACTCGTGCCTGCGTCGATGGCGCGTTATCACCAGGAAAGCGTGTGCTATTGCCGCGTTTCGGGGGATCAGGCGTTCCATGCGCCCCTGCATCTCGTCACGCGTGACGACATGCAAAGTCCAGCAGCATCGCGATTTCGAGAAACACTGCTTGCGTTTGTTCGGTTGCATCCGTCTCTTGCATAAGAGGGATGTCGTCCTTGAGATGTCTCTCATTGGTATGGAATACACGGCCGACGAAGGATGCCCCAGCGTTGCGGAGAACCTACCTACCGTTCATCTGGATGGTGACGTTGTCTCCGTCGCAACCGTGGTGAGTGGTCGACTGCACACAAGTAGACAATCCTGCCACGGAGTGCCGGTCATCAAGTCGTAGATGATGACACGCGGTGCGCTGTGTGCCGGCGAAAGATTGACTGTGTATGGGCGCACACGACGTCGCTCCGACACGTTATACGGTAAATGCGAGGACGTGGTGAATCGCAGGTTAGACATAGTTAACTTCCACCCGCCATGGACATCACGCCCGCAGCGGCAGCCGGTACTCACCAGAAGCGTCGCGACGTGCCCTTTCACCGCGCCCATGAGCGGCGCCCGCTGACACGCTCGCGTCTAGAAGAAAGGATTGCGCATGCCATCTTCATTACTCGTTTTAAAAATGGCATAAGAATTTAAATTCGGTATAAATCTTTGGATATTTTAATAATCCTATTGCACAACGTACATTTGAAAGATATTCTCGCCTCACTTCTTCGGGTCCCCCGACTCAACAATAGTGATTTAAACATGTCCAGCACCGCTCTCTTTCATAAAATCCAACGCACCTATAGCGATAACGCACCATATTCGTTGTTTTCTCCTACTCCCCGGCCCGAATGGCTGGCAGATAATGAGTTCTGCCGCTATACACAAGCGGAGAGCGATAAGTGCGTAGAACTGCTTGAACGTGCGACGGCGCATTGTTTCGACGCGATTGCACAGACGTGGGAATGTGACACGCTATGTTTCTGGAAATCGGTGCATACCGATGACCTCTTCCTCTGGCTACAGAATGACGAATCCGAATTGGCCACTGCTATTGCGACCAAAGGGCTCACGTGGCAACTGGAGCGCAGAATCGCAAGTCTCGTCAGTTTGATGCATATGGCAGAAATGTGCGTGTACAGAATGAAGGTTGCAGATATTGACGAAATCATCGGTCACGAAGGAGATGCGGCCCAGCTTGCAGCTACCTACCTCTATCTGTACAAGCAACGCATGTTTTATGAGGACGGGGACCAGGCGCGCTTTGAGGACTGGTATGACGAGGATGAGAATCCGGTCTATCACGTTGATGAGAAGTTGTACTCCGCGCCGGGATATGGGTCGTGGGCGACCGCGATGACAGCGCACGAGGTCCTGAGAATTATCAAAGGCCGTGCAGCCCGCTCCCATCAACCGGAGCAGGATACGACACGTATCGTGAAAACCGGAGAGTCAACGCAACTCATCGACGACATCCGAGCGACCTCGTTCAGCACTCACACGGCATTTCTGCTCGACACAGCCGCGCTTCCGGCAGCATTGCAGCCCGTTACCACTGAGCGCCTTTGCCTCGCCGCAACTGTGGATGACGCCTGCTTCGAACCGGCGCACCTATCCGTCCTTGGCGAAAGAAACATCGGGTTTCATCTGGTGTCGGACCGTCCGAACGGGATACCCGCTCCCGTGATAACTTTCGCTGACGATTCGTTGTGCATTGACTCGCGGCACGCTGTCATATTTTTGCAGAATGCGCGGACAGAGAGGGCGATTCTTTACATTGGTACGCAGCAATGCTGTCTCGTCGTCCAGCCGTACAAGCACTTTGCCGAACAATATGAACTCGTCGACAAAGACGTCGAAGCGCGGCAATGTCCTGACCGGTACACAGTCATTAGCCTCCAAGACCTCGGACGCGAGAAAGACCATCTCCGTCCAATACCAAGGTCACTCAAGCGCAATATGGTCGATCTTAGACAGGGACTTAACTGAGAACGATAACCGTCGTCGGCCTCAGCTCATCTTTTAACCTAAGCTCTGCTGCATGAAGAGAACCAAAGCGCATCGAGCTAACGCTCTTCCTTGATTAGCGTAATTGCCACAAGATCAAATCAATGAACCACGTTACAAATGAAAGTAAGGTAATGCATCTTCCGCTCACCGACACCGACCTTAACCTCGAACTAGCACTCCAGATTATGGATGATTGCCGCGAGGCAGGTGAGCCTTCGTCTTACCGAGCTGACGCTGCAGAGATATTGAAGCAACCGGAATTAGCGAGGGACGAACAATGTCTGATTGTTGCTCTTCCCGGAATCGACTCAACTAGCGCCCAGCCGTCGACCGAAAAACCGATGGCAACAGTAGTGCGAGAGAGTGATGATGAATACGGGACGGTTTATCTGCAACTAAGGGCGGGCCAGGTCCTTGTCGAAGCGGACACACTTGGACTGGTTGAAACAACCGACTCGCGATGGGTCGTGCTTTACCTGTTTGACGACGAATGCACTCTCGATATGATTCCAGTCACTGAGGACCTTCGGACAGACATTCAGTCCCACCGGGATAGCGCCGGGTCGGACATGTCAAACGGCGACATCTTTCGTAACCGCGGCGGCAACGCATTTCAGCTTCCGGCGGTCATCCGGCGGGCGTGCAAAGTCGCTGCGGAGGAGGAACCAACTGCCGAGGATGAACTTTCCGCCATATCGGGTGACGACGAAGAATGCATTCCCTTCTGACCGCGAGCACCGGCGCCCGCATCGAATGCGATGTGCGGCGTCCCTTCTCCGTCAGTTAACTGACGTTCTGCGGACCATTAGCTTCTGTCGCAAACAACAGGTTTGCGGCGGTATTGGAAAGGTTCTCACATGGAGGCCTTCAGCGTCCGAGCGTCGGAGAGCGTCACCACAAAGTCCGTCGCATCGAATGCGACTGCAATTGTTGAAGAACTCATTCAGCCTCAAAAAGTTGCGACCGGCGCATTACAGGGCGACGCAATGAGTGACAGCATTCCCTTGGAAGGTGAGGTTTTTCAGGAGGTACTTAACCCCGCCTGCTGCCAAGACAAACCGGCATAGTGCACCCGTTTAGCCCGCTCGTGGAGCATACGACGCGACTCCGCATCGCCCGCAATCTTCGCGCTAGTCACACACCAGCCCAGACAGACGAACGCCTGCCTCCGCAGTTGCGGATCTTTCAATTCAATCATCGCGCGGGCACGCACTGAGCGTTCGGCTACTCGGCCACGTCAGTCAGATCGATGCTCACAGCTGGTTTGCCCAAGGCCTTCATGCATTGCAAGAAGAAAATAAACGTGAAGGCACCGCGCGAAATCTTGTTTGCAATGGAACGCTCGGTCTCTTCGACCCCTAGGCCCTCAAGCAAAGCCGAAAGCTGTTTGTAACCTATCTGCTTGCGTACGAGTTCAGCCCGGAGGACCCGCTTCGCCTCCTTGTTCCAGTCGACCATAAACCGGTATCTGAATCCCGATTTGTACAGTATGCCATGCTCGTGCGAAAAGTCTGGTATATAGTCTCATTTGTGGGATTTTCACCCTTAAAGCCGGATATCTAGCTTACCATCTACCTATTTATCCGTCCGGGCCGAGTCAGTCGCTTTACTTGTAGGAGTCCTGGAGAGTCCCGGGACAGAGACAACTGCAATGGGGGTGTGGCATGGGACGCGGACCGAAACGGATGACCGAGCAAGTAATCACGCGCTGGAAAGCGGAGGGACGAGGTAAGGGACGCGGCCCGAACTACAAGCCGTGGCTTGAGGTATTTGACTTTTCTTCAATGGGCCGCGTGGAGCGCACGGGAAGCACCAGATTTGGTCGAACCATTCACCTCATGTCGGACGTTGAGAGGGACACGTTTTACGCTCTCGAGTGGTCCAGTCGGGTCACCGATGTGATGGAGGAATATCCCCTGGAGCGCGAGTACACACTCGAAATCGCCGACGCTCTCAACATCCAGCATCCGTATTACCCGGGTACAAATGTCCCGACGGTTATGACAGTCGATTTTCTGGTAGGCGTCTCGGACGGCGGCGACGCGGTTAGGTTCGAGGCGATCGACTGCAAAATCACAGAAGAAGCCGAAGACCCGCGTTCAATCGAGAAGCTGCAAATCGCCCGCACATACCTCGCTGGCATGGATATCCCTCACCGGCTCGTCTACAGCTCCAGTTTGCCGAAACAGAAAATCCGCAACATCGAATGGATGCGTGGAGGCCTCATCAAGTCCGGAGAGGAGGAGCGTTACCCCGGTTACCTGCGCGAAAAAGCACAGATTATGGCCCACGAACTGGCCCATTCGACGCGCAACATGCCGCTTAACGCATACTGCGCAAATTTTGAGATTCGCCACAGCATGTCGGCGGGCGAAGGATTACGCCTGGCAAAAGTGCTTATGTACGAACGTACCCTGCGCTGCGACCTGAATAACCCCGACCTGCCCCACGCACCGCTGGCAACGTTCCGTTGCACAACCCCTCATGCGGCGCAAGCCGCAGGCGGAATGTGATGGAAACGGCACTCGCTCAATATGCGCCGCCTGACGCTACTCAGCGCGCCCCGATACTCGTCAAGAACGACCTCTTCGAGAACGCCGGCGGCACACGCTTCCGTCTGCTAGACATTACTGTGGATAAGCAGGCCTGGATCCTCAACATCACGGACCCGGATTGCTGGCCGCGCAAATGTCCATACGGTGACCTGTTGACGGCCCTCGAGGAGAAAGAGCTCCACATTGTTACAAGCAGCGGCGACGCGCCGCTTCCCTTCTACTCTGACGCAGCCGATGCCCGGCGCAAAAAGGCCTGGAGCATCATTGAGCCGCTAATCAGGAATCCCGCAATCCTTGAACCAAAAATGCGAGGCCCACTTGTCCAGGAGCGGGTGCAAGCCACCGGCGCGTCAAAAACTACGATCAACCGGTACCTTCGGATGTACTGGAGTGGTGGGCAGTCACAACAGGCGCTCATCGCCAACTTTTCGAACATTGGAACGAAGCAGGCAGGCGTAACGCATGGACGCGGACGCCTCCCGATAGATGCGCGTTATGAGGTCTATCAGATGGACCGTAAGGTCGACGACCTCAATGTAAAAGAGGCCGTCGACAAGTATTACCTCAACGGTGAAGTCTCAACGCTTGCCGATGCATATGTGCATATGCTTCTCGACAAGTATTCGTACCTGGATGGCAATGGGACGAAGCATATAAAGCCGTCAGGCGAGTGCCCATCACCTCGGCAGTTCCGCACGGTAGTCAAGCGTCACTACTCTCTCGAGACCATTCTCCGCCACAAGAAAGGCGATAAAGATTTTGAGCGCGATCACAACCAGAGCATCGTCGGCGCCCTCTTCGAAGCAATTTGCGTCGGCCACATCTACGAGATTGATGCGACGATTGCCGACGTCTGGCTCGTAGCCAAGGACGACCGCGCCAAGATTATTGGCAAGCCCACGATGTATCTCATCTATGACCGGTTTAGTCGGCTCTGCGTCGGGGTTTACGTTGGGCTTGAGCATGCCGGGTGGGAAGCCGCCATGCAGGCCATCCTGAGCATTGCCGAAGACAAGGCCGCCCTGTGCCTCAAATACGGTGTGCCGTACGATCCGGCCGACTGGCCCGCACATGGCGTATTTCCTCAGAAATTTCTGGGCGACTGCGGCGAGATGATTTCCCGCAACAGCAGCCGAATCTGCTCCGGCATGGAAAGCACCATTGCCAATACGCCACCGCTTTCGCCTCAAAACAAGAGTACCGTTGAATGCGGTTTCAAAGTAATCCACGCATCCATCGCTGCCCCGACTCCCGGTTACGAGCCGCCCAGAAACGTCACCCGTCGGCGAGGCAAGCACTATGACCGCGACGCAAGCCTTACCCTTGATGAATTCATCGCTATCATCATCCGGGCAATCATCAAGCACAACCGGACGCAAATGCCCAATTACAGGATGTTGCCCAAGGCGCTCCTGAGGGAGGTCCGCCCCGTCCCGACCGAAATCTGGGCAGACGACTTGGTGAATGCGGCGGGCAAGCTCTCCCGGTACTCCGCGGACTACCTTCGCTTCCAGCTTCTTCCTCGCGACAAAGCAACTGTCACGGATGAAGGAATCGCGTTCAAAGATTGCCTTTACTCGTGCGACGAACTCGTCAAGCAAGGATGGTTTGTGATGGCTGGCAACCGTGGACGGTGGGATGTCGAGGTGTCTTATGACCGTCGTCTCGCCGACAGCATTATCGTCCATGACCCAAAGAGCGCCCGCCGTTCGTACATATGCAGCCTGACGCGGAAGAGCACGCATTTCAAGGGCTACGGTTTTGCCGAGGTGGCATTCGTCGTGAAAAGCGCCCAAGCTGTGTTGCGGCAAGGTGCAGACAAAGCGCTACAGGAACGAGCGACCCTGCTCCAGTTCATCTCAGACATCGCGAAGCCTGCGCGTGTTGCGGCCAAAAAGGCCTCTAAGGGCAAGTCACGTGCATCACGGAAAGCTGATATTGCGGTAGACCGGAACGCCGAAATGGTCCAGCGTCGTCTGGAGGAGGCAGCTATCAAACCGTCAATGACCAACGGTCCAGCGCTCACTGCGAGTGGCATTTCGAACAACGTCGTTGCGCTGCACTCACGGACCCCGCCACCTCCCTCGGACGACGCCGCATCTGCCGTACCTACGGCTGCTACGGCCGCTCCGTTGCCCACACCCTCGCACGCTCCGGATGCACCAGCCTCTGGGGCGACACGCCCACTTACGCTTCAGGAGAAGCTTAGGCTAAAACGACAGGAGCTCGCGAATGGACTATCCCGCTAATATGCACCCGCGTGCCGTAACCGCAGTCTATACGAAGTCACGTATCCCACGCTTCGTGGACAACCCGCTCGTCGAAGCGCTTCCCCCTATGCTCGATGACGAGGGGCTCATCGATGCGCTTAACGACCTGCCAGCCTTTGATGTCGAGCAGCGAGACTGGCCTGCACACGAACGCATCCAGATGATTGCAGAACTCAGTGATTGCATGGTCACCCTGGTTCGGCATGTCCAGCTAGCGTGGGCGGTCGATACCTTGATGCGTCAGGGTTATATCGGTCGAGCGCCCCGTACCGCTAGCCACACTAAGGTATTTCAACAGCTTTACGAAGCACAAAAGGCGAATCTTCCCTTCAGCGCCCGTCCAAAGCAGAATGCAACTGCTCAGCTTTCAAGTTCGCTCCTTGGAATACCGGGTCAGGGAAAGACCTCGAGCCTTACGCGGATCCTGAACCTGTATCCGCAGGTCATCTATCATCCGGAACTGGATTTCTTCCAAATCACGTGGCTACACATCGAAGCGCCTTCCGACGGGATATCGACGAAGGGGCTCGCATTATCCATTATCCGTAACATCGATAAGCTCATTCCAGACGGCGACTATTACACACGGTACGGAAAAACGAGCTATTCGGCAGAAACCCTGCTTAATCACGCTGCCCGCCTGATGCACACGCATTGCGTTGGCATGCTGGTCACTGACGAAATACAGAACCTGAAAAGTGCCGGCACAGGTATGCGGAGAATGATGTCTCTCCTCGTTTCGGCATCAAACGAATTGGGCGTTCCCATCCTGTTCGTTGGTACCAACGGTGGCGCAAAGGTGCTCGGGCTGGATGCGAGCCCGGCTCGACGCTCCGTGGGACACGCCATCCCGAGCTGGAGCGCTCTGAAAGCGAGTGGAGACATCGCTGCACCGGGCGAATGGGAAGACTTCATTACCGCCATCTGGCCGTTTCAGTGGGTCAAGAACGAGACTTCTCTGACACAGGCGCTATCCGACCTGATGTTTTACTATTCGCAGGGAATAATCGACATCGCTCTGAAGCTGTTCTCTTGCGTACAGTGGCATTGCATTCTGAATGGCGACGAAACCATCACCGCACAGGTCATAGCCAGCGTATGGGAGACGGAGTTCGAACTTGTTCACCCATTGATGAACGCATTCCGCTCAGGAGATGCCGCTGCGCTCGAGCGATATCCGGATATTGCTCCACTCTCCTTTGACCAGCTGCGCGACAACGCGCTGAATCGGTATGAGGGTGTCCGTAGCAGAAAGGGGGCGGTGCGACCCGGTCATCAGAAATTCGTGCCGACGGTCGCAGCAACACTAACAGCAATGGGCATCGAAGCCGAACTGGCACAGGAAATTGCTTCTTCTGTCGAGGAGGAAAGCAAAGTCAAGAATCTGCTTGACGGGGCCCAAGCAGCCATCGAAAAGGTCAAACCGCCAAAAACTGCAAAGAGGACCAAAACGAAGGACAGCGGGAAAAAAGCAACCATCCTTTCTCCGGATGACTACCGGAATGCGATTAGTGCGGCAGGCGAAAGCGGGACCACCGTGTTCACACAACTTGCCTCGATGGGAGCCCTCTGTGACTTGGATGCGCTCCTGGAGCTGGACTAGCTATGTATTTCCCGCGCCCCTATCCGGATGAACCGACGTTAAGTTTGCTCATTCGGGCGGCGCGACATCTTGGATATCCTATGACTCGCCTGTTGCGCGAGATGCTTCACGCAGACCTCCGAGGAGCTAGCTTCGCGCTCCCGTTCTCCGTCATTTATACGTCGAGACTGACGAAAATCCCATCCAATGATCTCATGCGTCGTCACACATTCTTCCCATATGTGACGGCGCATTTTTCATCGGAAAGAACAGCTGCAACATTCGAACTTATTGTCGAAGATCCGTCGCTTGGCCGTGCTCACTTCAATTTTCTTGGCGGGTCGAAGCGGAATCGATTGCATATGCGCTTTTGCACGAGGTGCGTCACAGAGGACATCCAGCAATTCGGAGAAGCATACTGGCATCGCAAACATGTACTTCCCGGTGTTTTTATATGCACCGTGCATGACCTGCCGTTGTTAACGACCGCTATCCCGATCGGGAAACTAGGGTCCCAAAACTGCGACTTTTTGCCGTCCGACACTCCCGGCAACGCTGTCAAACTTCAGTCAAACCGTGGTCTGCTCCGCGAAATCGCAGTTGCTTCGGAAGAGTTACTTGAGGGCCGACGATGTAGCGTCGAAGCGTTGATCGAAAGGTATCAACAATTGCTTGAACTGTTTGGAGGCGATCCGC
Organism: Burkholderia sp. E7m39; assembly: GCA_001319865.1. GTDB lineage: Bacteria > Pseudomonadota > Gammaproteobacteria > Burkholderiales > Burkholderiaceae > Paraburkholderia > Paraburkholderia bengalensis. The sequence continues at coordinate 62,909 of BBSL01000229.1, read as the reverse complement.
GCCACCCAAGAAGGGCTGACCACCCCGTCTATGCAGCACTGAAGTCCTTTTATGGCGATGCGTATCTTACTGGTACAAATTTTGTCTGGACGCGGGGCCATACTCTCATTCATAGCCGCGCACGCAACGCCCTCTTGCTATCGCCGGCCTTCGGCTTTACCGCGCACAAGCATATTCTGTTGAACATCTTTCTTGACCATCTTCTAGCCGTGCAAAAGATGCCAGCAAGCAACGCTTAGGTGAGGTCCACATTCGCCCCCCCAAACGCCGGCCCCTCTGCGACCCTTGGTCTTGCATGAATGGAATTCACCGACTGGAATAAAATCGGTTCCTACTCATGTGAACGATGCGGATCAGCTTCAACGCCATATGAGGAGTTGTGGCATCTGCGGTCACCTGAGAACTCCGATGACTTACCGCCCCCAAACGATTCAGATTTTCCTTCCGAGCGGCAACCCGCGTGGTATTCGCGTTGCCGAAATCACTACTCGCATTGTGCAGGCCGTTGATGTTCCGCGTAGCCGGTTGATGGACTTCCTGAACATGCGCGAAAGCGAGCAACTATGCCTCTATTTTCTGATAGGAGAAGGTGAAGACGGCTCGGGTAGTCAGGTATACATCGGCCAGAGCGGAGATATGCGCAAGAGGCTTCTGGCGCACAACAAAGAAAAAGATTTCTGGCAACGGGTCCTTGTCATCACGACAAAGACGGAAAGCCTTACCTCCACGCACGTCCTTTTTCTCGAAAACATGTTTATCCAGGAAGCCAAGAAGGCCGGGCGATATACGACAGAAAACTGTAATGAAGGGACAAAATCACATACTCCGCTACCGCTCGCCGCAGACTGCATGGAAATCTTCGAATCCGCACGAACACTGGTCACCTCACTCGGTTATCCGGTCTTCGAACCAGTGGCGAAACCTTCTACCACAGAGTCTCAGGATAACATTCTCTACTGCAAACGCTCCGGCTCGTCTGCTCGCGGCTGCTACACCGATGAGGGGTTCGTCGTGTTTAAGGATTCCATCGGGAAAGCGGAAATCGGACGTACATTTCACTCGCATTCGTTTTCGCGGCTTCGCGAAGGCCTTCTCCAGCAAGGAAAAATTGCAGTGCGGGATGGAACGCTCGTGTTTAACGAAGATGTGCTGTTCACATCTCCAAGCGGCGCGTCAGCGGTCGTCTGCGGAACCACATGCAACGGATGGCTCGATTGGAAAAACATCGAAGGCGTCACGCTCCACGACCTTAAACGTTCGACCATGTGAAGCAGCAAGCTCACTCATCGCCACGCATGGCGGCGTCGCTTGAGGCGTACAAGATACCGCAACATTGTTTTGAACCATCCTTCACAGTCGCTTGAGCTTTGCAAATCATGTTCGGGCTAAAAATACTCGCTATACGTCTTCTGAACAAATCTCAGGAGACGAGTTATGTGGCTGGACAGGTTTGAGCGAGTCGGTAGTCAACTTAAGGCTGTCGGCATAACTGATACCGGTAGCGTCTCTCTGTTAGACCCAGAACGAATGGGAGGATCCAGGCTGGGATCCGGGCTGTACACGACGGTTAGGCTGAACACTTCTTTCTCAGAATGGAACCGCGCTTCGGCGCGGGATTATGCAAAGACGTTCGGCATCCAGTCCGGCGTCACAGACAGTCACGAGGTTTTTTCTGTACCGAATCGAGGCCTCGATATTGTCATCCCAGCGTGGGAACTTCAGCGTACGCTATTGCGTGCGCCGTCCGCACTTGCGGACTTTACCTATCGCCCAGATGGCCTGGATCACCTATGTTCGCCCGTATTTGGCTCAGGTGAATTCGCAATAGCATTACGGTCCCCAGTGGCAAGCGGAAAACCCGCGTTTCAGGATTTTTTAATCAACACGCTTCCATGGTTCTATGCTTACCCTTCCGCACGTCATACTTGGAACAGCGTCTATCGCCATGCTTGCGCAGGTCGCATTGCCATCGACCTACCGAAAGCTGACGTCCAGATATCCGCGCACGGTAAGATTGTCGATGGACTGTTATTTGCTCGCAGTGTCTACGCGTTTCAGATGACACCTCTCGAGCGGCCGTACGATTGGGCGTTGAATGTCCGGAAAACGTACAACTTAGACCACGGACGAACGCGCTACATCAAGTCGCGTCGCGTTGGTGATTTCAGGTTGCGCCCAATTGGTGCCAAGTGGAATCTGACGGACAGTGAATGGCAAACGGTTGAGGACATCGCTTTTCAATGGCGTCTGCAAAAATGGGGAGGCGCTGAATTGAAAGACGATCCGCGCAAGGTCATTGACGGTATCGTTTTTAAGATGGGAACCGGCTGCAGCTGGGCAGAACTCCGTGACCTTCAGGCTGGATACGTCGCATGTGCCAAGCTTTTCTATCGAATGAAAGCAGATGGACGTTGGGATCGAATCATTGATTTCCTGACGACCAGTAGACACGAAAAGTAACTGTGAGCCGTCGGCTTTGCCAGCAGGTCTTCGGTCGATTACCGTTTCGACTCGGTTGCGCCTCACATCCGAGGAATCTCACTTCTACGCCAAAGTGGTCTCTGATGTGGACCAGCAACTCGCTGCCAAAGCGCTAATCAACCGGGCTCCTCAAGCTGCCTCCAAAACTGCTTGAGCGAATATTCCCTCAAGCAGCGTGCGAACCACATCGACCCGTGAGCCTGTCAGAATTCTTCGTGGTTCAACGTCTGCTTCCCTGCTCAGCTCGTTATGCACTGCATCTCTGAATCCATCATCGTCGCAGAGAAGCTTCAACAGCACACCGAGCGTCTTTATGTTTTCAATTGTGCAGTCCGCGATTATAGGAACGACGTCATATGCCTTTGTCAGCGAAATCTGCTTGCAAACGGCAGCCATTAACGACTCCGTGTTTCCTTGGATATCGTCCGTCAGGAGACGTCTCACTGTCGACTCGAACACCGTAAGTTCGGTGGATGATTTCTCCTTCGTTAGCCCGTTCTTCGCCCACAAGTAGAGCGTCGCAACGCGCGCAAAGGGTTCATTCATCCCGAATGTAGGCATGCTCGGACTCGTACGCACCCACGATATGAGTTTCCCGTTGTCGGCAATTGTTTTGATGAACGGTCTCGCCTCGTCGTTTGATGCCGCTACCAAGCAGGTCAGACAGTCCAGGATCGCACCCACGGGAATATCTGACCGTGAATGCAGCACACTCATGGCCCCATCGGCCACCGTCCGGTAAAAATCCTTCCCGCGCGAATGAAGTCCCTGACGCAAAACGGTTTCGGCTCTGCTATCAGAGTTCATTGGAATCAGCTCTTGCGTTAGCCAGTCGACAAGGCCCGCGTCTTTCTGTTCAAGTTCGAGCACGTCGAGAACAAACCTCCACTCGGGAGTTTTCTCCGCGAGCTCGCAAAGTGCTGCCCACCGTTCGTTCGTGAGCGTCAACCGAATCCGGCTGGTCCCAGACAGCGTGGCAGCATGCCGCACCTTCTCAATACTCAGCAGTTCAAGAAGGGAATTCGACCATATGGACCAGCGGCCTTCCATGACACCTGGCTCGCTCGGCTCTTCATATCCGCGAATCGTGCGCAGCAGATACATTACTCTATCAATCGCGAACGTCTCGTTACCAGACAACTTCAGATATGCATCGACGCCCACCGCTATGTTCGGATTGCTCATATCAAGCGAAGGCGTTAGATGGACTACCCGGTCGATATCTTGCCGAATATGGTTGAGCAACGCTGTAAAGCGAGGTTGGTGCTGGCTTTCATCAATGAACAGTGTCAGCGCCCGCAAGTACGCAAGGAAAAGTGCCTGTTCTGCTGGTGGGTTAGCAGCCGACTGACTCATCCTTGAGAAGCTGCTGCTCAGCCACTGATCCAGTATGTCAAGCGCAGCCAAACTCCTCGCGAGCACGTCCTTGAGCTCCTTTGGGTCCCCTTTTTCCAGTGCTCGCTCCAAATCTGGCATTAATAGCAGGTAAAGTGCGTCCTGCGATTTGTCCGCATGGAGATAGAGCGTTGCAAAATCCTGGTCGAGAGTCGGCGTTGAATAGACTTGCTGCACATTCAAAGGAATCTGATAATCCCTCGCCCTCGTCTCCCCCCGAGAAAGAATGTAAGCAGCAAGCGTAGGCAAGGGCATGTCACCCTGACGTTCGATGTGAAGCGCAATGAGTTCGTTGATGAAAACGACAAGTTCGCGTGGAGTGGGCGTTGCATCCGTCGATACGGCGTGCAGGATACGAGCGATGAGTTCATAGCGTTCTGGGTGATCGGGGCCAAAGGTCGTGCTCAACTTCTCCACAAGAAAATCTTTCCAGGAACGAAGCATCGGAAGCGGAAGTGACATCCGTACCTGAAAAATCTTCTCCATCATGTTGCCGGGTGACGCTTTTTGCTTCGTATCAGCCATTTGGCCGCCCTCGAGGCCCAACAGATGACTTTCGTCAGCAATAGGAACAAGTAGCCATAGTTGTCTGAACCAAGCCTTATCGCGAAAGGCCGGATTGTCCAGGAAGGAGCGCAACAAAGTCCAAATCTGTTTTGCTTCGTCGAAGTCGATGCGGTCCAGGTTGTCGATGACGATGAGGAGCCGTCGTTCTGACGTCAACACCTGCGTCATCAGCTTGTTGAACACTTTTTGAAATTCTAGTGACGACGGATTTGGGTCAGCCGTCGTGTCGGTGACCTCCTCCAGCGCCGCGCGGGTCATCAAAACGCGCAGGTCGGAAGGACTAATTCTCCACAGCGCCATGAATACGAGGCTTGTAGTAACGAGTGTCAATCCCGCAAGTTGCTCGACCGGCAGGTCTCCCACCAACATGGATAAGATCTTAAAAACCGCCGGCGATACCAGTGCAGCGGTCACACTGAGTGTTATCGCAAAGCGCGCACGCCGACCCATATCCGGCTTGGTCCGCTTTTTGGTGAGCTTGCGCTTGCCGGCCATCTCCAGCAACTTTTTCCGCCACGACGTAGCCCGTTTTGACTTCGCAGCTATCCAGCCAGAATTTTTCGTGTTCTTGACCAGCCCCTCGAAAAAAGCGCGTCTCAGTCCGTCTCCCGAATGAACCCAAGCGTCGTACAGAAACATTGAGAACCCAGGCGGCTCCCCGTCCGGCGTTACACAGTGCGCCGTAAGCTGCTCACGAAGCATCTCGACAACGGTTGATTTGCCCGCTCCCCAAGCGCCGTCAAGACGAATGCTCTTGCCGCCCTCTGACGACGTGATCAAGGTGGCGAGGGCATCGGCGATCCGCTTGTGCGCGCCGAACGAATCGGTGCCCGCCGGTTCATCGGAAAGTAGCTTCGGAGGTTGGAATGCCATGTTGCCTTGGTCTTGATTGTTTTCGTTTTCGTTTTCTTCCGTTCCGGCTCATGCAGTCGAGCCTTCCCGATTGGACTTCATCACGCGCCGACTCGAGCAGCACCACGCGCCATGACGCCTCTCAAATCTCTGGCCGCGCAGTAGTTTAACGAAAATCATGTCCGCGAGCCTCGACCTTCGTGTGGAGCGGGAACTGAGCGAGCGTTGGTCGAACCGCGAGCAATTTCTGACGAGACCGGAAGGACCACAAATGCCGTGAAAATGCGCGAAACAGCGCATTTCAGCCCGATTTGCTTGCGTATCAAGACAACCATTGTTACGCTATTCTTCAGCTTAAGACGGCGCAGTAACGCATGGCGTCGTGTGCCGTCTTAAGCGGTTCTCCAAACCCGAAAAAGAGGATGTCGATGGCAACGAAGACCGCGAAACCTGCAGCCAAGAAGGCTGCGACGAAGCCCGCAGTGAAAAAAGCAGCTCCGGCGAAAAAGGCGGCCGCCGCAAGTGCGACGCTCAAGCCTCTGAAAGAGCAGTTCACCAAGGCATCACTGGCAACTCATGTTGCCACCCAAGCCGGTGTGGAACCGAAGCAGGCGAAGGCTGTGCTCGCGGCTTTGGAGGAAACCATCCTGGGTTCCGTTCACAAGAAGGGCGCAGGCGAGTTCACGCTATCTGGCCTTGTGAAGATCGGGGTGCAGCAAGTTCCTGCGAAGAAGAAGCGTTTCGGCAAGGATCCGTTCACCGGCGAAGAGCGTTGGTTTGATGCCAAGCCCGCTACGGTCCGCCTGAAGGTTCGTGCGCTGAAGAAGCTGAAGGACGCCGCAGCCTGAGTTCGGTAGTGTGAATGTTCAAAGCCCGCCTTCTGCGGGCTCTTTTGTTGAACTGTCGCGAGCGTTGAGCCGTGTAGCAATCAACTCGAACCCAGACCGCCGGAGGTCATTGCGTTCTTGTAGTGCTCAAACGCCCCTGAATGTTCGCAAGCAGCGGATGAAAGCATGTTCATCTAGCACCCAACTTCAGCTTCGCAAGCAAGTACCCGGACACACATCCGGCGACCTCGATAGCCGCTTTCGCCTCAGCATCCCCCACCCCTGTTACCCAAGGGCGGCCGTGCCCCGTACCTTCCTTGTTCCTAAGGGGATACCGCTATCCATCTCGAAACAGTCAAAGACCTCGATGACCGTCCGCTGAGCCGCAAGATGGCGTGATCGGGTGCTTCGTCGTTCCAGCTGTTCATGGCTCTGCGCTTCGAGTAATGCCAAACCAAGCTCTTTGTGATGGTCGTCGTGATATCGATACTCTGAGAGTGCAATACCGTCTGCGAACATCCACACCACCATCAATCGCTTGTACTCGAGGGGACCCGTGCTGAAGATGGCAGCCTGAGTTAACGCGACCGCGCCATTGGCGAGCATCAGACAGGCACGGTATGTTCTATCAGGCGCGATGCGCACTTCGCTGTAGATTCGCTCACGGCTGAGATCGACGCGCTTTCTCGACGTCTGAGGTACGACGATGACAACACAGCGTTCTTCGGTGCACGCATCCAGGAGAATTCCCTTTATCGGTACGACATAGCCGCCGATGCGCCGCCTTGTTCTTCCAGATGAGCGTGTATCGAGTTGAGCATGTCGACATCGAGAGTTTCGAGCAGTGACTCTGCTGCTGACGAGGTGTTTGGCATTTTTCTTGTCATGTAGCTACCAACGACGCGAACAACGGGTCCGATTCTCTGTTGTGTGACTGTGCCACCATTGCATACGGTCAATTGGTCCAGTTAGGTATCACGACGCATCGGCAAGCGATACTCGTCGCTCGTCACTCAATCGATGAATCAATCTCGCACTGGCACCAACATCGCTGCTATACAAACGCGCCAACTGGCGTATCAAAGTCGAAACTCTGCAAATGATGCTTCGGTGACAATCAGTGTTCCGGCCTGTCGCGGGACGCTATACCAGACAGCGGTTGAATTACTGAGAGAAGTATTTCCGCTCGCATCTTTACGGGCGTCCCCCAGGTGAAACGTCGCCCCGGAAATTGGTTCTGGCAGTTCATTCTGCGGCGGGCCTACCGCGACTACAAAATATACCCATCGATTCCCTCCGAAACAGTGTGACGCGATCACACCCGCTTCGTCATCGACTTCGACGTCTCGCTCGGATACGGTGAAAAAGACGTCCAGATAAATACTTCCGGTCCCGGACCAGCCTTCAAACGCAAAGGGCACGCGACGGTCGGGCTCGAACGCAGCAGTCTGCTTATTGATATCGTAAATGATTCTCATAACGTGGACTGACTCGTTCCCGGTGACTTCGGGGAACTTCCACTCGTGAGATATCGTTCCTCTCGGCCGGGACTCGGCGTCGTAGGTCTTGATGTGAGACGCGCAAGATTGATGGAAGCTGACCTTTAGCCACTTGTGCATTGATGTCCGGGTGGCATAGAGGCAGCCCTGCCCCTCATTGCAGAAGAATGACCAGACCTCAGAAAGCCGTCGACTTGGAGTCTGGATCGTAAAGCGAAATATCGTGGGCACGCAGGCACCTGTATTTGATTCGTGAACTCTTTGGATAGTACGTTGCAGCAGTCGGCCAGACCACCTATCTGGTTATCGGTACTTTGGGTGAACCCTTGACCGCAATCCGGCGAGAAAACTTTAGAAGATCGCCGCTACGCCCGTCGAGTTTCCTCCAACCGAACTCGAAGTTCGCTCACAAATCTCGAGGCCGAGGCGCGTGTGTGAATGATGTAAATCTCGTTCTTGGCCCGGGTGAATCCGACATAGAAAAGGCGTCGTTGCTCAGCAAGCTCCCTGGCCGTCGAACGGTTTCCGGGAATCCGCCTCTCGTCGATGCCGAACATAAATACGAGCGGGAATTCTCTTCCTTTTGAGCTATGTAGCGTCGACAGGGTAAGAAAATCGCCACCTTCCACGAGGCCGGCGAACTCACCGAGTAGCATCTCCGCGCAATCACCGCCGTCTGCGGTTCGGCGGATGAAAGCATCAAGTGTTTCAACTTCGTCCAGAAGCACCCGCGAGGTAGGCAGCAAATTCCCGAGAACCATTCGCCTGAAATCGTTGAGCCATATATGCAGCGATAGCCCAGCATCACGTCGCTCCCATAACGCGCCCAGGAACGTCTGCTGGAACAGCAGAAAGTCCTGATCCCCTACCAACGCCTCCGGGAACATGCGACGTCCGTCGTTGACGATTGCGGTGAAGCGAGGCGTGCCTGATCGCCAGCCTCCGCAACACCATTGCGCGCATCGCTCAATCCACTGCATCAGGCGACTTGAACGCGGGTATAGGGCATTTGCATCGGTACGCAGCACCGGGATACCTGACGCACGGGCTGCACGAGCTATGGCGTCACCCACAAAGGCGGCGGGATATAGAATCGCGACACTTCCGTAGCCGCTTCCCGCATGCCGTGCCAAGGCTTCCGGTAACGCAGTACCAATCAGGTATTCCGCCTGAGCATCGTAGTCGCCCGACAGCGGCTGGATATAAATCGTGCCGCGCGATGCACCTTCGACGGCACGATAATTACGCTCCTGCCCCAAGGCGTACCCTGACGCCTCCACGATCCGGGTTCCACTGCGATAATTCAGTTGCAGACGAATCGTTTCGACATCCTCTCGCTGAGAGAGAGTCTCCAGCAGGTCCGGGTGAGCGCCAGTGAATCCGTAGATGGACTGATCCACATCCCCAACAGCGAAAAGGCGCATTCCCGCGCTGAAGCAAAGCCCTAATACCATGCGGTGCAGCGCGCGCCCCAGATCCTGGTACTCGTCTACGACCAGCACGGGATACTTTGCGAGAAGGGCACGCTGAATCCACGGATTTTCTCGCAGCGCACGAACGGCAAGTAACGGCATATCATCAAAATCGATTCTGTCCGCCCGGCGCAATTCTTCTTCGTATATCTCGACGAGTCGGGCAAGTTCAGGATCACGAGTCCGCCACGCCTCGGAGTTCCGGTTCAGAGTTGACCTGCGATAGACGCTCATCGACAGATTCCAGTCTCGCCGGCTTGAAACGGTGACGCCTGATCTTCGCAGAGCGCGCTCAAGGGCTGCCGACGCCTCCCCTCGTGTCGCGACCTTAAAGTCGTCCGGCAATCCGAGTTGGGCTACTTTTGCATACGGCAACACGATTTGCGTGAGCGAGAAGGAATGCACCGTGCCGATGAACACGCGGCCGCCTGCCGCGACGCCTAGCGCATCCAGCCGTGTTTCGAGTTCTCGCGCGCATTCGTTGTTGTACGTAATGCAGGCGATACCGCGCGGCTCCTGTACATCCTCCGCGAGTATTCTTGCTATTTTGGTGGTAAGCGTCTTTGTCTTGCCACTACCAGGCCCGGCAAGGACGACGCAATGACCACGAGACTCGTATGCCGCCCACTGGCCGGGGTTGGGGCGCAGCGATTCGGCTGCGCGTAGATAAGCGGCCGAGTCAGACATTCTGGGCCACGAATTCAATTGCACGCTCGATATAGCCGGGCGGCGTCATCCCCACAATCCTGGTTGCCAAACGTTGCGCAAACCGACCTTTACCCACGAGTTCGATCAGCGCCAGATAGTTTTCCGCGTCAAGCGTGTCGTTGTCGTCCGCCCACCCATCAATCCATGCCGCGCGCCTCTCGGCCCAGGAGCTCTCTCGCAATGTTTCAATAACTTGTACCGCAAATCCACAATTGAAGAGGTCAATCTCCAACGTATGATTATTTGTGAACACGCCGTACTCTTCGCATCTGTCGCTCAGATCACTAGCACCCATCGCCTTCAGCTCACGATTAAATGCCACACGATTGACACCCTCACGCACTGCCGCGATCACAGCAGCAAGATTCGCCGCCCGATTGAACCCAAGCGCGTTTCGTCCCTCGACGGGATCCCAGTCGGTGATCACCGAGAAAGGTATATCCAAAGCCAGGAGCAGCTTCACATACGGCAGGAAGTTCGTGCCCGAGACGGAGCAGACAGAAATTCCGAGCTGGTCAAATTCATAACCCATCGCCTTGCCAAATATCGGCAGAAGGAACCGTTCTGCATCACCTTCTACAAGAATAATGCCGCGAGCAAAAAGGATCTCTGCGCGGTTCACATCAAGGTATCGTGCTAGATCGTCCTCGTCATCCCTCGACAGGTTCGCGCCTGCAGTCGAATGCCCGACCGTACCGCCATCACCAGTCTGTTTGAGCAGCAGAAGCGAACGCAGCGGTGCCACACTCGCAATATGTGGCGAATGCGTAGTGAGGAGGAGCGATAAACGTTCATCTGCGGTTTCGTTACCGATCTCTTCGAAAAAATGGCGGTAGACGGAACGCTGCAAGTGCGGATGCAGATGCGCTTCAGGTTCCTCGATCGCCAGCAGGCTGTGACTTCGCCGGTTATCATCCATCAGTCGCTGAAGCTCCAGCGTCTTTAGCGTCAGGTATGCGATGTTTGCAGCTCCCAGACTCGCATCGCCAATGGACCGGCGCCCCTGATCAATAAGCAACCGCACGTTCCTGTACAGCTTGTTCACGTCGGTTCCACCAAAGCCCAGGCTTGGAGAGATGTCGTGGTTAGGTCCGCTCATGGCTGCGAACAGGTCCTGCAGGCCCCCCTCAAGCTGCCTGACGGCAGTAAAGTTTCCCAGCCTATTCGTTGCCGCCTCGATCGCCTCCTGAACTTCGTCGAGTTCACTGCGAGGAATCCCACCAAAGACACGTTCAACCAGAGGTCGCAGGGGCGAACGACGCCAGTTTGCCAGGTCGCCCTCCGCATCCCGAAGCGCTGGCAGCAACTCAAGCGCAAGCCGCCGTCGCAGGTCATGACCGAAACGTTTCGTATCGCTCTGTCCGCCATAACAAACGAACTCGTAGTCTGCGTCCGATTCCGGAGAACGACCGAGCGCTGCCAATGGCCGAAATTCGTATGTGAGCCGCACCGTTTCTGCGTCGTCATCAAGACGGTATTCGGTCAGAACCGCAAGCACATTCAGGTCGGTGTCGAATTCTTTAATCTCGACCGATACAGCGATTCGATCGTCTTCATCAGGCGATTCGATACCATCCCAGAAATCGGATAGTCCAAGCTGACGCGAGCTGTCAGGCAGCGAGGGATCAAAGAGTAACCGTAGAGCGTAGGTCAGATTGCTCTTTCCGACTCCATTCTCTCCGACGACTACGACATTACGCTTGAGCGAAACGTCAAGGTTTGAAAAGTTGCGAAAATTCTTGACGACAATTCTGGATAGGTACATTTGGCCCTCGCTTTATTGGATGCCGAGGTCCCTAAAATTCAACGCACGAGCAGACCCGGATTTTCTGTACGAAGAAATGTACCCGGAATTCATTCGATTGAGAACAAATTGCAACAAATCTATCTGCGCTCCCGCCCCCCTCCTGCCTGCCAAGGCCTGCTCTATCCAAGTCGATTACGGCTCGTCTCAAAATGGAAACGATGCTCGTCTGTGACACGCGTTTCGGCGAGACAGACAACGAGAACAAATCCGCCTGCGAACGATGTCGTTCCGCTTTCACGTGACTGCATCATGACGGTGTCGCCTATTCATAAGTCAGGGCGGCAATTATTTTCCGTCTTACTGGATTCATAGAAACCAGTGCATATCTCTCGATAATCTGGTGCCGACGTCGATCGGCGGCGTCGTTGATTAATCGACGCCGCCACGTCTTTCGACAACTACAACAATACCGCTTGCTGGAGAAGTTCCAAGGCCTTCGATTCGTCCAGTCGACCGGTGCGTGCCTTACCTGCCAGCGTCTTGATCAATGCTTCTGCTATCGGTGCAATACCGTGCAGATTATCTAGGCTGGTCACGGAAGTGAAGGGCACGGGAGCCGGGTTTTGATGCGAAGGTGCGGCGGCCGGCAACGACTCAGACATCGACTCAGCAACTACCAATGTAGCTACGGGAGCCTCGCTATCACGTTTTTCCGGTGGATGGCTGGCGAGATCGTCGGAGAGTTGATCTGCGCGAGCTTGCGGGCTGGCGATGATCGTTTCCTTGTCATCCGCGACGTCCGCTGGGACGGGTGAGGGGCGTTCGGGACCACCCACGGCGGTCGCACGCTCGCGCTTCTTGCGCACCTTCCCGCCGCCGGGTTTTTCCTGCACGCCAACGTCGGTTGCTCGCGCCACCGGCGCGTGTTGCTCAACGGATGCGCGACCGCGTGGAGCAGGCGTGAGCATGCGCGACACGGACTCTGGAATGTCGGCTTCGGTGCGGGGGCTGTCCAGCCAGCCAACCGGCAATCCAAGTCGCTCCGTGAAGCGGTTGGCTTCGACACTGTCCAAGCGCTTCTTGCCGTGGAGCCGATCGGCGATGTTGAAAGCACTCATCTCCATCACCACGCCAAGTCTCACTTTCGATCCGTTGCGACTCGTGAGAAGGCGAAGATTGGTGCGTCGGATGCTCTCCAAGTCGGCGCTGTCACTCAGTGCCAGCGGTTGCTGTTGTGGTGTCTTAGGCGATGTCTTGTCCTTCGGAGACGAAGCTTTGAGCGGGGCACGAGTCTTAGGCTGTTCGCGCATTTTGCTTCTACTGTTCTTGACGGCTCCCTGTGGGCCGCCAGTTGTTTTTCTAGGCATATGTGCTTCCTCGGACAAACTAACTTCTGGAACGGGTTGCTGGTCGACGGCCATTGCAGGCGGCGGCTCAGGCGCTTCGGACTCTGCGTCGAATTCCTCACCGATCTGAACGAAGTCGAGCGGTGACTTCAGGCGAGCGATGGTTTCGTCCGCGAGCGCAGGATTAGGCTGGTCAAAGAAGCCATGCGGTAGTCCAAGCGTGGTTTCCATGTGAAAGGCGGTTTCAGGCGTGAATCTCTCGCCCTTCATCAGTTCGGCCACGCGCGTCATGTTCGATTCGAGTGCAATGGCGATATTCTCTGCGCCTACCACATCGACGAGAAACTGAAACGATCGTGTTTTGAAAATGGAGGCAGTCTGGGCAGAGTCTTTTGCCGACGCCTTCACATACGGTGATCCCTGCCGTTGGGGCGGAGATTTCTTCTCGTGTTGACGTTGGTATTGACCGTTGCGCTGAGATCCCGCATATCGCCCGTGGGCTTGGCTCATAAAATACGGCTCCATGCGGTGTGGATTTTGGGTCCCCCGATTATAGACGAGGCGATGTGGCCAAAACCGCTCAAAGCGCGTAGTGCTGCACATGGCCCGCGGCGGTGACGGTCATCCTGAGATGCAATGTGCGGTGATCCGGGGACCTTCATCCGATATGCAAACCGCATCCCGGGATCGGGACCGCTCCATCAACGGACGAGGCTCTAGCCAGCCGCGCATCACCGAGCGGCCAGTGCGTCCCGCGTAGACTGTCGGTTCATCTACTCCAGAAATGCAAATGGCCCGTTTGATAAGGCCGACACCTGAACGGCAGGCAATCGGTAAATGCCGACAGTAATGTGCTGCTGCGGTTTGCCCTTGACGACCGCCCTCGACCCTAGAGGGGGGCGTTAGTCTTCTCTGATCCGACGCGTGCCCGATGCGAACCGATCAACGGCGAAGCATTACACCGGCCCAACGTCAGACTGGGTTTGGCCATGACGCGACCTTCCTCGGATGCCGCTTTCAGACATTCACATGACATTTCCACAACAGTAAGCGGTCATACGTCCCGGCCGATGTCACTCACCAGAGCCTCCGCTTTTCTTCCCTTCCGGCCCCATTCCGTCGCCCACTCTCGGGCGACCTCCATCCCGCTCATCGTTCGGGTCGATGCCTTTCGCTAGTAGCGCGTCCATCTTGTCAATCTGGAGATGCGCGCCTTCGATCGAGTGAGTCGGAAATGTCCCACAGCTAGGAACTCCGGAGCGGCTATAACGCCGCTCCTTATCCACTCTTTGAACCAGTCGCACAGCCCGTTCTCGCAGAATCGCCCGACGAGATTCTTTACGGCAAACGCTCAGGGTCGTCCGCTCGCGGGAGCTATCCTGCGCCCTGCACCGACAAACTGATGGGATAGGTAAAATGGAAACGCTTAAACGGAGGCATGAGCGTGGACGACGAACAGATTCAGGAGGAACGTTACGAGATCGTTGTGTCTGGCAACGGCGATACGCTCTGGATAAATGGAAATGACGGCTTATGCTGGGCGCGATTCAGCAAACGGTTCGGCATCGACGTGCACCGGAATGCGTCGATACAAGACGCTGCAAGCGAGTGTCTGTACTGCACCCACAGTCCAGCTGGTCTCGACGATTGGGCAATTTTCCGCGCCGAAGTACTGCGGCATCGCGGTGCAGTTGTTCCAGCAGACGCGCTCAAGTTTGAGGAGTAGCTCGCCGCTCTACTACTCGCCACCGCAGCAGCTCATCAACACGGTGACCCGACTCCGGCGGCGAGCGTGCGCTACAGTCTACGGCCTCGGTGGACGCCGTCGTGATCAGTAAGAGCGCACTGAGTGCAAGAGGATATGATTTCCACGCTTTTCTCTCCATCATCCGACACCCACAAAACCATGGCTGCGCCACCCAAATAGCCAAGGTTTCTCCATCCACGCAAGCCCCTGGATACCGCAGATTCTCGCACGCTCGGGCTTTCGTCAGGGCCACCGGATATCGCGCGTAACCATGGTTCGGCCAATGTTGTTAGTTAAAATCGATTAGCCAAATGAATCCTGTAACGAGGAGACGAGCGAAGCTCATTTTTCAGTGCCACGAGCCCTCTTCCGATATCGCGTTCCGATACGTTGCACGTAGGGGACAAGTGCCTCTTCCGTATCCCCGATTATATGAATCATGGCCTGAGCTGCCTGCTTCGAGTTGAGATCCAGGACGGTGGCTTCATCAACCCGATATTTACCTCGATCGAAGCGATCTGAATCATAGATGATGTAGGCAACCTTCGGCGAAATCGGATAGTAGAAGTCGGCAGGCTCAGGCGGAGAGAAATCTGTGTGTGAGACACGCGGATGAACGTTGACAACAGGTTGTTCTGACGTAAAAGCGGCAATCCAGTGTCGTTTATCAGAACGGCTTGTTTCGCTACCTTGCGTTGAGAGTAAAGACTCCATCCGAGGTTCATGCCGAACATGTAACTCAGAAACCACCACGAGTGCGACGTAGCGTCGGCAACTTTATCCTCAAGGGTGTTGCGCCGATGCAGCGCTTTGAGCACGGTGACCCGGAAAGCTCTCGTACGGCAAAACTGTGGCCCAATGAAGATCATGAACTCGACGTACTGCTTGTCGTGAAACGCGTCGAGATCTTCGTCCGCCCGCGCGGCCAGTATGGGCAACGCGGCTCTTTCTTGACTAGAGTGAAGATTTTCATTCAGATTGCTTTTTGCCGCATCGAGATGAAGCTCCACCTTCGGATCTTTTGTCGAAGATACCACCCACACGTCGTTCCAGTATTCAACCTCCCGGCCGGTGATGTCTCGCCACCACCGAGCAGCGACGCTGCGTTCTCCCCTTCTAGCGATGTCTCACGGTCCCGAATGCTCATCATAGGCCCTCTCAGTAGCTTCGCCGTATAGGCACGTGGCTTTTGCAAACGCGATTTTGAATCGAATTGCCAGCTTTCAACAGAGCGGGGCGACCAGGTTTTGATTTTTGACGGTGCGGGCTCAAATGGATGACGTCACCGGCCAAAGAGGGCCGGACTGTCTAGGGGTAACTGCCCGATAATGACGTTTGATGCCGCAAGCGTTCAGCATCCTTTTCGACACCAGTCGTACCAGAGCGTGTGTGCGGACCGCGGCTTCACCGAAGCATCGGAAGACGTTCGGCCCCGCAGGGCGAACCCTCTTGATTCGAGCGATTCCGTCGAACTAATGCCCCCACCGGTTGCATCGCAAATAGCAGCGTACGAACGCCGCAGATTATTGCTGACTTTCTCGCTGGCAGCAGGCGAGCCCGCCTTCCGCCCGAATAGCGCCCGTTCAGAGCGAATGAGAGCGATGGTCATGCACACGTAACGCGCGACCTCATTTAAGACGTTAACGGGCGCGCGTATGTCCATCTCGACCGGCATATCCAGCAGAAGACGCATAAATAGATATATTTCTACCACTAATACATAACAATTTATATTAATGATTTTATGTCATTGTCAATTACAAAAAAATCAATTATCTTTCACACCGTCATGCAGGCATGCACTTTAACTATCCCAAAGCGTTTTTATACCCGTTTAATTTATATGCAAAACAAAGCGATTTCTCTGACCGCGGAAGAAGTTAGAAAAGCAGTAATCGACCATATTGTTTCTTACCTGATGCAGTGTCGCATTCCGGCAGATTTTATCAATCCTCGATTGGTTTTTTTGGCTGCTGAAGAATCCTATCGCCCACAAAAAGTGTTTTGGCGAGCCCTGACGCGCGATACCATCCTTGAGGCCCTGGAGACCTATGCTCCCTCCTTCCGTAATTCACTCACATTTGTCGAAGAGGATGCTTATGAAACTCTCATCGACCGTATCGATTTTATGCTCGCGATTCGTACCAGCGACGAATTGAATGCCGAAATTCTGCTTTCTGTACCTGAAGATAAACGCCCTTCCACATCAACGAAAGCACTCGAATTCCTGGTGTACGAACTTATCGAGCGAGGAAACTACAATGAGGCGGGGTACTTGATTCGCGACGCGGAAAAAGGGCTGAGCGCAGCATTTGAACTTGCAGCGGCGCAACTGGCAGCGCAAGAGGGACGAACCTATGAGACGGAATTCGCGAAAGAGGCGACGGAAACACGGCATGCATTCGCGATTACGCTCCCCTTTGAGACTGAAATAGACTAACGATGAGGTAGTCCGGTGTTCCCGGTACTACGGGTACTCGACGGATGCTTCATATCGAACCTCGCTCTTCGATATCTCCTTAATCACAGAAACCACCGTGAATCGCGAAAACATCTCCACCCTCTTTCGTAGCTTCTTCCACAAACACCTTGCCCCGCTCGGGTTCGTCTTGCGTACGCCGGAACTCGCAGAGCGCAGTTTCGCCGGCTTCCGTCAAGGCATCACTTGGGTCTTCGACGACCGCGACGCCGACATCGCAACCTTTGGCTGCCATGGGTTCTGGTCTTTCACACACGAATTCGACGATGCAGCCCCGCATATCGGTCTGGGCAAGTACGGCGCACAGGTCGGCGGTAGTTGTACTCCATTGACGCAAATGCTTGGCGAGATTACCGAGGGTACCGTCATCGAGTCCTTCCAAGAGGTGCTGAAGGATGACTTGCCAGAGCTGAACCGACTCACATCTGTCGAACAGTTTCTCGCAGAAATCGAATCATATCCGCGCTCGAAGCACGCGCTCATCGGGCGCGACAAGATTTTTGCGCCCTTTAACCGCGCGTTTTGTCTCGAAACTGCAGGGCGAAAAGCAGAGGCTGCTCAGCACTACCTCGCCATCAGTCGGTTTCTCGAGAACGATGCTTCGCTTCTCGCTGCCCGATGTAAAGAGGCAGCGCGGCGGCGAGCAAATGCACTGGCGCTCGATACATCGCAATCTGATTCGAAGGAGCGACAAGAACCCGTGTCACGTGTCAGCGCCAGCCGACTGGATGTCGCGGCACAGACCATCGAGTCCGAACTCGCGCGTAAGGTACTTCCGCTGGGAATTCATCCTTCGTCAGTTATGCCCCATCATTTCAGACGCGCTCTCGAGGAGAAGGTCACAACATCAACAGGTGACTTCTGGCGCAGCATCGACCCGCAAGAGTTTCTTGATGAACTTCACAACTTTCAACCGTTATACATGAAGGAGGTGGAATCGCAATGGGAGGAGTCAGACTCGCAGCCTTTTTCCGACCTATTCATCAATGAAATCCGCACACGGCAATTCGATGAGTTCTGCGCGATGTATTTGTTGAGCATCTCAGACAGTCGGCGTCCGGAAGATGATGGCGTCGTATTTGACCTGCTATGCCGCCACCTTGAAGCTGCCGATGAAGAAACACACCTGATGTATCTGGAACTCGATGGCCGGAAGGCTATTCAGCACGTCCGCGAAACAATGTACGCGATCGAGGCGCACAACGCCTCAGCAACTGTATGATTCGACGCCTTCCCGGCAGCTAGGCCTTCTCGTGCTACATCAACAAGCGACTACACCCATTACAAGCCAGTATGAAAAACCATAACCGAACCGAACCTTCCGATATTCACTTTGAAACCGTCGCCGCCCTCGTCGCTTATATGCGCGATTGCAAGATGAATGCATCGCACCTCGTCCCGATGAACCTGGCCCTTGCACTTGAATATGTTTATCGGCCGGAAGCGAGGTTCTGGCGGGAGTTCGATATCTCACTTGTCATTGAGGCGCTGGACCGGCACTTGCCGAACTGGCGCGTAGCTATCAATCAGGTAACAGCACAGGCAGCCGAAAGCCTAGTCAAGGAAATCGAAAAAATCCTAGGAATGCATGCGTTCGATGAATTAAATGCCGAGCGCTTGCTTGCCGTACAAGAGGACGAACGCCCGTCTGATGCAGTGTCGGCTTTCGAATGGATTCATGCTGAACTGACGCGACTCGACCTGCATGAGGACGCCGCTTACGTCGCTCGCGATGGCTATCGTTGCGGAGAAGCGGCAGCGGAAATCATTTACTGCCTCGAGCAGGCCAGCAAAGGATTGCAGCGTGAGAGACTTGGCACGAGCGTTGCGCGCTTCTACCGACACACAGTCATGACCGACACCAATGGCGGACGTACGGCTGATGCGCCCTAGAGCGCAGCACCGCCAAAACCTGAATCACTTGGCATACAGCTCTCGAAGCGGGTCCAAGACTGGAAACAATGTATCAACTGCTTGCATAGTTTCTCTGCTGAAGCCGACGAGACATACAGACAGTAACTGCCAAGTCGAAAGGAACAATATTCCGAACGGCTGAACCAACAGTGGCTCTTTTTTAAGGGCGTCACTATACGGTACGTAAGTTCCGAAATACCATATAGAGGACGTTCACCGCGTCGGCATTGCCTCGATTGCAAGCCTGTCCACGATTCACAAAATCGTTGTGCATCCAGTAAGCGAGCTTCCAGCAAGGCAGCTCGTTCGGGTCCAAGACGCAGGCCGCTAGGCGCGCTCAAACTCGTATGGAAGGCGTACAAGTGCATGTCGCAGACGCGCGCGCTGATTGCCCCCATCTCCTAGGCCAGATTTCGTTTGTCACTGGCGAAAACACCACGTTCAAGTTGAGGCCAGTTTTCTTTGTCCGGGCAGGAACGTGCCGAATTTCAATTTCTATAAAAATCAATCAGTTAGGAAAGTCGCTCAGCACAGGTTTCGTTTGTCACGAACCACCCGTTTATCACCGTCGATTCGGCGTCGCAGCTGATGCGCAACAGATACAACTAGCTCCGATGGGCCCCTAGACAAAGCGTTTCCGTCTTTGTGTCGAGTACGACGTTACGCTGCTGCACGGACTCTGCGAGCACGTCGTTGAAACTGACCTGCCCGGTCGAAAGCGCGACATGGCCGGTGTCGGCGAACCGTAGGCAGTGCGGGCGTCGATCTCCACAACGTCGGCATGAACGCGCGGACCATCGTCAATCAGGTGAGGCCATCCATCAGCGGCGTATCGCATAACACGGATAGCCAATTCAACGGCGGGCACATCATTGCGGCTATTTGTTCTTAAACGTTCTGCGCCGTCGCCGTTGCTTCACTGAGATACGCGTGAATCTGGCTGACAACGGCAGCGCCGTCGCCTACCGCCGACGCCACGCGCTTGGTCGATTCAGCGCGCACATCCCCAACCGCGAACATGCCATACAAGCTCGTCTGCAGGGGAAACGCATGGATCATCCCGGCCTGCCCTGCGCTGCGAAGCAGCGCGCCCGTCACTACGAATCCACGGCTATCGAGCTCGACCCCACTGGACGCCAGCCAGTCGGTCTTTGGGTCTGCACCGATGAAGAGAAACAGGTGCCGCGTCGCGACGACTTCGTCCGCCTCCCCCTCGCGCCGCACGCGTACGTGCGTGAGGCCCGTCTCGTCGCCGTCCAGCGCTTGCAACGTACAACGCGTACACACGCTGACGTTCGGCAGGGACCCGATACGGTCGACCAGATACTTCGACATGCTCGCATGCAGGTCGGCGCCGCGAATCAGAACCCGGATACTGCGAGCGAAATTGGCAAGAAACACGGTCGCCTGCCCGGCCGAGTTGCCGCCGCCGATCAGCACGATGTCCTGACCTCGCGCGAGCTTGGCCTCGATGGGTGACGCCCAGTAGTAAATACCGCGGCCATCGAAGCGCTCGAATCCATTGACGCCCGGCTTGCGGTACGCCGCACCGCTCGCCACCACCACGGTGCGAGCATTGATCTGCTGGCCGTCGAACAGCTTCAGCATGAACTGAGCGTCCTCACGTTTCACGTCGATGACCTTGCCCGGAATCGCCAGATGCGCGCCAAACTTCAGCGCCTGCTGGAACGCCCGCGCGGCCAGCGCCTGACCGGAAATGCCCGTTGGAAAGCCGAGATAGTTTTCGATCCGGGAACTCGCCCCCGCCTGGCCACCTGGCGCGCGCTGGTCGAATACGGCAACGGAAAGACCCTCGGTTGCCGCATACACAGCCGCCGCGAGACCCGCTGGTCCCGCGCCGACGATCGCGACGTCGTAGACGTGAGTGCGCTCGAAGGTGGGAACAAGCCCGAGACAAGACGCGAGTTGCGCCTCGTCCGGCGCGCGCAGAACCGAACCGTTCGGACAGAAGACGAGCGGAAAGTCGGCGGCGCCTGTTGTGATATCCGCGAGCAGCGTGGCGGCCTCGGCATCGTGTCGTGCGTCGATCACGGTGGCGGGATAGGCATTGCGACGAAGGAAGCCTTGCAGTCTGACGAGCCGAGGATCGCCACCGTTGCCGACGATGATCGGACCGAGCCCCTGCTCGATCAGTCCAAGCCGTCGCAGAATCAACGCACGCATGATGTGTTCGCCTAGCTGGGCATCTGCGACGATCAGCGCTCGCAGCTTTTCCGGTTCCAGCACCAGCGTCTGGCAATCGGTCAGGCATAACCCGTCGATCAGCGCGGGCTTGCCGGACAGTTGCGCCATTTCCGCCATGAAGTGACCGTCGTCGTGCTCTGTGACGAGCGTCTTGCGGCCAAAGCTGTCGCGCGAAAAGATGCGCACGCGGCCACGCAGGAGCACGAACAGGCCAAGCGCGACACGGCCCGTCTTGAAGATGTAGTCGCCTTCGCTAAATGACATCGGCGTCGCGAACCGTTGCAGGCTCCCGATTTCCGCAGCGGACAGGCGCGGAAACATCTGATGCTGGCGGTACTCCAGCGACGAATACGGAACTTCGAGCTCCGATGGCGGGGTACCAAGGTGAACGGGGAGTTCGGGGATATGCATCGATCAACCTTTTCGGAAATACGTCAAACTGCGCTCTGCTAACGGTTACTTTTGAGCGTAGCAACGCACGACGCAAGATACTATGTGCTGCCGTTAAAAGTCCTGAAGCGCCAGACAGGCGCAACGCGCACACGATGGCTTGTGCAAGCGCATCTTCTTACCGCGCTGTATAGGCACGATGCACGCCGTGCTTATACGCTCGTGCAATCCTGAATTGTTCTGAAGCGCCGTTATCGCGGTTGTCGCATTGCCTCTGCTCGGACGATCCGAGCCCCCTATGGCCGTATCGCGCGAAGTCGTGCAAGCCCACGCCGGTTCGTGCTATGCAAAGCTGTGCGCCGGATAAGGCCTGTTAAAGATTCCTTTGTGAAAGCGATGCGCACACGCTCAACGTGCGCCACCAAACAACTGCACGACCGTCTCACGTAGCCACCGATTGCCCGCTTCATGGTGATACCTGGCGTGCCAATGCTGCCGCACGGCAAAGCCGTCAACAGGAAACGGACATGGATGAACGGACAGGTCATTGACCTGAGCGAGCGTCTGACCGATGTGTCGCGGCAGCGTAGCAATCAGGTCGGTCGTCCGGATGATGGCACCGAGCCCCAGGAATCCCGGCAACTCCAGCACGACGTCCCGCTGAATCTGTTCTCGCAGGAGCGCCTGCTCCAGCAACTGGGCGCCCGTCCCCGCCGTAATCGCGACGTGCCCTTCTACGCGGTACTGCTTCACGCCGAACCGGGCACGCACACGAGGATGATGCGCATTCGCCAGACACACCCAGTCCTGCGTGTACAGCTGCTGCTGGTAAATGCCGCCGCCTAGCCACGGCACATGGCCGATCGCCAGATCGGCCTCGCCGGATTCGAGCGCCCGCTCCGTGTTGCCATCTATCGTTGCGGCCTCCAGACGAATGCCGGGCGCCTGTGCGCGTATGTGCGCCAGCAGGCGGGGAAGCAGCGTGACGTGACTCGCATCCGTCATACAAATGCGAAAGCGGCGTTTTGCGGTAGCGGGATCGAAGGCGATTTCCCACGCCGCGAAGCGCCGCAGCGACTCGAGAATCTCGCGGCACGGCCCGATCAGCGCGTCCGCCTGCGGCGTCGGCGCCATGCCGCCAGGTGTGCGGATGAACAGCGGGTCCTGCAGGAATTCACGCAGCCGCCCCAGCCAGATGCTGACGGTCGGCTGGCTTTGTCCAAGTTGCTCCGCCACGCGGGTCACGCTGCGCACGTCATAGAGCAGGTCGAAAAGCTGCAACAGCTTCAGATCGGGCAGTTCGGTCGGGATCATGGCCATTATTACGTTACGCAATGAGGTCATTGTAGTCATTGCATTGCCATGATGAACGGCGACTTCTATCGTGGCGTCAACCCATCGACTTTGCATGGGGCCAAGGTAGGCGCAAAAGCGCTCACCTTGACCGACTGGAGACGCCAATGAAGATCGCAATTCTGGGGGCCGGTGCGCTGGGCTGCGCCATCGGTTCTACACTGACTCAAGGTGGCCACGAGACCTGGCTGATCGACCGGTCGGCTGCGCACGTCGAGGCGATGCGCCGCGATGGCCTGCGTGTCGACGATGCCGACGGTTCGCACCGCGTCGCCGTCCGCGCGGCGACGCACGCCGCGGAAGTCGGCGCGGTGGATCTGGTTATTGTGCTGGTCAAGTCGTTTCACACGGATTCGGCGATGCGCGGCGCGCTCGATCTCATCGGACCCGGCACCCTCGTGCTGTCGTTGCAGAACGGCCTCGGCCACGAAGACGTGCTAAGCGACATCGCGGGCCGTGAACGTGTGCTCGCCGGCAAAACCTATGTCGGCGGGGTGCTGCGGGCGCCAGGCCATATCCAGCGCGGCGTGAGCGGCAAATTCACCTACATCGGCGAGCTGGATGGCCAGCTGACCGAGCGGGTGCAGGCAATCGCCGCTGCGTTCAATGCGGCGGGCCTCGCGACCACGGTTAGCGACAACATCGTCGGCACGATGTGGGACAAGTTGCTAATCAATGTCGCGACGGGCGCGCTGACGGGCATCACGCGTCTCACCTACGGGCAACTCTACGAAGAACCCGTTCTCAAGGCGACCGCGCTGGCAGCCGTGGGCGAGGCGATGGCGGTTGCGCAGGCAGCCGGCGTCAGTCTGTCGATGACCAATGCCGAACAGGCCTGGACACTCGCATCCGAAGGACTCTCGCCCGCGTTCAAGACTTCGATGCTGCAGAGCCTCGAGAAAGGGTCCGTCACGGAGATCGACTTCATCAACGGGGCGGTCGTGCGCTGGGGCGAACGGCTGGGTGTCCCGACGCCCGTCAACTCGACGCTCGTCGCATGCATCAAGGGCATAGAGCGCGCGATGGCCGACCGGCAGCGCGAAGGAGCGGCGGCATGAGCGGCACAAAAGCGTATCTGGAGCACATCGCGATCTGGGTGAAGGACATCCACTGGCACGTCCGTTTCTTCGAAGAGGTCCTCGGCATGACCATGCGCGAGGTCGACGGCACCCGCGAGGCGCCGCGCCAGTACTGGACGCTCGGCGGCCTGCAATTCATCCACGATCCACGTTATGACGGTCCGGAAGGACGGCTCGCGCATCTGGGCGTGATGTGCGAAGACCTCGAAGCCGCGATCGCTGCCGCGCAGCCTTTCGGCGTCAGCGAAATGGCGCAGGGGCGCAACTGGCTGCGCCTGCCGGACGGCCTCGCGGTCGAACTGATTCAGGCGAAGCCCGCCGCATGCGTCGCGCAGGCGCTGGCAATCAATCCACGCGCGGAGGCGTGACTATGACGAGCATCGAGAAATACTGGGACGACGCCCGCGAAGGCGACGAATGCGTGAGTCCGACCTACACGGTCACGAAAGAACGCATCCTGGCATACGCCGACCTCACGGGCGATCACACGCCGGTGCACGTCGACGAGGAATACGCGAACGCCAGCCACTTCGGCTCGATCGTCGCGCACGGTCTGTTCGGTCTGTCGATTGCGGATGGTCTCAAGACGCAGAGCGAATACCGCTTCCTGCCCGGCATGTCGCTCGGCTGGACATGGGACTTCCTGCTGCCGATCAAGGTCAATGACGTATTGCACGTGAAGTTCCGCGTGGGCGCGATGCGTGCGAGCAAGAGCCGTCCGGACTGGGGCATTGTCGTGCTGCCGTCCGATCTGATCAATCAGGACGGCCAGGTCGTCCAGCGCGGCGAACACCGCCTGATGGTCCCGCGCCGTCCGGGAGCGTACTGATGCAAGCTCGTCCACTCGAAGGTATTCGCGTCGTCGACTACAGCCACTTTCTCGCCGGCCCTTATGTGGGGCGGTGTCTCGCGGCACTCGGCGCTGAAGTCATCAAGGTCGAGCGTCCCGGCAGTGGGGACGCCGGGCGCCAGCACGCCACCGTGCTCGACGACCAGCAAAGCGCCTACTTCCTGCAACTGAACATGGGCAAGCGCGGCGTGAGCGTCAACATGAAAGATCCACGCGGCAAGGACTTCATGCAGCGTCTGTGCGACTCGGCGGACGTATTCATCGAAAACTACCGTCCGGGCGCGCTCGACAAACTCGGTCTCGGATACGAAGCGCTCTCGGCGCGCAACCCGCGCCTCGTGTATTGCTCGATTTCGGCGTACGGACATACTGGCCCGGATGCGCATCGAGCGGGCTTCGGCCTGATCGCCGAAGCGAAGAGCGGCATCATGCAGATGATCGGCGAGCCCGGTTCCCCGCCGCCACTCATGCGCATCTCGCTCGGCGACATGTACACGGGCATTCACGCGGTCGCTGCAGTCAATGCCGCGTTGTTGGGCCGCGAGAAGAGCGGCCGGGGGCAGCACATCGACATGGCGCTTTACGACACCCTCGTGTCGATGCACGAGTACGCGGTGCAGTGCTACACGACGCAAGGCGTCGTGCCCGAACAGACGGGTCACGACATGCCGACGTCGACGCTCTATGGCGTATTCCGTGCCGCCGACGGCGATCTCGTCATCGCAGCGCAGGTAGACGAAGCGTGGAAGCGGTTCGCCGCGCTCGTCGAGGCACAGGGCGGGCCGGCTGGATTTGGCCGCGACGCGCGATTCCACACGCTCGGCGGGCGCAACGCCAACCGCGTGGAGATTCTCTCGGTGGTGAAGCCGTGGGTTGCCGCGCGGCCGGTCGCGCAGGTGCTCGAACTGCTGGACAGCGTCGACGTGCCCTGCGCCAAGGTGCAGCGCATCGACGAAGTGCTCGCCGACCCGCAGATCATCGCGCGCGGCATGGTGGTTGAACAGCAGCATCCGCGCTTCGGCACTCTGCGCCTGCCGAACCTTCCATTCCGGTTTTCCGATTGCGACACGACGATTCGCCAGGTCGGGCCCGACCTCGGGCAGCACAACGCGGAAGTGGCGCAATCGCTGGGCTTCGGAGCTGCCGAGATCGATGCGATGCAGACCGACGGCGTTCTTTTTTCCAGATGAGGACACGATGACGGACCAGTATGCGGTGATCGGCAATCCGATCGGACACACCAAATCTCCGCTGATTCACGGCCTGTTTGCCGAGCAGACGCAGCAGGACATCGCGTATACAGCCATCGAAGGGCCGCTCGAACCCGAGCAGGCTTTTGCCGAGACGGTGCGCGCGTTCGCGCTGGCGGGCGGCAAGGGAATGAACGTCACCGCGCCCTTCAAGCTCAAGGCCTTTGCGATGGCCGATGAACGCAGCGAGAGAGCGGAGCTCGCTGGCGCTGTCAACGCGATGAAGTTCGAGCGCGGCCGCATCATTGCCGAGAATTTCGACGGCATCGGGCTCGTGCGTGACATCGAAGTCAATCTCGGCCTGCCGATGGCGGGCAAGCGGGTGCTGCTGCTCGGCGCGGGCGGCGCCGCGCGCGGCGCTCTGCTGCCTTTTCTGGCGGCACGGCCAGAAAGCCTGGTCATTGCCAATCGCGATGTCGCAAAGGCCAGCGATCTCGCGGCGCAGGTCGGCGCGCATGGCGCTCTTCACGCCTGCGGATATCGCGATCTGCAAGCACTGGGGCGCTTCGACCTGGTCGTGAACGCGACGTCGGCCAGCCTCACGGGCGACCTGCCGCCCGTTCCTCCCAGTGTCTTCAGTCCTGACGGCGCCGCCTATGAACTTGCCTATGGGAAACGTTTGACGCCATTCCTGCGGCTTGCACGCAACGCGGGTGTGTTCACGATCGCGGATGGCGTGGGCATGCTGGTCGAACAGGCGGCGGAAGCCTTCGACTGGTGGCGCGGTGTTCGGCCTGCAACGCGGGCGGTGATCGAGCGTCTCACGGTGCCGCTCGAATGACTTCGCGATGGAGTGACAAATGAAGAAAGTCCTCATGCTTCACGGCATCAATCACAACATGTTCGGCAAGCGCGACCCGGTGCAGTACGGGACGATCACGCTGTCCGAAATAGACAACCGCTTGCAGGCTCTGGCTGCCGAGCTTGGCGTGCAGGTGGAATCGTTTCAGACGAACAGCGAAGGAGCGATGTGCGAGCGCATTCACCAGGCCTTCGAAGAGCGTTGCGATGCCGTGCTTATCAACGCCGGAGCGTGGACACACTACAGCTACGGCATACGCGATGCGCTGGCAATTCTCACCTGCCCGGTCGTGGAGCTGCACATGTCCAATGTTCACGCGCGGGAGGCGTTTCGGCACCACTCCGTTTTCTCGGAGGTCGTCGTTGGCCAGATTTGCGGCTTTGGTGTAGAGAGCTATCTGCTGGCCTTACGGGCCGCTGTCGCGCAGATCGGTTGCAGTTGAGCAGTTGAGCAGTTGAGCAGTTGAGCAGTTGAGCAGTTGAGCAGTTGAGCAGTTGAGCAGCCGGCAGGGGCGCTGAGAGAATGTGATGACCTGGTGTTGACGCTTCTCGCTCATCTTCGTCAAGCGCTTCTGCTTCTTTATTCGTTAGCCGCGCTCCATTTTCTCCCGCGTTGACGAGGTCGTCGATCTCCCGCAAATCGAGCGACAGCCCTTGCGCCTGAAACAAACACAAAAATTGCGTCGAGGCCGGCAACGCATGCCGATACCTATCATCGGTGCTTCCGATATTCACACACGCCTGCCCCGTCCCTAGAATCTCTTCACCGTGGCCTTCTTCGTGGTTGCGCGCCGACCGGGAAGAAGCCGCCCGCTCACAAGCTGCCTTCGCGGCAACGAGCGCGTCTGCCCTTCTACATGCGCGAGACCGCAATGCTCGCGTTTCGTCTTGGAGACTACGTACCGATCGACTATATACACAGTACAGACCCGGACTCGCAATGTCGTCCTCGCCTCGTAGCGTGAGTCCGGACATATGAGTATTCGCCGGCGCACCCATTCGCGAGGATCGACCTGCAATATCTGTGCGATCAGTGTCCGGATTCGAACGCTCCATAGACGGAGGCACGCTCACCATGCCCTTGCTTTGCGATATCTGCCATACCCGACCCGCCGTGGCCCGTGTAAGTGTCGTGCAAAACGGCGAACGCAAAACCATGTCGATATGCGACTACGACTACCGTCAATTGATGCGCCATCAGAGCATGGTGAACCCATTCGACTCGTTGCTGGGCGGCGGCTCGGGCCTGTCGCGCTTCTTTGGCGGCTTTGATGATGGTGACGGCGACGAAACGGGCCTTGCCGCCGAAGTCCCGCGCGAATCGGTCGATGCAACCGACGCCTTCAGTGAACAGACGTTGGAGCTGCTACAACGAGCCGCCGAAAAAGCGCACGAACTGCGCCGGAAAGAACTCGATACCGAGCATCTGCTCTACGTGCTCGCTGATACCGACGTCGTCGCCGCGCTGTTGAAAGAACTGAAGTTGTCGCCGCAAGACATCAAGGGATACATCGACGAGCACGCGCAGACGGGAACGGCCGAACCCGACACGCCGGTCGACAGGATGACGATTTCCCCACGCCTGAAGAAGGCATTTCAACACGCGTTTCAGGCGTCGCGCGATCTCGGGCATTCGTACGTCGGCCCCGAACATCTGCTGATCGGTCTCGCGGCCGTACCCGACAGCATTGCAGGCACCTTGCTCAAGAAGTATGGCGTCACGCCTGAGGCATTGCGGCAGAAAGTCGTGAAGGTCGTCGGCAAGGGTGCTGAGGACGGCCGTGTCGATATGCCGACGGGCACGCCGAATCTGGACAAGTTCGGACGCGACCTGACGGCAATGGCACGTCAGGGCAAGCTCGACCCAGTGCTGGGACGCGCACAGGAAATCGAAAGCACCATCGAGGTGCTCGCACGCCGGAAGAAGAACAACCCCGTGCTGATCGGCGAGCCGGGCGTCGGCAAGACGGCGATCGTCGAGGGCCTTGCACAGCGAATCGTAAATGGCGATGTGCCCGAGGTGCTTCGCGGCAAGCGGCTCGTTGAAGTGAACATCAATTCGATGGTGGCAGGTGCTAAATATCGCGGTGAATTCGAGGAGCGCGCAAAGCAGATGATCGATGAGGTCACTGCGAAACAGGACGAACTGATCCTGTTCATCGACGAGCTGCATACGATCGTCGGTGCGGGCCAGGGCGGCGGCGAAGGCGGACTCGACATCGCAAACGTGCTCAAGCCCGCGCTCGCACGGGGAGAACTGAGCCTGATCGGCGCAACGACGCTGAACGAATACCAGAAGCACATCGAAAAGGACGCCGCGCTCGAACGGCGTTTCCAGCCCGTACTGGTACCGGAGCCGACTGTCGAGCAAACCATCGTCATCCTGCGCGGGCTGCGCGACAAGCTCGAAGCGCACCATCAGGTAACGTTTGCCGATGATGCATTCGTCGCCGCTGCCGAACTGTCCGATCGCTACATCACGTCACGCTTCCTTCCGGACAAGGCCATCGATCTGATCGACCAGGCCGCCGCACGCGTGCGCATCGGCGCGACTTCGCGGCCCGCCGGCATTCAGGAACTCGAAGCCGAGATTTCGCAACTCAAGCGCGAGCAGGATTACGCATCGTCGCGCAAGCGCTTCGACGAGGCGAAAGGCTTCGAGGATCGCATCAACGACAAACAGAAGGCGCTCGATGAGCAGACCGAGGCGTGGCAACGCAAAACCGGTTCCGAGACGCTGGAGGTGACTGTCGAAGCGATCGCGGAGGTCGTCTCGCGCCTCACGGGCATTCCCGTGTCCGATCTGACGCAGGAAGAGCGCCAGAAGCTGCTCAAGATGGAAGAGACGCTGCGTGAAAGAGTCGTGGGACAAGACGATGCCGTCATCGCAGTAAGCGATGCGGTGCGCATGTCGCGCGCGGGGCTCGGTCAGACGCACAAGCCAATCGCGACCTTTCTGTTTCTCGGACCGACGGGCGTCGGCAAGACGGAACTGGCGAAAGCGCTGGCCGAAACCGTATTTGGCGATGAACAGGCGGTGGTCCGCATCGACATGTCCGAATACATGGAGCGTCATGCAGTGGCACGGCTCATCGGCGCGCCGCCCGGCTATGTCGGCTACGACGAAGGCGGTCAGCTCACCGAGCGCGTGCGGCGTCGCCCGTACAGTGTGATCCTGCTCGATGAAATCGAGAAGGCGCATCCGGACGTGAACAACGTGTTGCTGCAGGTCTTTGACGATGGACGCCTGACGGATGGAAAAGGCCGTGTCGTGGACTTCAGCAATACGATCATCATCGCGACCAGTAATCTGGGTGCGTCGATCATCATGGAAAACCTGGAGCGGCCCGAAGCCGCTCGCATGACCGACAAGGCCTTGCGCGACGAATTGATGACGGTGCTAAAGGGCCACTTCCGCCCCGAATTCCTGAATCGTCTCGACGAAATCATCGTCTTTCACTCGCTGTCGCGCGAGAACATCCGCTCGATCGTTCAGATCCAGATCGACCGCGTCATACGCACTGCTGCAGCGCAAGGCATCACGCTCAGGATCGACGATTCAGTCATCGAGCATCTCGTCGAAGCGGGTTACCAGCCTGAGTTCGGCGCTCGCGAACTGAAACGGCAGATTCGACAGGAAATCGAAAGAAAGCTCGCGAAGGAAATGCTCGGCGATGCACTCAAAACAGGTGACACCGCCGACGTCACTTATGACAAGAACAGCGGTGAGGTCAAATTCAACAAGGTCGCATCGGCATCGAAACCGGCAAAAGACAAGCCGAAAGCAGGCAACGGGCACGATGCGCAGCCCGCTGGCGACGCGGAGATACCGCCCGCAGATTCCGCATCCGGCAAGGGACGCAAGAAGCGTGGAGCGACCGGGTCCGGTAAGGAAAGCAGGTGAATCACATGCACTTTCCTCTCAGGTGATGTACCTGGCGTCGGACTCATTTCACCAAACGCCGCCCTTACCCGTTTTCCCACCCGTTATATACGAGAGGCATCGGTTGTGCGCTCCTGACAAGAGCGCACGACTCGTTGACATCGAATTAAGTTAGACATCCGTATCACAGGCAAAAACTGACTCACCGCTTACTGGTTTTATTTATACATTTTTCATCCAGAGATACTGACGGAGTGCGAGATGACGACACGACGCGAAGTGCCAGGCATTCGGCCTTATGACGGCCCCGCTGGCGGATGGGGCGCGCTCCGCGCGACAGCTCAGGCCGTCCGCCAGCAGATGGAGAGCATCACCGCGCCGATTACGCTGATGCGCACCAACCAGCCGGATGGCTTCGACTGTCCCGGCTGTGCGTGGCCCGACAAGGAACATCGCTCCACATTCCAGTTCTGCGAGAACGGCGCGAAGGCTGTCACCTGGGAAGCGACGAGCAAGCGGGTTCCTCCCGAATTCTTCGCCAGCAACACCGTCACGTCTCTGCTGCAAAAGTCGGACTACGAGCTGGAAGACATGGGCCGCCTCACCCATCCACTCGTCTACGATCGGGCAACGGACACCTATCGTGCGGTCGAATGGGAAGACGCTTTTGCGCGCATCGGTGAAATCCTGCGCGCCCTTTCACCGGACCAGGTCGAGTTCTACACCTCGGGCCGCGCGTCGAATGAAGCCGCGTACCTGTACCAGCTATTCGCGCGCGAGTACGGCACAAACAATTTCCCTGATTGCTCGAACATGTGTCATGAGCCGACCAGCGTCGGCTTGCCTCGATCAATCGGTATCGGCAAGGGCACCGTTTCGCTGGAAGATTTCGACTCGGCCGAACTCATCATCTCGATCGGCCACAATCCCGGCACGAATCACCCGCGCATGATGGGCACGCTGCATGAAGCGTCGCGGCGCAATGTGCCGATCATCGTCTTCAATCCGCTGCGTGAGCGCGCACTCGAACGGTTCGCCGACCCGCAGAACTTCATCGAAATGGCGACTTATGCGTCGACGCGTATTGCGTCAACCTACTTTCAGGTCGACGCGGGCGGTGACGCGGCTGCGCTCAAGGGCGTCATGAAAGCATTGCTTCAGATGGAAGCGGAGCAAGGCAATGTGCTCGACCGTGAATTCATCGCCGCGCACACCGAAGGTTTCGACGCGTTCGCCGCCGATCTCGAAGCGACGTCGTGGGACGATATCGAAAAGGCGAGCGGCCTCACACGCCCGGACCTCGAGGAGGTTGCCCTCGCCTACGCGAAGTCCAATGCGACCATCGTGACGTACGGGATGGGCATCACACAGCACAACAAGGGCACCGCCAATGTCCGTCTGATTGCCGACCTGTTATTGCTGCGCGGCAACTTCGGCAAGCCCGGCGCCGGCATCTGTCCGCTTCGCGGGCATTCGAACGTGCAGGGAAACCGTACCGTCGGCATCACTGAAAAGCCATCCAGCGAGTTTCTCAAGCTGATTGAACAGACGTGTGGCTTCGCGCCCCCTTCGGAACACGGGCATGATGCCGTCCAGGCAATGCAGGCGATGATCGACGGCAAGGCGAAGGCGCTGCTGTGTCTGGGCGGAAACTTCGCAGTCGCGTTGCCGGATCCGGAACTGTCCTTCCCCGCGATGGCGGGGCTCGATCTGGCCGTTCATATCGGCACAAAGCTCAATCGCTCGCATTTGCTGGTGTCGAAGGAAACCTACCTGTTCCCTTGCCTCGGCCGTACCGAACTCGACATGCAGACGGGAGGCCAGCAGTCGGTGACGGTGGAAGACTCGATGTCCATGGTTCACGCATCGGCTGGCAAGCTCACCCCGGCGTCGGAACATCTGCGCTCGGAGCCCGCCATCGTCGCCGGCATGGCTCGCGCGACGCTACCCAACAGCAAGGTAGCGTGGACGGAACTCATTGCCGATTATGACAACATCCGTGACCTGATCGAGCGGACCGTCCCAGGCTTCGAAGCTTTCAACGAACGCATCCGGCATCCCGGCGGATTTCGCCTCCCGCTTCCGCCAACCGAGCGGCAGTGGCCCACGCCGTCCGGAAAGGCGATCTTCTCCGTCTATGAAGGCGTCAAGGAAGACGCGGACGTGCTCGGCGCAGAGCATGTACTGCGCCTCATCACGATACGCAGCCACGACCAGTACAACACCACCATCTACGCGATGGACGACCGCTATCGCGGCGTATTCGGCCGGCGTGACGTGCTGTTCATGAACGAAGCCGACCTCGAGGAACACGGGCTGGAACATGGCGACCTGGTGGACATCGAGACGATCGTCTCCGGCAGACAGTTGCGGATGAAGAACCTCACTGCGATCGTGTATGCCATTGCAAAGGGCTCGGTGGCCGCGTACTACCCGGAAGCCAACGTTCTGGTCCCGCTCGACTACATCGACAAGGAGAGCGGCACGCCTTCGTACAAATCCGTGCCCGTCAAGGTCACGCGCGCGGCTGCGAACTGACGCTGCCGGCGGTCTGCGCGCACGGGGCTTGCTGGCACACGGCAGGCCGTGCCGCATTCGATCAGCGCGAGTCAGTCGGCGGATGTCGTCATTAACGGGAGCTATTGACCGATCATGGAAATCTTCGACGCCTTTCATCTCGCCAGGATGCAGTTTGCGTTCACGGTATCGTTCCATATCGTCTTTCCCGCAATCAGCATCGGCATGGCAAGCTTCCTTGCCGTACTCGAATGGCGCTGGCTGCTGACGGGCGATACGGCATACAAGGACATGTTCCTGTTCTGGTCGAAGATCTTCGCGGTCGGATTCGGCATGGGCGTCGTTTCAGGCGTGGTCATGGCCTACGAGTTCGGCACCAACTGGAGCGGCTTTTCCAGCATCGCCGGGAATATCACCGGGCCGCTTCTCACCTATGAAGTACTGACGGCGTTTTTTCTGGAAGCAGGTTTCCTAGGCGTGATGCTGTTCGGCTGGCATCGCGTGAGTCCGCGCGCGCATTTCTTCGCGACGTTGATGGTCGCAATCGGCACGCTGATTTCCACGTTCTGGATTCTCGCGTCGAATAGCTTCATGCAAACGCCGCAAGGATATGCAATCGAAAACGGTCGTATCGTGCCCGTGGACTGGTTCAAGGTGATCTTCAATCCGTCATTCCCATATCGCCTCGCGCATATGACGATTGCCGCCTTCATCGTGGCCGGTTTCATCGTTGCGGCGTGCGGCGCGTGGCACTTGCTGCACGGCCGACGCGACAAGCCCGTCATGCGCAGCTTTTCGA
This sequence comes from Burkholderia sp. E7m39, assembly GCA_001319865.1. Lineage (GTDB taxonomy): Bacteria > Pseudomonadota > Gammaproteobacteria > Burkholderiales > Burkholderiaceae > Paraburkholderia > Paraburkholderia bengalensis. The sequence goes on along the minus strand of BBSL01000229.1, from coordinate 28,748 downwards.
TGGCATTGTGGATATTGCTCCTGCTGACGCCGATCCAGATCCTGGTGGGGGACGCGCATGGTCTCAATACACGCAAGTACCAGCCCGCGAAAATCGCCGCGATCGAAGGGTTATGGGAAACGGAGAAAGGCGGCACCCCGCTGAATCTGGTCGGGCTGCCCGACATGGACGCCGAAGTAACGCGATACGCCATTCAGATCCCGCACCTGGGCAGCCTGATTCTGACGCATAGCTGGAATGGCGAAATTCGTGGCCTCAAAGAGTTCCCGCCTCAGGACCGGCCTTACTCACCCATCATTTTCTGGACGTTCAGGCTGATGGCGGGTCTCGGCATGCTGATGCTGCTGACGGCGCTGGTCGGTCTGCTGCTCAGAATACGCGGCCAGTTGTATGAGACGCGCTGGTTTCAGCGCTTCGTATTCTGCATGGGACCGTCGGGCATCGTGGCGCTGCTGGCCGGCTGGATCACCACGGAAGTCGGCCGTCAGCCGTGGACCGTCTACGGCGTATTGCGCACGGCGGATTCTCTGTCGCCTGTCGATGCGCAGCAGGCGGGCGTGTCCCTGCTCATCTTCGTGCTGGTGTATTTCCTGGTGTTCGGCGTCGGCATCTATTACATGCTGATACTGATGAAGCGTGGTCCTGACGAACACACCGAGCGCCGCGATCAACGCAGGCATCCCGTATTGCACAACCGCGCTCTCGAAGCGCTGGGAGAAGAATGAGCCATGCAAATCGACCTTCCTGTCATCTGGGCCGCGATCATCGCGCTGGGCGTGTTCATCTATGTGATGCTCGACGGCTTCGATCTCGGCATCGGCCTTCTGTTTCCATTCTTCGAAGCAAAAAACGACCGGCAAGTGATGCTCAATACCGTCGCCCCCGTCTGGGACGGCAACGAAACGTTCCTCGTGCTCGGCGGTGCGGGCCTGTACGGTGCGTTTCCGGTTGCCTATTCGACGCTGCTGCCCGCCAACTATCTGCCGTTGATCCTGATGGTCGTGGGTCTGATCTTTCGCGGCGCGGCGTTCGAACTGCGTGGGAAAGCGACCCGAACGCAGCATGCGTGGGATCTCGCGTTCATCTGCGGCTCGGGGCTCGCCGCGCTCTGCCAGGGCATCGTATTGGGATCGCTGTTGCAAGGGATCAAAATCGCCGACGGACGTTTCGTCGGCGGTCCGTTCGACTGGCTCTCGCCTTTCAGCCTGTTCTGCGGAATCGGCGTGCTCATCACGTATGCGACGCTCGGCTGCGGATGGCTGATCCTGAAGACGGAAGGCGAGCTGCAACGCAATATGCGTCTGTTGATGAGACCGCTCGTGTGCGTGCTGCTCGGCGCGATTACCATCGTGAGCCTGTGGACAGTCATTGGCCTGCCTGCCGTTGCGCATCGCTGGTTCGGCAGCGGCAACCTCGGCTGGTTCCTTCCGGTTCCGGTTCTGGTGATCGCGTGCGTGTGGGGAATCTTCCGTTCAGTCCGCTTGCAGTACGAGGCCATGCCGTTCATTCTCACGCTGGCAATCTGCTTCCTCGGTTACAGCGGCTTGCTGATCAGCATCTGGCCAAACATCGTGCCGCCCTCGCTGTCGATCTGGGAGGCATCGTCGAGCCGCTCGAGCCAGATGTTTACACTCGTCGGCACCGTCATCATTCTGCCCATCATCCTTGTGTACAACGCGATGCAATATCGTGTGTTTCGGGGCAAGGTGCGCGAGGGCGATCCGGGCTATCACTAGACTGCATCGCGATTCCCAAGGACATGGACGGGCATGGCCTTCTGCCCGCAGACGTCATGTCGTCGTTCGCGGCAGATCCACATTCATACAAAAGAAGAGCACGCCATGATTTTGAGGCCGAGACAAAACTGGTTCAGCTTGTTGTTCGTCTGGAACGGTTCTGTATTGCAATCGATTATTCCCCAGCTGTTGTTCATGGCGATCGTCAGCAGTCTGGCCGTCGTCACACAAGGCCGCGTCTTTGGTGAAAAGATCCCGCTCAATACAACGCCTTTCACACTGTTCGGCCTCACACTTGCGATCTTCCTTGCATTCCGCAATACGGCGAGCTATCAGCGATTCGACGAGGCACGACGGCTCTGGGGCAATTTACTGATTTCGGCTCGCGACCTCACCTCACAGCTGCAATGTTATGCGCCCGGGAGCGAAGCAAGGCTTTCCATCGCGCGTACTCTGATTGCCTTCGTCTACGCACTCAAGCATCAATTGCGCGGCACAGATCCCGACATCGATCTCACTCGACTGCTCGGAACCGACCGAGCCAGTCAGTTGCGGGCGATCCGCTACCGGCCCGTTGCACTGCTTAACGAGGTCCGTCGCCAACTCGCCGACCTGCAAAGTCGAGGATCTATTTCGGATACCAAGCTCTGGATGCTGAATGAGCAGGTCAACGAGCTCGAAAAGTGCGTGGGTGGATGCGAGCGCATTGCGTCCACACCCATTCCGTTTGCATACAACGTGTTGCTGCATCGTACCGTCTACACGTATTGCATTTTGCTGCCGTTCGGCCTGGTCGACTCTGCAGAATTCTTCACGCCACTGCTTTGCGTGTTCATTTCTTACACGCTGATCGCGCTCGAAGCGATCGCCAGTGAAGTTGCCGATCCGTTCAGCGTTGCGCCCAACGCGCTCGCTCTCGACCTCATGACGCGCAACATTGAACGGTCGATTCTCGAACTGTGTGGATGCGAACTGCCGGATGAAGTCGTCGCGGTACGTCCCTATCAGTTCACGTGAATCTGGGCCAACGCACCACAGACAGCTTTGGGCGGCACGCGATGCCATCCGACCATGCAGCCTGATCAAATGCCGCACCCGGCTGATCGGCAAGCATTCGTAAAAGCAGTACGGGCGGCTGACGAAATCACAAGGCATCTCCGCGTTAGGCCGCGCAAGCGGCCGCCAGCTTGCCGATCGTGATCACCGCCTGCTCGATTTCGCTCGTCCACGGGCTGCTGTAGTTGAGGCGGATAAAGTTCTTGTACGTCGCGTCAGACACCGAAAACATATAGCCGGGTCCGATGGTGATGCCTTCATCGAGCGCGAGATTGTAGAGTCGCATCGCGTCGACCTTGGGCGGCAGTTCGATCCACAGCACATATCCGCCTGCGGGATTCGACATGCGCGTGCCCGGCGGAAAGAAACGCGACACAACCACTTTCATCAGATTGGCCTGTTGGGCATACGCCTTTCGTACCCTGCGCAGATGATGTTCGTAGCCGTCGCGTTCGAGGTATTCGGCGATCGCCTGCTGGGGGATCGTCGGGGACGTCAACGTATTCAGGAACTTGAGCTTTTCGACCTGATCGCGGTAGCGTCCCGGCAACGCCCAGCCAATCCGGTAGGCGGCCGTGAGGCTTTTCGAAAACGATGAGCAATGCAGTACCAGGCCCTTCCTGTCGTAAGACTTCAACGTGCTCGGATGTGAGTTGCCAAAGTACAGCTCGTTATAAACGCCGTTCTCGATAACAGGGATGTCCCGTCTGGTTGCGAATTCGACGAGTTTGCGCTTGCGTTCGTCGGGCATCTGAAACCCCAGCGGGTTCTGAAAGTTCGGCATGACCATGCACGCAGCGACAGACTGAGAGTCAGCAATAGCATCCAGCGCGTCGATATCGATGCCGTATTCGGGGTGCGTCGACACCTCGATCGCCTTCATGCCCAAACGTTCGATCGCGTGGAGCATCGCGTAAAACGTCGGCGACTCGACTGCGATCACGTCGCCGGGCTTCGCAACAGCCTGAAGGCAAAGGTTGATCGCCTCGGTCGCACCAACCGTGATGATGACCTCGTTCGGATCGACGGCCATGCCGTTCTCGAGATAGCGGCGTGCGATCTGGCGCACGAGATTGGGATTGCCCGGCGGCAATGCATCCGTTACGCCCCAGCGGGACTTGCCCCTTCCGATGTCATACGCGTATCGGTTGATTCGTTCGAACGGAAACAGACAGGGGTCAGGATACGGCGAACCAAGCGGCAGCGCATCGTCTACGCCGATCGAGCGCAGGGTGGAGAGCACGAGGCGGCTGACGTCGACGGGCGACGAGATCGGGATCGGTCTCGACGGGCGAAGATCGAGCGCCTGCCGTGCTTCGTCACCCTCCCGGAAATTCGCGAAGTAGCCCGACTGGGGCCGGCTCGTCAGCAAGCCGCGGCTCTCGAGCAACAAATACGCCCGAATGACGGTAGAGATGCTGATCCGGTGCTGCTGACTCGTCTGACGCACCGATGGCAAGCGCTCCCCGTGACGGTAGACGCCCTGACGGATCAACCGCTCGATGTCGTCTGCGAGCTTTTCGTAGATATTCATCAGACGTGTTCCTGACGCTGTACGGGTCGGACGGACAACACAGTCCGATCCTCCCGAGAACGGCCACTGGCCTGGTTTTGGGCGGTATCGAGATGCTAGCAAAACTGTACTGATTCACCGGCCCCGGATTTGTGCCCACTGCGATAGACAGACCCGCCTTACGCTTTGCCTCATCGCGCATCGTTGAGCGTTCGACAGCGATGCTGACCAGTACGTCACTTCAGGAGGCGCGGCATGAACGGGACATCAGCGAAGGAATCAGCCAACGGTGACCGGCAATCACATGCAGAAACACTCGCGCTGACTCATATCGCCCATGAGTGGCTGAAACGGCACAACCCATCGACGTTCGAACTACGCGCGACGGGCGCGAAGGCCGGGTGGGCGCCATGAATCTGCTGGAAACCATGCGCATTTATGCCAGAGTGGTTGAGCGCGGCAGCATGTCGAGCGCGGCACGAGACCTCAATATGGGACAACCTGCCGTCAGTGAACGCATCGAGCGGCTCGAGAAGTATCTCGGCTGCCGCCTGCTGCTGCGCAGCGCACGCGCATTCAACTGCACGCCGGAAGGCCTGGCTTTCTATGAGCGCAGCAAGAAGATCCTGTGCTCAGTCGAACAGGCCATCGCTGAAATCTCGAACGACGAGCGGGACCTCAGCGGCAGCATACGCATCGCGGCGCCTCACTGCTTTGGCGAGACGGTCGTGCCGGAGGCGTTGAAGTTCATCCGTGCAACCTATCCTCAACTGGACCTGGATCTCGTGCTGAATGACCGGGTGGTCGATCTCGTGACGGAAGGCGTCGATATCTCGTTTCGCCTGGGGCAACTTGGAGAAGGTGCATTCATTGCCTGCAGACTCGGAAAGATTGATCGTGTGCTCGTGGCAGCACCCGAATATCTGGAACGATGCGATCCGATCCGCGAGCCGGACGACCTGAACAGGCATCCGTTCATTCGGGTGCAAAGCATGTTTGGCTCGGACCAATTGCCGCTCAAACATATCGACAGCGTGGTGGAGAGTGCGCCCATTCAGTCGGCAATCAAGACAAGCCATTGGCGACCTATGTACGAATTGATTCTCGCGGGCGTCGGCATAGGCGTGATCGAAGAGCACGCGTGCGCCGCCGCACTCGCCGACCGAAAGCTGACGCGGCTCTTGCCCGAATTCAATGTGCCGCCGTTCGATCTGCATCTCCTGTTTCAGGCGCAGCGCCCCATTCCTTCGCGGGTCCGGATGATCGTCGCGCTGCTAAAAAAGTGTACGCCGGACATCCTCGGCCGGGTGGGCAGCGACGCGGGTGAAACAGCGCGTCGAATCGAAGCGCTACTCGACGAGAGCTGAACTCCGGCTCGTACTGTCGCGGCTTGACGAGGCCGTTGGCCGCCATTGCTGTCTCACGCGGAACGGTTCGATGATCGATCGTCGCTCGTGCATCGCGTCGCAAGCTAGTGCTGGCCTTCCTGTAATGTGACGAGAGGGAAGACACTAAAACCTCACGCGCCGAGTTCCTGAAAAGCATGACCGTTTTTATTGAGTTCAACCAGAATGCCAGGCGTAAGTTCACTCTCCCATACATGCCCCTCGAATCGCCACTCTTGGGGATTCGCAAGGTCGGTTAGTCCGGCTCCGTTGCGGACATATAGCCCGAGCGTCGGCTTCTTGAGGTTGAGGTAGAAATCGAATTCCTGCATTTCTGAAAGCTCCGTCAAACTGCTTTCGACACATCACCTTGTTAATGATGCATTGCCGCGGAAATCAGTAGATGAAACGGCAAGACGAGCAGTGCGGTACCCGTCACTCCGAGCAGCCACAACGCTGCGAACCAGAATATGCGTTTTGCGAATGTGTTATCAGCATCACGGTCTACGTTCGACACAGCATCCTCCGCAGATCGACGAACATGCATAAGCATAGGTCAGCATCCGGATACCGTGTTTCCGATAGCAGGTATCGGCGAACAAACAGGTACGGGATCGATCAAATCAATCACCCGAACCCCGCAAATCAACGCACGCAGGTCCAGACCAATTGACCGATGGATGCAAGAGCCTCTTCCCCCGACGGTTTTCTCATTACGGTTCGATCGGAGCGCAACGCGTATGGCGCATGGATCGCACGTTAAACATTAGCCGAAGCGGTCAAACAGTGGTCGATACTCATCCGGAAACGGTTCAGCCTAATGGTCGACGGAACAGGAAGCCATCCGCGATGCGACCGAGTGGGGACGCCGATACCTTGACCACCACTTTGCAGGGCAGCAGCCCCGATCGTGGGTCGTGATTCGCTCCGCCGCTGAACGATGGGTTCAGGGAATCGAAGCGAAGACCGGCCATTGATGCGACTGTCGTGAACCACGAGGCTTGACAGCGCTTGCTGCCACGGCTTGCGTTTGGCGAAGGCGGACTGGCGATCGCGTTCGTCCTTCGCCTACTTGCGCGAGTCGCGCCTTTGCTGCTCTTCGACCGTGAGGATAGCCTCCGGAATGGCTTCGAGCCTGGCGACGGGTATCGGCTCACCGCTTAGATCCGAAAAGCCATACGTTCCATCCGCGAGTTTCTGCAATGCGCGTTCGATGTCGCTAATTCGTTGATTGTTTGTGTTACGCAGCCCTTGGTTGACTTCTTGCTGTGCCATTGCCTGAGCCGCGTCCTCGAACTCTTCAGCTTCGTTGCCGTGCTGCTGTTGATCCATACGTTCTTGTTCTATCGCATTCTTCTCCTCGACAAGCAAGGTGCGCCGCAAATCCTCAAGACGTTTGCGCTGCTGCTCGAGAAAGTCCTTGCTCAACCTTCCAGTTTGATCTGACATGGCACGCCTCCTGTTCGACCCGACTCATTGAGTTGCCGCTTGCGCTCAACCCATAACCTCATAATGAACGGAAATGACGCCAGCGAGCAAGTGGGTCGGATCGAACCGACGACTCTCATCGCATCGCCCTTTTGGTCGAGCAACTCGCAGTGCTCGTCCACATGAGTGCCTCGAACTTTGCGCGCGTTTTCAAAGCAGCGACAGGTAACTCGCCCCATCTGTACGTGGCCCTCGAACGAGTGATGTCTGCCAGGACGATGTTGCGCGAGCAGACGATTTCCCTGGGCGAGGTTGGCGCGCGCGGGGTTCCAGGCGCAGCGGTATCTCACCGACGTGTTTCATCGATATACCGGTGTGACGTCTCGCGCACTCCGGCTTGCCCACCGAAACGTCGGTAGCTTAGTGATGTTTCGGGAAGTTCTGAGCGGAGCCGCGAGCCGTCCTTCGAAGCGCAGAGATCCGACACGTCCTGCAGGAATAAGGAAGAAGTGCAAGCGGCAAGTACCTAGTCTTGATGTCATCGTGGTCGCGTCAATGCGCCGGTCAAGGTTTCGACGACCGGTTTCAGCGCGGCTTATCAAAAACTCCATCCTGGTCTTGTAATCTTCACTACGCAGACTGCGGGCACGCGGATAGCTCCGCATGTGGCGCGCACCGTCATCGAGAAGCGCAAGATATAAAACCGTTATTTAGGATATCTATCTACATCAAGTTACAACTACTCATAGCCAACGTGGTTGCAAGGTGCCGGTCTGGACACACAAGCAACAGGCCTCACGACCGGGACATGCATCGCCATCCAGAGACCACCCGTCCCACAGGCACGCCTGCGGGTTTGTCGACGCCGTGAGCCGCCACGCTGTTTCTGCAGCTCAGGCTTCAGTCGCCACCTTAGGAGAAAAGATATGAAAGCGGTTGTATATCGTGGTCCAAGGCAAGTCGCCATAGAAGATGTACCCGATCCCAGGATCGAGCGCCCGACCGACGCCATCGTCAGAATCACCAGTACCAACATCTGCGGGTCCGACCTGCACATGTATGAGGGTCGAACTGACTTCGAGCAAGGCCGCATCTTCGGTCACGAAAATCTGGGTGTGGTTCAGGAAGTAGGACCGGCCGTGGAGCGCATCAAACCCGGAGACTGGGTGTGCCTGCCGTTCAACGTAAGCTGCGGCCACTGCGTCAACTGCGAGCGCGGCCTCACGGCGTTTTGCCTGAGCGCGAACCAGCCGGGAATCGCGGGCGGTGCCTTCGGCTTTGCGGACATGGGCCCATGGCCGGGCGGACAGGCCGAATATCTTCGGGTACCCTGGGCCGACTTCATGTCTTTGAAGCTGCCGCCTGACGCAGCGGAGAAGCAGACCGACTACGTGATGTGCGCCGACATCTTCCCCACCGGTTGGCACGCCACCGAACTGGCCGGCATGCGGCCGGGCGATGCGGTGGTGATCTATGGCTCGGGACCGGTGGGTCTGATGGCCGCTCACTCGGCCATGATCAAGGGAGCGCGCAGCGTCATGGTGGTGGACTGCCATCCCGACCGGCTAAAGCTCGCACAGTCGATCGGCGCCATTGCGATCGATTATTCGAAAGAAGACCCGGTGCAACGGGTCATGGACCTGACGCACGGGATTGGCGCGGACGTGGGTTGCGAATGCGTCGGTTACCAATGCCATGATCCGGCGCCGCATCGCCATGAGAACCCCAATCTGACGATGAACAATCTGGTGTCGTCGGTCAAGTTCACCGGTGGGATCGGCGTGGTCGGCGTGTTCATTCCGGAGGACCCGGGCGCACAGGACGAACTGGCGAAGAAGGGACAGATTGCCTTTGATTGGGGCAAGTGCTGGTTCAAAGGCCAGCACATTGCCACGGGGCAATGCAACGTCAAGGCGTACAACCGGCAGTTGCGCGATCTCATCGACGCCGGCCGCGCGAAACCATCGTTCATCGTTTCGCATGAGTTGAAACTCAGCGACGCGCCTGACGCCTATCAACACTTCGACGTGCGCGAACACGGCTGGACCAAGGTGGTCTTGCACCCCGGAAAGTAGCGAAGCGCCCCGGCGATCCTCGTGGCAAGAGGGCGGCATGCCCTCTTCCCCCTTCATCCGATCGATCGCGCATGCCGTGTAGTAGCCCACACCGGCGGCTGCGCGAAAAGTCCCATACCCCTCGCAAGAATGGGAGGCGGTCTGGACTGCAACCTGAAGTGACTCTGTCGCGAAGGCCGTCTACGTCGCGAGAAGTGGCCGCAGATACACGGCCGTGCGGCTCTCCGCCGTGCGGGCGACATCCCGTGGCGTGCCGCTCGCCACTATCGCTCCGCCCTCCGCGCCGGCTCCCGGGCCGACGTCGATCACCCAATCGCTTTGCACGGCCACCCGCATATCGTGCTCGACGAGCACGACCGTATTGCCCGAGTCGACAAGTCCCTGCAATTGCAGCATCAGCCGGTCGACGTCGGCGGGATGAAGCCCGGTAGTCGGCTCGTCAAGGATGTACAACGTATCCCCGCGCTGCGCGCGTTGCAGTTCCGTGGCGAGCTTGATGCGCTGCGCTTCGCCGCCCGATAGCTCGGTCGCCGGCTGTCCGAGTCGCAGATAGCCGAGACCGAGGTCGCGCAGTGCGACGAGCGCGCGCATCACGCCAGCTTCGTCCTCGAAGAACCTGCATGCGGCATCCACAGTCAGGTTCAATACGTCGGCAATGTTCTTGTCCCGCCAAGTTATCTCCAGCGTCGACGTGTTGTAGCGGGTGCCGTGACAGGTCGTGCATGGTGCATACACGCTTGGCAGAAAAAGCAGTTCGACGCTCACGAACCCTTCGCCTTCGCAGGTGGCGCAACGGCCTTGCGCGACGTTGAACGAAAAGCGACCCGCGCTGTAACGACGCTTGCGCGCGCTGGGCGTGTCCGCGAAGAGTTTTCGCACGTGATCGAAAAGACCCGTATATGTCGCGAGATTCGAACGCGGCGTGCGTCCGATCGGCTTCTGATCGACACGCACGAGCCGCCTGATCGCATCCATCCCCCCGGCGATGTGACCGCCTGTCGGTGCCGTCGTGACCGCTAGCAGCGGGTTCTGTTCGTCATCGTCCGGGCTCTCGATGGGTCTGCCGAGCCGGCTCGCGACCAGTTCCGGAAGGGCCTGGCTCACGAGGCTCGACTTGCCTGAACCCGATACGCCCGTCACCGCCGTCAGACAGCCGAGTGGAAACGCGACGTTCAGTTCGTGCAGATTGTTACGGGTGATATTGGCAAGCCGCAGCCAACCCGCCGCCTCGCGCGGTGTGCGATCGACTTGCGCTGGCGCGGCGAAAAGATGACGGCGCGTCTGTGACGCTTCGATCTTCGCGAGCCCCTCGGGGCGACCGCTATACACAATGTGACCGCCCGCTTCGCCGGCTGCAGGACCGACATCGACCAGCCAGTCCGCGCGCCGCATCATCTGCAAATCATGCTCGACGACGAACAGCGAATTGCCGGCCGCCTTGAGTGCCTGAAGCGCGCCGAAGAGTGCCTCGCCGTCGGCGGGATGCAGACCGGCCGATGGCTCATCGAGCACATACACGACGCCAAAGAGCTGCGACGACAGTTGCGTGGCCAGTCGCAAGCGTTGCAGCTCGCCCGAAGACAGCGTCGGCGTGCTGCGATCGAGCGCGAGATACCCCAGCCCCAGGTCGATGAGCGTGTTCAGCCGTTCCAGCAACTCCGCGGCAATGCGTTGCGCGGCGAGGCGTTTCTCTTCGGACAGGTTCGGCGTACGCCGAACATCGGGAGATGCCTTGTGCGCTGAACCGCCCGAGGCAATCCGCTTGTCGACGGCGTGTTGCATCGCGCGCTTGCTGAGCACGCCACTCTGGTCTGCCGGCGTCTTGCCCTGTTCCGGCCATTCTCCGCGCGCGATCGGCTCAAGCATCCCGGCAAGCCCCGACAGTGCCAACTGCGAAAACTCGGCGATGTCGAGGCCTGCGAATGTCACCGAAAGTGCCTCCCTCTTGAGACGTTTGCCGTGGCAGTCCGGGCACTCGCTGCCGACCATGTACTGCGACACGCGCTTTTTCATCAGCGCGCTCTGGGTGTTCGCGAAGGTATGCAGCACATAACGGCGCGCACTGGTAAACGTCCCCTGATAGCTCGGTTCGTCCTTGCGCCTGAGCGCCGCACGCGTCTCTTTCGGCGTGAGGCCGGCGTAGACGGGAACAGTCGGCTGCTCATCGGTGAAAAGAATCCAGTCGCGATCCTTCTTCGGCAGATCGCGCCATGGCGTGTCGACGTCGTAGCCGAGCGTGACCAGGATGTCCCGCAGATTCTGGCCATGCCATGCAGGCGGCCACGCGGCGACGGCACGCTCACGGATCGTCAGCGAATCGTCGGGCACCATCGATTTTTCGGTGACCTCGTACACGCGGCCCAGACCATGGCATGTCGGGCAGGCGCCTTGCACCGTGTTGGGTGAGAAGTCCTCGGCGAACAGCATCGGCTGCTTCGGCGGGTAGGTGCCGGTGCGCGAGTACAGCATACGCACGAGGCTCGACAGCGTGGTCACGCTGCCCACCGAGGAACGCGCGCCGGGTGTGCCGCGCTGCTGCTGCAGCGCCACGGCCGGCGGCAGCCCTTCGATCGCGTCGACTTCGGGCACGCCCACCTGTTCGATCAGCCGCCTCGCATAAGGCGCCACGGACTCGAAGTAGCGGCGTTGCGCCTCCGCGTACAACGTGCCAAATGCCAGCGACGATTTGCCGGAACCGGACACGCCTGTGAACACCACGAGCGCGTCCCGCGGAATTTCCACGTCGACGTTTTTCAGGTTGTGTTCGCGCGCACCGCGCACGCGCACGAAGCCAACTGGCGGTATGGACGAGCGGGATTTGCTGGGTATGGCGGTCATGTCTGATCGATCGCGAATCACTCGAGGCATGGAAGGCCTGCAAGAATGACAGCAGACTCGCACGAACCAGACCCGATCGGACGGGAGCCAGCGAACTAGCACCGCGGACAGCGGTGCGCGTCATCGGATTCGTGTCAGAAAAGTTCGGTGCATGCGACGGCCGGTGCGACGGCCCGCTGGCCGCCAACGCCCGCACGCGACGAGCGGGCTACACGTCGAAGTACATAGGCTCGAGCGACAGCGTTATCCCGTGCGCGGAGACCTGTCGTGCTCCATCAGGTCCCCAGAACTGCAGTTGACCGCGTTGACCAACCACGATGACTTCACGGGCTCCGCCTTCCAGATAGGCCTTGACCCGGAGCGCGACGTCTTGCGGCACGCTTCGATCGAGGAGCACTTCGACGCACAGATCCGGTACAAACGGGATAGGCGCATCCCTGTCGATTCCTTCCCATTTCTCCGGCGGCATCCAGACGACGTCCGGGACCCGGATGCCGAACGAACGTGTCGTCACCGCAGCCGACATGGCTGCAACGTGACCGATCTGCTCGGCAATCTGGCAATAGATGTCGGTCATGACAATCTGCCGTCGAGCCGAAGGATGTGGGTGCGGCACGGCTTCGCCATGCGCATCGAGCTCGGAACACTCAAAGGCACCTGATTCGGCGCCAGAGTTGATCCGACACCACGCCGCAACAAGTCCGTCCTGTGCAAGGAGAGTCGACACGAGGGAGAGCCTCCGATAGGGAAGTTGCGTAAGCGTATACCCTTTCCTCTTCATTTAACAATTTGCTTTGCTGTGCACCGCACAAGTTATCTGCACCCGCCACAACGAATCTGGTCGAAATCGCTCGTTCACGGCCGATGCGTCCGCGCGCAATCCGCCGCACTACGGTGAAAGGCGGGCAAATGTTGCGAAATTCCTTTAAGTAATGGTGCGATGCGTAAAAAACTCGGGAACGACAGGCCTCCCATCGCGTCATATGAACGACGTTCTACAAGCCCACACTCTGCGCAGGATTTATGAAAATGCTAGCGTGTCAGTGGATGGCCGTGACAACCAGCGCGATCGGCCAGCGCGACGAGCCATGGTTTTGCGGCTACAGGAATTGATATGGAACTAGATCTGGAGACATTCCGACAACTGCGTCGTCTAGCCCCGGTGTTGGACGACATACTCAATGCGAGAGAGGTCGAGCACCCGGACCAGGCTGTCAATCTGGCGGACCTCGCACGGCTGTGCTCTCAGCTGTTCGATGCGTATCACTGCCTGCATCCCGATGAGATTGCACGCGCCCGTCTCGACGCGCTCGAAGCGCAATGAAAAGTTCGGGCCGCACCATGGCCCGGCTGACGGTTCACGCGCGCCTGATACATCTCATCCAACCGCGGCCGCTAGATAGCCGCGGATGACCAGCATGGTCGTTGCAAGCGCCGCAGAAAAAGACCGGTAGCAACGGCCGATGTCAGCCGGTCGCGTCTAGGCATTGACGCATCAACGTCACGAACTTCTCCGTTATCGCCGGCAGGGTCCTGCCTCGTTTCTTGACGATCGCGATCGACCTCACGAACGCCGGATGGTCGATCTTCTTCACAACGAGCCCCGCCTCGGCTCGCACCTCGCGCGCGGTCTCAGGCAGGATGGTCACGCCCAGGCCCGCACGCACCATTGCGACGGCCGTCATCATGTACGTGGGTTCGCAAGCGATATCCAGCGGCGCGCCCGATTCACTGAGCGCCGTATCCACGACCGCTCGTACGCTCGTACCCGGTGCTGTTAGCACGAGCGGCGCCCTCGCCAGATCATTCAGGCCGACACGGCGCTTTCTCGCCAGCGGATGCGCCTGCGGACATACAGCGACGAGCCGGTCCACGCCTGTTTGCAGAACTTCGAGCGCCGGGTCGAGCACGTCGCCGCCCGTCAGACCGATGTCCGCTTCCTCGTTGCGCACGAGCGCATTGACGGTGCTCGCGACGACATCGCGGATCTGGAAGACGACGCGCGGCACCTCTCGCTTCATATCGATGATCAACTCGGGCAACACGCTCGCCGCGAACGTCGGCAAGCAAGCGACGCGGACGGTGCCGCTCTCCCCTTCGCCAAGTGCACGAGCATCGCGCAACACGGTTTCCATGTCCTGCAACGATTTGCGCAGCAGCGGAAGCAGCTCGCGGCCGGTCGCCGTCAACGCGACGTTGCGGCTGTTGCGGTCGAACAGACGCGCACCGACCGCCTCTTCCAGCCGGCGTATCTGCACCGTGAGCGCCGGCTGCGACAGATGCAGGCGCTCCGCCGCGCGCGTAAAGCTGCCTGCCTCGGCCACGGCCACGAGCGCCCGGATATCGCGAAGATTCAGATCCATTATGGTTCGTAATAACTGCGATCAAATCATTTCAATTGTTTTATTGCCGCCCCGAACTTACTCTTGACCGCACTACAAATCAAGATTCGGAGACGCGTTCATGTTGCCGTTACTCGGCCTCGCCACCATCGTCATCCTGCTCGGGGCGATACTCTCGAAGCGCATGTCGCCGCTCGTTGCGCTCATCATCGTTCCGATTGCGGCGTCGCTGATCGGCGGGTTCGGTTTGCAGACCAGCAAGTTCGTAATCGACGGACTAAAGAGCCTGGCGCCCGTCGTTGGCATGTTCGTGTTCGCGATTCTCTATTTCGGCACGATCACCGACGCAGGCACGCTCGACCCCATCATCGACCGCATTCTGCGTGCGGTCGGCACGAAGCCCACGCGCATCGTGATGGGCACCACGCTGCTCGCGCTGCTCATCCATCTCGACGGCTCCGGCGCCGTCTGCTTTCTCGTCACGATTCCCGCGATGCTGCCGCTCTACGAACGTCTGCAGATGGACAAGCGCGTGCTCGCAGCGGCCGTGTCGATGGCGGCAGGCATCAACTTCCTGCCGTGGACGGGGCCGATGATCCGCGCGTCCGCGTCGCTGCATCTGCCCATTTCATCGCTGTTCAATCCGCTGATTCCCGTGCAGGCAATCGGTCTCGTGTTCGTGTTCGGCATGGCGTGGTGGCTTGGCCGGCGCGAGGAAAAGCGTCTCGGCTATTCGAGCGCAAACGGCTTCATTCCGATGCCCGAGCGCAAGCTCACGCCGGAGGAACAAGCGCTGCGCCGCCCGAAGAATTTCTGGTTCAATATCGTTCTGACGGTCGTGGTGTTGGGCACGATGGTCGCGATGGGCGAGAAGATCCCGCCCGCCATCATGTTCATGGTCGGCCTGTGCATCGCGCTGATGGTCAACTATCCGAATGTCGACATGCAGCGCAAGCGCATCGATGCGCACGCGCGCGCCGCTTTGATGATGGCGGGCATCCTGCTTGCGGCAGGCGTCTTCACTGGCGTCATGCAGGGCAGCGGCATGCTGAAGGCGATGGCGCAGGCGGCTGTAGGCTTCGTGCCGCCCACAATGGCCTCGCACATCCCCGTTGCGCTCGGCCTCCTGTCGATGCCGCTCTCGATGCTCTTCGATCCCGACTCGTTCTATTTCGGCGTGCTGCCGGTGATCGCAGAAGTAGCGTCACAACTCGGCGTGCCCGCCGTGCACGTCGGTCAGGCCGCGCTCCTCGGTCAGATGACCACCGGCTTTCCCGTGAGCCCGCTGACGCCCGCGACGTTTCTCGTCGTCGGCTTGTGCGGGATCGATCTCGCGGACCATCAGAAGTTCACGTTTCCGCTCCTGTTCGGCGCATCGATCGTGATGACGATCGCGTGCGTCGTGCTCGGCGTGTTTTCGCTTTGATTGCGTTTGGATGACGTCATGAAAGATCGCATCAGGATAGGCGCTGGCGCAGGGTACTCGGGCGACCGTATCGAACCGGCCGTCGAACTCGCGGAACACGGCGCGCTCGACTACCTCGTGTTCGAATGTCTTGCCGAGCGAACGATCGCGATTGCGCAGCAGGCGCGCCGCCGCGATCCGTCACAAGGCTTCGACCCATTGCTCGAAGCGCGAATGCGCGCCGTGCTGACCGTCGCGGCAAAGAACCGCGTGCGCATCATCTCGAACATGGGCGCGGCCAATCCGGCCGCCGCCGCGCGGAAGACGGCGCAGATCGCGCGCGAACTCGGCTTGCGCGGCCTCAAGATCGCAGCCGTGACCGGCGACGATGTGCTCGATGTCATGCTGCGATCGCCTCTGCGCTTTGAGGAAACCGGCGACGACGTCAGCGCATATGCCGACCGGATCGTATCGGCGAATGCGTACGTCGGAGCGGCGCCCATTGTCGCTGCGCTGGCAGCGGGCGCGGACGTCGTGCTGACCGGGCGCGTAGCGGACCCGTCGCTGTTCACGGCGCCGCTCATCCACGAATTTGGCTGGAAGATGGATGACTGGCATACGCTCGGGCAGGCGACTGTGGTCGGTCATCTGCTCGAATGCGCGGGACAGGTGACGGGTGGCTACTTCGCGGACCCGGGCTTCAAGGACGTGCCGAATCTCGCGCGGCTCGGCTTTCCTGTTGGCGAAGTCGATGCAGCCGGCAACGTCGTGATCAGCAAAGTGGCACACGCGGGCGGTTGCGTGACTGAGGCGACGTGCAAGGAGCAACTGCTCTATGAGATTCATGATCCCGCGCGTTATTACCAGCCGGATGTCGTCGCAGATTTCACGCAGGTGCGGGTCGCGCAGGAGGCGATGGACCGCGTGCGCGTAACGGGCGGGCGCGGCGCGGCGCGCACCGGGACGCTCAAGGTGTCCGTCGCTTATATCGACGGCTATATCGGCGAAGGACAGATTTCCTACGGCGGACCGGGCGCGGTCGCGCGGGCTCGGCTCGCGCTCGACATCGTGCGCGAGCGCCTCGCGATCACGGGCGTGAACACGAGCGAATTGCGCTTCGATCTGATCGGTGTGAATTCGCTTTACGGCGACAGGCTCGCCGCGGGCCACGACGACCCATACGAAGTTCGCGTGCGGGTCACCGGCCGCGCATCGAACGCCACGGAAGCGGCGCGCATCGGCAACGAGGTCGAAACGCTCTATACCAACGGGCCGGCGGGCGGCGGCGGTGTGATGAAAGCGATGCGTGAAGTCCTCGCGGTGCAGTCGGTGTTGCTGCCGCGCGAACTCGTCAATCCCGTCTTCGAAATCGTGGAGGCAAGCGATGAAACTGCGTGAACTCGCACACGGCCGCACGGGCGACAAGGGCAATACGCTCAACGTTTCCGTGGTCTGCTTCGACGCGAAGCACTACGGGCATCTGCGCGACATCTTGACGCCCGAGCGTGTCAAGGCTCACCTCGCCGATGTCGTGAGAGGCGATGTCGTCCGTTATGAACTGCCGCTGTTGGGTGCGTTCAATTTCGTGCTCGGGCGTGCGCTCGGAGGGGGCGTCACGCGTTCGCTCGCACTCGACGCGCATGGCAAGTCGATCAGTACGGCGCTTCTCGATATCGACGTCGCAGAGCCTTCCGAAGCGTGAGATATTGGCGCGGCCGAAACGAGGCTACCGTTGTGGCAAAGAGATTCGGGCTTGCCTGTGGTTCTTCCGTCGCGAAGCGCCGCGCGCGAAGCAGTAGGTTGCGTCAATCAAGAGCGGCGACGATGGCGCACTTAACACCAAGCAAAAGCAGTTTTGAGCGCTCGACGCCAATCGTCCCGTTCTCACTACCCCATAGCGCGGCATTGTTCTGCGCAACGCCGACAGGCTTCTGCGCATTGCTTGCAGTGTTCGTGCTGATGCTTGTCACACTCAGCGGCGCACGCGTCGCATATCGACGCGCATAACGAGCAAACTTCCTTTGCACGACTACTGTCGCGAGCCATGACGGCGGATGCGAGGCGGCAAATGTCCGCACAGTCCATGTCCGTCTTGATGCATCCGGCCATTTCAGAAACGTTTTGTTCCGAAAGGCATGCGGCTGCGCAATGGTCGCAAGCGCTAGCGCATGCGTCGCAGGCTTCAATGCAAGCTTGGTGTTTCTCGTGTGCCATTTGATCCTCCGCGATGTCTGTGATTTTCCCGAGCACTTGCGTGCCGGCCTCCTAACCGCCGCAGGCCGCGTGCCAGCAATTGCCAACGTCACTTCAGTCGGTCGGAGCCGCAGTACGGCGCTTAGGGCGGCAGTGGCCCAAACACTTCAAGACCCAGGAAGAAGCGGATTTACATCTTTTCCTTTACACCCAAACGGATTAACCACCAGTTGACGGGATAGCTGGTTGCGAATCCCGCGAGCATGGCGAGTTGCATGGCGAACCAGAATTCCGGGCTCGCCACTTTCGCGATCCCTCCGTAAGCCGGCTTGAACCACAAGAATTGGATGATGGCCATAAGTCCATACATGCCCACCTGCCACGCAGTGATCGACGCGATATCCGCTTTGACGGCTGCCACCACAGCTGCGCCTACCGACAGCCCTCGCATCGGTTTGATGGTGAAATACTGAAAGACAATGCCGAGCAGAAAGGCGACGATGAAATCGGGGATCCAGACGGCAAACATTTTTTCGTTGAACACCGTGTGCCACCCGAACCAGACTGCCAACGCGGGGAAGGCAAACGCCGACCACTCGACAATGATGTCTCCCAGCGTACAGCCGGCACCGCAGTGGCTCGTCCCTTTCATCGCCATCACGGCGAACGGCTGCTCGTCGGCCTTCCGCCCGGCGTCAGCGATATTTCGTCCCCACGCGTAGTAGGCGGCACCCCATGCAACTGTGCCGAACAACGCCGTTACGGGCCAGACGACGTTCATAATCCACATCTTCTGCGGATGTCGAACCTCGTCAACGACGATCGCACCTGCAGATATCGCGCCCAAAAAAATCCAGGTGATCGATAGCGTATTCAGCCAGGGAGGAAAGGTTCCGTAGGTCATCTCTTTTGGTGCCGGCGGTACAAATGCCAAGCAGCCAGCAAGACACGTTCCGTTCCGATGACGGGTGTTCCGATGACGGGTGTTCCGATGCGGCTGGCCGAGCGTCGTCTTCTGGCCGCGTCGAGGCAATGCCATGCGACCTGCTCGCCGAAGACCGGCATTGAGCGTGGGGGACGAACCTGCAAATAGCATGACCCGCGAGAAACGTTTCGCGTGCGTGACATTCAGCGGATGCTGGGCGCCTGGCGAACCGTGATCACCCAGCTCATCGCAGGCGGTTTCGTTCAGCCGGCGCGCGGCCATGGGAGCGAGACGCTGTTTCCAATCCGCGACGTCGTCTGCGCGTAGAGGAAGTCGTCTGATGGATGCAGTCGTCCAGCATGAACTGGATGTGTCTAATGCAGGATCTTCCCCAGAAAATCTCTCGCCCGCTCGGACTTGGGGTTCGCAAAAAACGCGTCCTTCAGGTCATCTTCGACAATGCGCCCGTGATCCATGAATATCACGCGGTGCGCGACCTTCCGTGCAAAGCCCATCTCGTGCGTCACGCACATCATCGTCATGCCCTCCTGCGCGAGTTCGACCATCACGTCGAGTACCTCGTTGATCATCTCGGGATCGAGCGCCGAGGTGGGCTCGTCAAACAGCATCGCCATCGGGTCCATCGAAAGCGCCCGTGCAATCGCGACGCGCTGTTGCTGGCCTCCCGAAAGCTGGCCCGGATACTTGTCGGCGTGCGCACGCAGGCCGACCCGATGAAGCAGCCCCAGTGCCTTGTCGGCGGCCTCGTCCCGCCGCCGGCCCAGCACCTTCATCTGCGCCAGCGTCAAGTTGTCGGTAATCGACATGTGTGGGAAAAGCTCAAAATGCTGGAAGACCATCCCGACGTTCGAGCGCAGCCTGGACAAATTGGTTCGCTTGTCACCGACGGATTCGCCATTGATCACGATGTTCCCGCTCTGGAACGGTTCGAGACCGTTCACGGTCTTGATCAGTGTCGATTTGCCCGAGCCGGACGGGCCGCAAACGACTACGACCTCGCCCTTCTTGACTTCCGTCGTGCAGGCGGTCAGCACCTGGAACTGGCCGTACCACTTCGATACATTGCTGATGGAAATCATGTCAAAACCTGCTTGTGGAAATGGGGCGACGCGGCGCTCGTGCGGCTTTCTCAACCACGACACCGCGTGCGAGCAAGTCCGCATTCAATGTGCGGTGCGCGCCGCGATGAGCTTGCACGCATGCGCCGGCAATTCAGCCAACACCTGCATGCCGGCACGGAGGTCGGGGGTCTCGCGCGGCGTCGTGGCCGCCGTCAGCGTGAAGCCTTCGCAGTCGATCGTGGCCTCGATCGACGCCCCGACGTCGCGCACGAACGTCACCGTGCCTGGCACGGTGTTCTGGCCGGGGTTCGCGGTCGCGGGCCTGACACACACGTCCTCCGGGCGAATCAAAAGCCGGATATCACCGGGCGTGCCAGGGACTCGCATTGCGGAGTTCACAGCGATCGATTGCCCGCCGGGCAGCCCGATTTCGCCGCCGTCGAACGTCACAGGCAGGATGTTGCCGAGCCCGATGAAGTCCGCAACGAACTCGTTGACGGGATCACGGTAGATGTCGAGCGGTTTGCCCACTTGCGCGATGCGGCCTTTTTCCATCACGACGATTTCATCGGCCATCGTCATTGCCTCGCGCTGATCGTGCGTGACCATGATCGTGGTGATGCCGAGGCGCTGTTGCAACAGGCGGATTTCGACCTGCATCGCTTCGCGCAGCTTTGCGTCGAGCGCGGACAGCGGCTCGTCGAGTAGCAGCAGCTTCGGAGACGAAGCGATCGCTCGCGCGATCGCGACGCGCTGCCGCTGTCCACCGGACAGTTGCGTGACCTTGCGCTGCGCCATGTGCGGCAACTGGATCATCTCGAGCAACTCGGCGACGCGCCTGACCTGTGCACCCCGCTCGACGCGGCGCAGCCGCAGCGGATAAGCGACGTTTTCCGCTACCGTCATGTGTGGAAACAGCGCAAGCGACTGGAACACCATGCCGAACTCACGGCGGTTGGCCGGCACCTGCGTCAGATCGCGGCCGGCGAACGTCACCGTGCCCGCCGTGGCTGTTTCGAGACCGGCGATGATCCGCATCAGCGTAGTCTTGCCGCAGCCGGATGGCCCGAGAAAGCAGACCAGCTTCCCGTCCGGCACGCTCAGGTCGACGTGATCGACTGCGTACGTGGTGTTGAAGCGCTTGGTGATGGACTGGAGTGTCAGATGGGTCATGGAAGATCCTTGTGCCCGCGTCCGCCGGGGCGACAGCAGTTACAGTGCGACGCCTTCATCGCCAACCAGCCTTTCGAGCAGCCAGATCAAGGCAAAGTCGATCAGCACGATGAAAACGGCAAACGAAAACACGGTCGGGTCGAGCGACGACACGGTGCGGCTGTAGAGCCAGACCGGCAACGTCATCGTATTGATGCTGTACAGAAAAAACGTCACCGTGAATTCGTTGAAAGAGATGATGAACGCGAACAGCATGCCCGCGAGGATGCCCGGCCGCATCAGCGGCAACACGACATCAATGATTGCCCGGCGCGGGCTTGCGCCCATCAGGCAGGCCGCTTCCTCGAACTCAGGACCGATCGACGCGACGGATGCCGCGCAGTTCTTGACGGTAAACGGCAACGCCAGAATCACGTGCGCGACGACCAGACGCAGCATGCCGAGCTCCATCGGCAGCACATTGAACACCAGCAGCAGCGCCAGACCAAGCATCACGAGCGGGTAGACCAGCGGCAGCGCAACGAGCTGTTCGATGATGGCCTTGCCGCGGAACCGGTAGCGCGACAGCGCATACGCGGCGGGCGCCGACACGGCGGTGGCGATCACCATTGTCGAGAGCGCGACCAACAGGCTCGTCGTCAGCGCCGTGCCCATCGATAGCGTATCGCTCGCACCCGGCGACGCGAACGTTCGCCATGCGGCGCGATACCAGTGCAGGCCGAAGCTCTGCGGCGGAAATTCGAGCGTCTGCGAGTTGCCGAATGACATCGTGATCATGGTCAGGATGGGCAGCGCGGCGAGAAACAGCACGATCGTCGCAAGCAGACCCGTCGTGCGGCTCAGGCGGCCCGGCATGATCGACGCGAGACGTAGGGTGTTCATGGGCGGGACTCCGCGTTGTATTTCGTGCTGCGTGCAAGTCGCTGCGAAAGCGTCATCACGGCGAGCGTCGCGACCATCAACACGATGCCGGATGAAGCCGCAGCCGGCCAGTTGAGCAGCGGCGCCACCTGGTCGTGCACCAGCACGGCGAGCATCGGCACGCGTCGGCCGCCCAACAGCAGCGGCACGGCAAATGCGCTCGCGTTGTACGCAAAGACCAGCAGCGCGCCCGATACGAGCCCTGGCATCGCGAGCGGCAGCATCACGTGGCGCAGTGTTTGCCAACGGGTCGCGCCGAGTGTCGCGGCAGCTTCTTCGTAGGAGCGCGAGACCGCGCGCATGGCGCTCGATATCGGCAGGACCGCCAGCGGGAATGCCGTCTGGATCAAGCCGAGCAGCACCCCGTTCTCGCGATAGAGCCACTGCAACGGGCGCTGGATCAGACCGCTGCCAAGCAGCGCATGATTGAGCAGCCCCGCGGGCCCAAGGATCACGAGCCAGCCGTAGCCCTGCAGCAGCAGATTCACGAGCAGCGGCAAGAGCACGCCCGCGAGCAGGAGCCGGCGCGCGAGCCTGGACTCGGTACGCGCCATGGCGAGCGCCACGGGAATCGCGAGCAGCACGGCGCAGATCATGCTCTGGAACGCGAGCTTAAGCGTCAGCCACAGCGAGTGCAGAAAGTACCCGTCGAGAAGATCCGCGTAGTTCTGGAGCGTGAACGCACGCCACTCGTTGCCCGACACCCCGAAGCTCATCCGCAGCACCGCGAGCGATGCGGCGATGAGCACGGCAAGAAACACCAGGATCGGCGCGAGCAGCAATAGCGGCGGCACGCGCGGCAGCGCCGGCGCATCGCTGCATCGCGCGGCGTCGGCTGCGGCTGCCGCTGTCCCCACGCGGCGTGAAGAAAGCGCTGACATGATCGTCAGGCCGAGAAGATCTCGGTATAACGCTTGATCCACGCCGCCTGCACGAGCGCGAGCGCCTTGTCGTCGTGCAAGACGGCTTTCTCGGCGATCTGCTGCGGCGAAGGTACGAATGCGCGGCTCTCGGCGGGTATCAGCGCTTTTGAGTTCACCGGGCCGTTCAATACATCGGCAGCCATGCGGCCTTGCACGCCCGCATCGAGCGTATGGTTGATGAATGCATGAATCAGGTCGATGTCGCCGGGATGAGCCTTGGGAATCACCGAGAACATGAGCTGCGTCGCGAAGCCTTCCTTCATGCCGTACGTAACGCCCATCTTGTACTCGGGCTTCCTGATCTGGTCAGGGAAAAATGCCGGTGAATAGATGCCGCCGATATCGAGCGAACCCGTGCGGAACAAGTCCGCAACCTGATTCGGATTTTCGCCGAGCGTCATCACTCGCTCTTTCAGCTCCGCCAGCTTCTTGAAGCCGGGCTCGATGTTCTGTTGAGAGCCGCCCGCAAGCTTCGCGGCGATGATCGCGAGATCGACTGCTTCGGCCCACTCGGGCGGCGGCAGGAACAGACGCCCTGCGTATTTCGGGTCCCACAGCGCCTCATATGAGGTCGGCGCTGCCTTCACGGTCGATGTGTTGTAGATGAGGCCGTCGGACCACAGCAGATAGCCGATACCGAAACCGTTCGCGCCCGTGCGGTACTGCGGCACGACATCCTTGAGGTTCGGCAGCTTGTCGAGATCCGGCTTGGCCAGCAGTCCCGCTTCGCCCAGACCTGCGGCGCCGACGCCGGCGAGTGTGATCACGTCGTAGGTCGGACGGCTACCGGCGGCCTTCACTTTTGCGACCATGCCCGAGGTGCCGTCGGCGCGGTCGGCGATGACCTGGGCGCCCGTCTTCTGGCTGAACGTGTTGGCGATGTTGCGCAGTGCCGCCGCGCCCGTGTCGTCGGACCACGTGAGCAGCCGCAGTGTCTTGCCCGCAAAGCTGCTCTGCTGGGCTTTAGCGGTACTAATGAAGGGCATTGGCAGCGCCGTCGCAGCCAGCGCTGTGCCAATGGTCTTGATCGCCTGCCTTCTGCTCCGCTTGAAGTCCTGCATGGTCATCTCCTGTACGCCTTGTCGCTGGGGGTCCATCCGGCATGCCCATCGGCCGCCCGGAAGGTGAATAAACTGTATGTGGGTCAATATCCGCCAACAAACGAAATCTCTGCATGCGGACCATGACGGGAACTCATGAGGTGGGGTTTCCAGGGATTCCTCAGGCGGTTCCCGCTGCCGTCAACACCTGCTTGATTTCCTGGAAGGCGGCGAGGCCGAACGGCCCCAGTTCGCGGCCGATGCTGCTGCGCTTGTAACCGCCCCATGAGGTTTGCGGAAAGATCACCTGAGGCGCGTTGACCCAGACCACGCCCGCTTCGAGCGCGTCGGCAACGCGTTTCTGGCGGGCTGGATCGCCCGTGACGACCGTTGCGACGAGACCGAACTCGGTGTCATTCGCGATGCCGACTGCTTCGTCCTCGGTGTCGAACGCGCGCACGCATAGAACCGGCCCGAAGATTTCCTCGCGCCACACCGCGCTGTCCGCGCCGACATCCACAAAGATCGTCGGCTTGACGAAATAGCCCCGGCCGGCGGGCACTGTACCTTCGATCACCTTGCGCGCACCGTCGGCCTTGCCTTGCGCGATGTAGCGCTGCACGCGCTCGTATTGGGCACGATTGGTCAGCGGCCCCATCTGCACGCCGGGCATGAAAGGATCGCCGACGACCAGCTGCGTCACGCGCTCTGCAAGCCGCGCGATGAGCGCCTCCGCGATCGGGCGCTCGACGAGCACGCGCGAGGTGGCCGAGCACATCTGTCCAGCGTTGAAGAATCCGCCGCTCGCCACCAGTTCGACGGCGAAGTCGAGGTCGGCGTCGGCGAACACGACGATGGACGACTTGCCGCCCAGTTCCAGACTCACGCCCTTGATGGTGGTGGCCGCCGTCTTCATCACCTGCTCGCCGATCCCGGTGCTGCCCGTAAACGACACCTTGGAAACCAGCGGATGCGCGACGAGCGGTGCGCCGACGTCAACGCCCGTGCCAGTGACGACGTTCAGAACCCCGCGCGGCACGCCCGCCTCGGCCGCGATGGCGGCGAGCGCCAGCTCCGGCAGTGGCGTGACTTCGGACGGCTTCAGGACCACCGTGCAGCCTGCCGCGAGCGCCGGCGCGAGCTTCCATGCGGTCGTGACCATCGGGAAATTCCAAGGCACGATCAGGCCGACCACGCCCGCCGGTTCGCGGCGAATCACCGCCCGGTAATCGTCGCAGGGCAGCGCGACGGTGGATTCGCCGGTTTCATCGAGCTGCTCCGCCAGTCCCGCGTAGTAGTCGAACGTGGCGACAACGTCGCATACGTCGACCTGTGCTTCGGCGAGCGGTTTGCCGTTGTTGCGCGACTGGAGCGTGGCCAGGTCATCGCGCTGCGCCTCTACGCCGCGCGCAATCGCACGCAGTAGCGCGGCACGCTCAGCACCCGTTGTCTTTTTCCAGCTCCGGAACGCCTGCGCGGCTGCGCGCACCGCAGTGTCGACGTCCATCGCGCTGCCGGCCTCGATTTCGGCAATCGTTTCTTCCGTCGACGGATTGATGATCGGCAAGCGCCGTCGGCTTTCGCCGCTGCGCCAGATGCCGTCGATGTAGAGGTGCGTGTGCAGTGGTCCGTCAATTCGAGGTAATGGCTTCGTCGTCATGCCGGCACCCGCGCAAACCATTCTGCCTCGACCACCTCGATCACGGTGGGGACGTCGCGTGAGTTTGCCTGCTGCAGCTCGGCGGCAAGCGATTCGCACGTATCGGCGCGGCGCGCTTCACAGCCAAAACCCGCTGCGAGTTTCAGGAAATCCGGCGTATAGATATCGACGCCGACGGGCGTAATGTCGCGTGCCGCCATGTACTTGCGAATCTCGCCATATCCCAGGTTGTTCCAGAGCAACACGATCACGGGCACCCTTGCTTCCACGGCGCTCGCGAGTTCGGGCAGCGTGAACTGGATGCCGCCATCGCCGATCAGGCAGACCACCGGCCGCTCGAGCGCCGCGAGCTTGGCGCCGATCGCGGCGGGCAGGCCATAGCCCAGCGTGCCGTAACCCGTCGATGAATTGAACCAGCAGCGCGGCCCCGGCGGGTCGTACACGAAATTGCCGGCATAGACAGGGCTGGTCGAATCGCCGGCGATGATCACGCCGGGCAGCGCACCGGCTATCGTGTCAATCAGACGTTTCTGCGAGCGTGTCGACGCATCGTATGACGCCCAGACAGCGCGCCGCACCTTCTCGACACGCTGCGCGCCCCAGTCGGGCTGCGGAACAGGTGTTGGCCGTTCATGCAGCCGCACTGAGATGCTGCTCACCGCATGCTGTGCATCGCCCGTAATCGCCAGGTCCGCGCGGAAGTTGCGCATCAGTTGTTGAGCGTCGATATCGATGCGAATCAGCTGGCCCCTGATGGCAAAGCCCCCGTCGAAGACGACGTCATAATCCGTCTCGCCCAGTTCCGTGCCGACCGCGAGCACCACGTCGGCATCGCGCACTAATGCCCGCGTATCCGGCAACGACTGTGTCGAACCGATGAGCAGCGGATGACCGCATGGCAGCAAACCTTTCGCGTTGATCGTGAGCGCGACGGGCGCTTGCAGGTGCTCGGCGAGTTCACGCAGTTCGGCTGCCGCGTGCACAGCTCCACCGCCCGCGAGAATCAGCGGCCGCCGCGCGTCGGCGAGCAGGTCTGCGGCCACGGCGAGCGCGTTCGCGCCCGCTGCAGGTTTGACGGGCAAGATGGCAGGCGCCATGTTCATGCCGTCAGCCGGCGCAACGATCACATCGAGCGGAATCTCGATATGCACGGGCCGCGGGCGGGCGCTCTCGAATACGGCGAACGCGCGGGCAAGCACCCGGGGCAACTCGGCCGCGTCGAGCAACGTGTGCGAGAACGCGGCGATACCCGCAAACACGTCGCGCTGTGATGGCAGCTCGTGCAGCCGCCCATCGCCGCTGCCCAGCTCGCGCCGCGCATTGACGCTCGAGATCACGAGCATCGGAATCGAGTCTGCGTACGCCTGCGCCATCGCTGTCGCGATGTTGGTCATGCCGGGGCCAGTGATGATGAAGCACACGCCCGGTTTGCCCGTCACCCGCGCATACCCGTCGGCCATGAAGCCCGCGCCCTGTTCGTGGCGCGGCGTCACGTGCTGGATCGAGGAGGCCGCGAGACCCCGATAGAGTTCGACCGTATGCACGCCCGGAATGCCGAATACGTACTCGACGCCGTAACCTTCGAGCAAGGTGACGAGCGCTTCGCCGCAAGTTGGAATCCGCATGGCAGACCGTTCGGTTATCGTCGCCGCTGCCTCATCGAAGCAGACAGATGTGTCGGGATGGTTCATCGATCGTCGCGTTCCTGGTTGGTTTCGAACCCGTGCAACGTTGCCGGGGCTTGGGGCCAGCGCCGCCTTGGACAGTGCCCGAGCCAGCGGCAGCATGCGTTGCCACAACCCGCCGTGCATGCACGAGCGCGGTCACCGAATTTATTCTCGGCGCGAGTGCGGGCCGCGAACAATCGATAAGTTTTCATGAGGCGCATGACCGTCGTTCATGAGTTGACGTTAACCCGTACGGATTCCTTTCTAATGAAAAAACCAGCGCATAGCGGCCGATCGCACGCGTTTGCCGCGAGATTTGTGTCAAGGAAGGTGGGACATCCGGCGTTGCGCCGGGCGACGAGTGCATCCGATCTGACGCAGCGGCGGCACAGCCCTTTCGGACTGCGCGGGATGTGAGGCGGTTACTTCTTCGGAGAAATGTGGGCGTGCCCGGAATGCTTGTGCGCCGCCGTCATGGTCATACATCCGGGTCAGATCTTTTGGACCGCTTCGTTCAATCGGTTGCGCGACATACCGGCGATTTCGCCCGTATGGACAGCAATGCCGCGATGGCTCTCTCCCGATACGCAAGGCCGTGGCGACGCCCTCTGAGCAAGGGATCGCAGCATGGAAAGCGAGCCGCCCTTGCCTCGGCACGGCGGAGCGCCTGAGGCGCCCAGCGCTTACGCACCATCAGGCGCGGCGCTCGACCCCAGGCATGACGCACAACGCTTCGTAGGCGAGGTTCGCGCCGAGCAGCGCGGTGGTGCCGAACGGATCATACGGCGGCGCGACTTCCACCACGTCTGCGCCCACGAGGTCGAGCCCCCAGGCGCCACGAACGATCTCGAGCGCCTGCGGCACGGTTAATCCGGCGATCTCCGGCGTGCCCGTCCCAGGCGCGTAGGCTGGGTCGATACCGTCGATATCGAAGCTCAGATACACCGGGCCTCCGCCTACGCGCTCGCGCACCTCTGTCATCAGCGGCGCTAGCGAGCGGTTCCAGCACTCCTCCGCCTGCACCACGCGAAAACCCTGGTCGCGGCACCAGTCGAAGTCCTCCGCCGCGTAACCCGTGCCGCGCAGACCGATCTGCACGACGCGGTTGCAATCGAGCAAGCCCTCTTCGACCGCGCGGCGAAACGGCGTGCCGTGTGCGATCTTCTCGCCCATCATCGTGTCGTTGACATCCGCGTGTGCATCGACGTGAATCAGGCCGACCTTGCCGTGCTTGCGATGGATCGCACGCAGGATCGGCAGCGTGATCGTGTGATCGCCGCCCAGCGTGATCGGCTTCGTGCCGTACTTCAGGATCGCATCGTAGGCGGTTTCGATCCGGGCGATCGAATCGGGCAGGTTGTACGGATTGATCGCGACATCGCCGAT